>JAEOUL010000197.1 GCA_016839345.1 Candidatus Thorarchaeota archaeon | reverse complement strand
TCCAACATCACGCCCTTGATCATGGTCATCAGCAAAGAAGCATGTAACTTTCCACCCAGATTTTTCAAAGAACGCGGGCACATCCTCTATGTTCAATCCCCACTGAAAGTGCATCATGAATGGTCCAAATCGGGCTTCTGTGAGTCCAGGCACACACATGTCAACAAAGATCTTACTTCCCGTGGCACTTTTCTTAGAGGCAATCTGAAGAATAGAGATGACAGCGTCTTGATCTAAATAGTATGCTAGACCTTCCAATATCCAGAGAGTTGGACTTCCTTTAGAGAATCCTCCTTCCAATAGGCTAGATATCCACTCAGGTTTCGTGAGATCTGAAGCGATTCTAACCAGACTGCACAGTGGAGTTTCATCCTGGAGAATCTGTTCCTTATAGCGGTTGACTATTTCAAAATCAATCTCAAAGACTGTGTGCTTGCCTTGTTCTAATGGAGTGATACGATATGCACGTGTATCTAACCCTGCCCCTAGGATGACTATCTGTGATTCCTTGTGAGTGTCACACCAAGGAGCTAGGATCTTATCATCTACATAAAATGTCCGTACTATAGCATAATCCCCAGTCCCACGCGTTCTCCTATGGTCCTCAAAATAGGAGGTCATATCACCTGCAAGTCGTTCTGCAAAGGGGTCTGAAATTAACGGAGTTTCTCTCCTTGTTTCTTCGGCACGATAGTGAGCAATCAGACGTGCTGTGAATGGAACAGAATTTCTCTTGTCGTCAATATTTTGCCTCATGTGCCTTCAAGGTTTTGACATTAAACAAAGACAATTATTAGTTTCCAATTCATTGTTTTGACGATGTCAGGAGATTGTACCAGTTACAGCAGCGATGATGTGAGTGCATTTCAAGAGAAGATTATGAAGTGGTGGGAGAAGAATGCACGCGATCTACCATGGAGATGTAATTCTAGTCCGTACAATGTACTGGTGTCAGAAGTCATGCTACAGCAGACACAGGTCAATAGAGTTGTTCCAAAGTATCTGGAATTTCTTCAAAGATTTCCAAATATTGAGGATTTAGCATCTGCTGATACCAAGCAGTTGTTTCAGGTTTGGAGTGGATTAGGCTACAACCGGCGAGCATTGTGGTTGAAAGAGGCGGCAAAACAGGTTGTTGACAAAGGCGAATTTCCTAGAACTGCTGAAGAACTAAGAGAACTCAAAGGCATTGGACCCTACACATCTCGGTCGATACTCATCTTTGCATTCAACAAAGACCTCGCAGCTGTGGATACTAACATCCGCCGAGTTCTGATTGCATCTGGGTTTGCTGATGAGGAGATGTCAAACAGTCAATTACAGAGTGTCGCAGAGGATTTACTCTTAAAAGGGAGGTCTCGTGACTGGCACAATGCACTTATGGACTATGGTTCCCTTGTCTTAACTTCTAGCTCTACCAATATCGCACCCAAGTCAAAGCAACCAAGATTCAAGGGTTCAACTCGGGAACTACGTGGAGCAATAATACGTATCCTCACGAATTCAGAAACCATGAGTATAAACGAGCTCATCACTTATCTTGACTCAGAGGATGTCCATTGTATGGATGTGAATCCAGTTCTTGACCAGCTTCTTGCTGAGAAGCTTGTAGAGCGCACAGATACTGGTCGATTCAAGATTGCCAATTAGTTTCGAGTTAAATGGCCATACAGGTTTCAGTTCTCGTGACACCAGGCGCATCATGAATTGCTTCAACTAATCTTCGAAAACCGCTCTTTGCGGGAAGTTCAGCGTAGGCAATGACATCATAGGGACCCGTAACCATATAGACATTCTTAACTTCGTTGATCTTCTCGATGTGTTTTTGCGCTGATTCTGCTTTTCCAACTTCTACTTGTACAAGTATAATGACAACAATAGACACTATCTAACAACCTCCGACTCAACGCGGTAGTTGATACTATGGTAAACAAAGTAAAAAGCATACCTCTAGACTGAAAATCCACAGAATGGGAAAAACAATGAGCCCAGAAAGAACGCCAGAACTATTCGATGCATGGGCAGCAGACTATGATTATTACATCAGGATTGGAGCAGATATCTTTCCTTTTCGTGGTTACCATGACGTATTGGATCGAATTGTTGAACTCGCAAATCCTGAACCAGGTTCGAAAATACTGGATGTGGGTATTGGTACGGGTAATCTTGCACAAAGATTTGTCGAGTTTGACTGTGAGATTTGGGGAATTGATTACTCCTCAAGGATGCTTGAAAAAGCAAAGAATAAGGTGCCAAATGCACATCTCCTTCATATCGACATTGAATCGGACTGGCCTTTAGAGCTTAGGGTTGGTTTTGACACCATTGTTTCAGCCTACACATTGCATCATCTCACTCTTGAGAGAAAGATATCTGTAGTTAAACGACTGGTTGATGAGCTGTTAGGTGAGGGAGGGAGTATTATCTTGGGCGATGTTTCATTTCCAACATTTTCTGCAAGAGCAAAGGCTCGTGCACAGTTGACGAATGTTTGGGATGATTACGAATATTATTGGGCTGCGGATGAGTTCAAGACAATGATATGGGGGCAGGGTCTGTATGTCGCCTATGAGCAGATCTCTGAATATGGCGGAGTCTACATCATCGTTCCTTCACCCTAGGATCACATAAACAGTATCATGCTAAGATTGTGATCTAACAAGATCAGTGCCTACTCACCAGGAAGCGCGCTCAGGTTTTCAAGAATTGAAAAGTTTATAAACGGAAACAAATAATGTAATACGTAATAGAATTACAAATCTATAAAGGTTGAGGAGATTGTGAATGGGAACGAATGCGCTCAGGCGGTAGCCAATGAGATTCTCAAGGGAGAGTTGATTGGACTAGGAGACCCTTTGTCCTACCCAGGCATCGTAATAGTACCCATCGTGAAATTCAGAGAAACCCTACTTTTCGGAAGTCAACTTAGCAGGACAACCCTGACTGAAGATGTTCATAAGGTGATAGTTGGCAGCATTCCCAAGGAAACATGTGGAGTGTTCATTTTAGACTCACTTGGAGATGTGATCGCGTTTAAGATTCATCAAGAGGTCGCTACATTCTGGGAACGGATTTCTTTCGTAGAGAGATTAGTAGTGGAGCATTACAAGGACTCGAGAAAACCAATTGGGAAAGCGAGTGCCACTGCGAGGGCTGTTGCATTTCTTATGCGTCTCAGGCTGGAGGGACCAAAGGGAATCATGATCTCCAAATCAGATTACTTCGCAGTTTCACGTTCTCATCCTGAGAGAACAGCTAAAATCGGTGAGAGTCTGTTAGAGTCAACTTCAGCGATTATTTACTGTGCAGCCAGGTAATTCTAAGTTTCATCCATGAATTATGATGAATCACCCGATTACTCCGATGAAAGGATTTATTTACTTTAGTTAAATCTATTTTACTTGAGTAAAATCATTTGATGAAGTGGTCCTATGAGTAAAAAAAACTCAAGCTCGCCCAAGGCGAAACGACTTGAACGTGAACGTAAACTTCGTCGAGAGTCCATCATTGAGATAGCAAGGAAATCTTTCACAGAACTTGGATATGACCAGACAATGGTGGAGAAGATTGCACTTGAGGCAGGATACACCAAGGTTACAATCTACAATTACTTTGAGTCGAAGGAAGATCTGTTTGTGGCTGTAGTATCAAGGGTTTATGAAAAACTGTTTGACATCATGGACAAACACCTGAAACAAGAAGACGTGTCATATGAGCTT
Source organism: Candidatus Thorarchaeota archaeon (assembly GCA_016839345.1). The sequence goes on along the minus strand of JAEOUL010000197.1, from coordinate 3,738 downwards.
CGATCAATGGGGGAAGCCTATCTCAAGTTTTTCGAGAAACATCCACAAGATGCGATGTTATTCGAGTCAAGTCGATTGAGTGCAGTTACTTCAAAGATTGTAAGAAAAGAAGACGATGGTCTAGAAATGACTGAGAGTGAACTAGAATTCAGCATCCAGAGAGTACTTCTTGAGAAGCTCATGACATCTGTCATAACTGAAACGATGAAGAGCTCTGGAGTCCAAGACAAGGTAGATCCATTCTCTGTGATTATGGTTCTCAGTACATTCGCTGGAGCAATACGAGAGCTAGTCATGCGAGGCAAGATGAGCGACTCACCAGAGGAGAGGACAAGAAACTACCTCTCTGTGTTCTTCACTATCATTGACAAGGGCCTAAGACATTATGATGATTGAACTAGTATCAGTAGGTAAGAAACGATGAGTAAAATAGAAACGATTCAAGTAGAGAATCAAGAATCAATTGCAGCACGCCAAGATAGTGCTCTGAGAAGAATTGTCCGTGTGGTTGGACTGACACTTTTGTGGTCTTTCATTTCAGCCTTGATAGTTGGAAGTTTCGCCGCAGCCATTTGGACTATAATACCAACTGAGTTGTTACAGTGGGGAGCAGGTGAAATGAATCTGATAGGATATGTTTCGCATTGCTCATTTGTACCTATCAGCACCCTATCCCTAGTTGTAATGGGAAGCATAGGCCTATTATTTGCATTCAAATTCAATCGAGGCCGAAGGATGGGGATGGGAGTCTTTGTAGGGACAGCTGGTGGTTTGGCCATCGGAGCACTCGGTGGAGTAGACATTATCATGTTCATCGGAATGGGAGCAGGAGTAGGTATTGGCACAATATTTGGTCTGATTATTGGCTTTGTTAGCCAGGCTTGAGCCTAGGAGGTCGCAAAGGATGACGAAAGCTCTTGTCATATATCATTCTCTCTTTGGAAACACAAAAGCTGTGGCGATGAGTCTAGCCCAGGGAATTCAAGAAGCAGGTATAGAAGTTGAGTGTTTGAATATTAATGCGTTTGATATCAATCAGATCTCCGAATATGATTTCATTGCCATAGGTAGTCCAACTCACATGATCAGACCTTCTGAGGATATGAAAAAATTCTTGCAGAAGTTAAAGTCATTCGACCTGAAAGGAAAGCATGGATTCAGTTTTGACACTAGAAATGAATCTAGAATGAACAGTCGAAGCCTATCAGTCTTGGAGAATAGTGCAGCCAGAACAATCGAAAACATGATGAAACACCTGAAAATGAAAATCATTAGACCTCGTGAGTCTGCGATAGTACAGGGCAGAGAAGGACCCCTCAATCCCGGAGTCAATGATACCTTTCTTAAAATAGGTCTAGAAATTGGTAAAACCCTTAGCAATTTTGAAACTCTGCTGGTTTAGGGTTTCAAAGAAAGAATGATGTAAGGTGGGGAGGTGGGGAACCTCCCCGGGGAATGAACTAGGATACTAGGACAGATATCAGAAAAACAAAGTTACTTGTTCTTTGGTTTCTGATTTGGCTTCTGCTGTTTCTTCTGTTTATCGTGTTTGCCCATGATGTCACCTCTTTTGACATTCAGGGTTGTTCTTGCCTTGGACGCCGCCGCATCCGCACTGGACTAAGGCGAGAAGTCTGTACAGAAAAAACCCGCGGCCTTATTTTCTCATTTAATTGGATATAAACATATCTATTTAAATTTGGGGCCATCATAAGCCTCAAAATAGAAAATAAAAACATTATATATTCTTTTGAAACAGGCTCCCGAAATCCATGTGAGGCGTTCACAACTTTCTTTCAGTCATCGAGGAACAAGAATACATTCATCTCATCTTCAACAAGACTTTCATTGCACACCCAAAGGGTAATTTCTACATAGCACATTTGGACTACTTGCACGTTTGCTGCTAGGTGGATAAGAATCAGATTGAGTCATAGTAGGTTCATTAAAGCTTCTTTTAATCGCTCTTTGAAACCAGGACCATCAAACTTGAGTTTCTTACGCACCATTTTCCACGCCGCAGCACAATTCGGATAGTCCACACTGAGCATATCGTGAATTACTTCGTCAACTTTGGCCTGATTCTCTTTTGTGACCTCGATACCTATATCAGAGAACAATTCCTTCATTCGTGAATTCTTGAAGTAGCATGTCATTAAAGAAAGGGAATGAATCAGCTTTATTATTTCTTTTCAACAAGTAAACAGATTAGTAGGCCGATTGTATCTTGACTGCACTATCGTATTGAAAGGGGACATCACCACCAATGAAGGATCTTCTTGATAGCAATGAATCTGTGCGGAGAAAAGCTGCTGAAGAGCTGGTTAAGCGGGCTACGAAATCACCCAATGAGGTTGCCGCAATGATACCCGAGTTGACAAGAGATATTCGAGAAAGCGCTGACGATATGGTTTCAATGCAGATTGCCCACGCTATATCCATCATGTGTCAGAAGAGCCCTGGAGTGGAGAAGATATATTCTGGGGACATTATGGGTACACTGGAGTTTCTGTCTTCACAATCGATGACAGAGGATGATAGTGAAACACTAGTCAATGCGACAGCAACCCATCTCTTCAATACACAGGTTCAGCAACTCATTACGGACCCATCTTTTCTGAGAGATTCTATGCCCCTCGTGTTCAAATTTCTCCAGAAGGAGGGCTCAGCAAGATGGCCAGCATATAGAGTGGTTGCGCAAGTAGCATCTGAGAATCCCAAAATGTTCGAGGACTATGTAGGAATCATCATCGAGATGGTTGCAGGAGGTTCTAGTGAACTTTCACCACCATTGCTGTTCCTCTACAAATTCAAGCCCACAGAGTTCCATAAGAGAGTTGATACACTAATACAGGTCTATCAGAAGGATTCGAATCTGCGGTCTTTGATTTTGTCGATTTTTCTTGAGATGTCCAAAGATAGACCTGATATTTTAGAACCTCACATCGCATTGTTTGTGACCAGCCTGAATTCTCCTACGACAGGATCCACGATTGCTAGCATACTAAACGAGATAGCGCGTTCAAACCCAAAGGTCGTTTATCCATTTCTTGACCCCATAAAACAGTCTATGAACTACGTCGATTCTCTCAAATACACTGTTCCTAACCTCCTAGGTTTCATAGGTAGAATGTCAGAGGATGTCGCTCGTGAGATTCTTCCATTTCTAGCCGAACTGCTGGAAGGTGCTGAGCAGAACCTTGCTATGATGGTCCTTGCCGAATTCAGAAATATTGGCAGTATGAACAGGAATCTTATTGAGCCGTACATGGACATCATCCGTAAGTGTGCAGATGATCCACAACAGTTTGTTCGCGATCAGGCCAACTCAATCATCGATTTCATCGAGGGTCGCGATCTTCGATCGCTAGCGTTCCAGATTGAGCAACAGAATGCTATGATCAAAGAGGCAGCCTTGACTGTAGGGTCTCTCAAGGAATATGTTGACCAGAATGTGGAGATGCTGAAATACTTCATTGCAGATGTTGTGAAGAAACTACCAGTCCCAGTGCAGTTCTCTACTGAGGGCAGAATAAGAAAGACGCTGCAACTACACTTCACTTGTGGTCTTCAGCATGAAAGATGCTTGTATCCAAAGGACAGACCATTTGTCACCGAAACAAAGGATTGGAACAAATGGTTGAAGATTGCTATGTCAGCCGTGAGGATAGGAAAGGCAATTATTTTTCCAATTGAATCTGAAGATGCAGTAGATGCAGTCAGGGAGGCTTATGAAGC
>JAEOUL010000196.1 GCA_016839345.1 Candidatus Thorarchaeota archaeon | reverse complement strand
CAATTCTGATTTGAAACGTATGAAGGGCAGGAGGAAACCAACCTCGTCACTATACACATTCCACTCATCACGGAATGTCTTTTTGAGGTGCATCTCCTCGACCCAAGCAATCACCACATAACCTGCTAGCATAAGATACCAGAGAATCAAAGTCTGGTCAGCAGTGAGCCAACCTATACCGAATGTGTTCCTTAAAATCCAAACACTCTGATAAGTCATCATCAAAGTGAAAATAATCAGTGCAAAATACTGCGGATGCCGAACAAGTCTGTAGGGACCAGTAGTCACCAGTCCATGTGACTTGGCTCTCCATAGATGTGCAACAGAGTAGATCAGAAGGACCAATCCGAAACCAGCAACCCCAAGTATGATTATGTTTTCCAATCGTGTGTAGTCAGGAAGTGGTGGGGCTGCTGTGGAGATGTTGCTGAACATCATCACCAAGTACACAATGAATGGAACAGTCATGAGACCTCCCCATGCAGCCAGAGGAGGAAGGGATGCAATCAATGGTAGAAGGTATCCGATAATCCCAGTCAATCTAAGTTTCACTCTATCTTTCAGACTTCTGTTTTCCAATCTCAAACACCAGTCCACGATTATGTTTCATTTTGGTTGGAATACTTATGTAGGGTCTGTTCTAAGCACAGTACACAGAATTTGAACTGTGATGAATTATGCTGCAAATGAGTGGCGGTAAGCCAGAAGACGGACTTCCGGTCTGGAGATTGAATCAGATACTCCTTATTATACAGATTAGAATAGAATCAATTATGAATGACAAGGAGAGAGAAACTAGCGTTCCAATTTCCTGGAGTGTCTTGCATATGCATACAACAACTCAACTAGCCAAATTGCTTGCTATCAAGAGAGGATACAACGTCGAACTCGCAGCTATAATTGCAGCATTTCATGACGTGTATTCATTACATACTGGCAAGTGGGAAGATCATTGGAACAAGGCACAACTATATGTCAAAGAAATTGTCGCGGAATACAATGAGGTGTGGGGAAACCAACTAGGATTGATCACTGATGCTGAGGTCAAGCAAATCATCAAAGCAATTGAAGGCCACTCAGACAAAGAAAGAATCATCAAGAATCAGTATGCTGAACTATTGAAAGATGTTGATAGTTTCGATGCATATCTTCATGGATTTGAGCCAAAGGACTCGCGTCTAGCAAGGGTATCAAAGGTCTTCTTAGAACTAGGATTCTCTAAGAAAGATAGTGACTTTGTATTATAGATTTGGACCACACGACACATCACCAAAAAAGGACTGATAACAATAGTTAAAATTCTTTTAACAGTTTTTTGAGTGAGGATTTACCTTGACAAACAGGAGTAGTGCGAGAAAGAATAGGTTATCACAAGAAAAAAGTCCGTACCTCCTCCAGCATGCCGATAATCCAGTTGATTGGTATCCTTGGGGTGAAGAAGCCTTCGAGAAGGCAAGTAAAGAGAATAAACCGGTGTTTCTTTCAGTAGGGTACAGTACCTGTCACTGGTGTCACGTGATGGCTCATGAGTCTTTCGAGGATGAGGAGGTTGCTAGTCTGATGAATGACGCTTTCATCAACATTAAGGTAGACAGAGAGGAGCGTCCAGACATTGATGGAGTTTACATGGAAGTTGCTCAAATGATCACTGGTCGAGGTGGGTGGCCTCTAACAATAATTATGACACCAAACAAAGAGCCATTCTACGCTGCGACATATATCCCAAAGGAAAGCCGCTACGGCAATATGGGTATCAAAGAACTCATTCCACGAATCAAAGAGATTTGGGATGTGGACAGGACAAACATCGATCAAACAACAGAACGTATTCAGAAAGCACTAGCCGAGTCTCCTTCTTCAAGTTCAGATTCTGACCTAACACTCGATGCAGTTGATCTGGCGTTCTCCCAACTTTCACAGCGATTTGATGAAAAGAATGGCGGGTTTGGGTCAGCTCCAAAGTTTCCGTCACCTCACAATTTGATGTTAATACTCAGATATTGGAAAAGAACTGGAGATGATTGGGCACTATACATTGTTGAGAAGACGCTTCAAGCAATGAGGAATGGGGGAATCTTCGATCATCTTGGATTCGGATTCCATAGATATTCCACAGATGCAGAGTGGCTTCTTCCGCATTTTGAGAAAATGCTCTACGACCAAGCCAGCCTGATGATGGCATATACTGAAGTCTATCAGATAACCAGAAAACACAACTACGCTGAAATTATTCAAGAGATTTTTGAGTATGTCACCAGGGACTTGACAAGTCCAGATGGGGCGTTCTATTCAGCAGAAGACGCAGACTCGGAAGGGGAAGAAGGTAAATTCTACACTTGGAGAAAGAATGAGATTGAAGATGTCCTCAAAGATGAGATGGCATCAATCTTCATGCAGGTATTCAATATTCACGAGGATGGAAATTTCGAAGATGAAGCCACTCGTAGGAAAACAGGTCTCAATATACTATATCTCACAGAATCTGTTGACATCAACACAGATCTAGATTTGAGCCGAGAGGAGCTGAAACTCCTTTTGAATGAAGCAAAAGCAAAGTTGTTCATTCGTAGAGAAAAGAGGGTCAGACCAAGTCTGGATGACAAGATTCTGACTGACTGGAATGGATTCATGATTGCAGCACTAGCAAAAGCTGGAGCAGTTCTTGGTGATTCCAAGTTCATTGAAGCTGCCGAGAGAGCATTATCATTCATTGTTGAAACTATGATTGATGACAAGCAACGACTCTTTCACAGATACAAAGATGGAGAAATAGTTATCCAAGCATTTCTAGATGATTATTCGTATCTTGTGTGGGCTTTACTGGAAACCTATGAGGCGACATTCAATCCAAAGTATCTGGAGTTAGCAAGAGATTTGACATTTGACATGCTAGAGCATTTTTGGGATGATGAAGAAGGAGGGTTATTCTTCACTGGAACTTATTCGGAGGAACTCTTGGTGAGGAAGAAAGACGCATATGATGGAGCAATACCATCCGGTAACTCCGTTGCAGCGATGAATCTAATTCGTCTAGCACGATTTCTAGGAAACACGATATTAGAGGAAAACGCTTCAGAAACAATCCGAGCATTCTCAGGAATAATTCATCGAGCCTACTCTGGTTTTTCGATGATGTTGATGGCTGTTGAATTTTCTCGTGGAGAATCCTATGAAATAGTGATTGCAGGAGACCCATCAGAGACCAGCTCGCAGGAAATGATAGACGCAGTTCGAGAGCAGTTCATTCCAAACAAAGTAATCCTGCTGAAGGGAACAAAGCATCAGTCAGAAGTAGTTTCTCGACTAGCACCTTTTGCAAAGTTTCATGACACAATGGGAGGAAAGGCAACCGCACATGTGTGTATAGACTATAACTGCAAGTTGCCCACTAATGATGTTCAGAAACTTCTAGAACTCCTGGGTGTAGATCAGGTATAACTTATTGAGATGGTTTCTTTTTTATCCACCAAAAAGTGAGAATCACAAGAGCTACAACTCCAGCTCCCGCAAACGCAATGATCGGACCGTATTCATTGAGAAACCCACTAGGCCAGATGGCATCAAGAGCTAGACCAGCTGCTTGCCAAGAGTCTGCAATGATAAGAAGATTGCCAGTGATTGTATCCAAATCATCTGAATATGGAGCTAATGATGCATCAATGTTGCCCGAAGCATTATATGCATCGGCTATTCCTCGGAATGTGGACGCTACAAAACCATTTGCTTGACTAAGATTTCCAGGATAAACAAGTGTTGAGTTGTCAACTAGTTCAGCGAAGGCCGGAAGTGCAGCTTCACCTGCACTGACAAATTCACTCAACTCAGAGTCCAGCATCAAGTCAGGCAAAGCATAGAGCGCGGTTCTATACGACAGGTATTGAAGTGTCACTTGCGCTTCGAACCCGAGCCCAATGAAATATAGAAGGGATGCCTTGAATTTAACTTCATCTTCTATATCATCAAAAAGACTCAGATACGATTTAAGACCATCAGGTGTGAGGTCTGTGCTCATTTCGCGAAAACCTACTTCACCAAACTTTCCAACGTAAGCATTTGGGCTTGTTGGAAAATATGTAGTCCCAACACCCAGTAGTTTGTCACGAACCATTGGTCCAAGCTGATTGTCAATGGAGGTGGTGGGTGTAGTCAGAGGGAAAAATGTGTTTGTGATGTAGTATCGATTAGACCATGCGTCAAGCAATAATGTATAGGATATTGTTGAGTAGTTGCCCCGACCATCGATTGGGTAGCTGAAATTCTCTCCAAAGGAACCAACTCCGGGGTCGATAATTGTTGCAGTGGTCGAAGTGTCGTTGTATCCAACAACGAGAATTCCATGACCTCCGCCTGAAAGATCTTGCTCTCTCAGAATATCATAATCAGATGCTGGGAGAAACATGGGGTCAACGCTGATCATTATTGGGTATCCATTGTCGATGGTTGTTCTCATGAGTTCAAGTGCTTCAGATTGTCCGTCAATAACATCAATGTTAATTCCTTGGCTGTGGTAGACCTGAACAGTCTGTTCTAATTCAGGTATATCTGTTCCCAAATAGAGAGTATAGTTGACGCCATAGAGATTTGCAAGAAACTCAGCTGGCTCTACTTGTGAGAGAAGGGCTCCAGGAAACATCAAGAAAGCATCATTATATCGGAAATATGCAAAGGAGAAGCCAATCGTAGAAGCTGCAAAAACATCGTATAGATTGACATCAACACCAGCATATTGCATAGCCATTGCTGTAGCAGCCCAAGCACAAAACCCGTTGATCTCTTGCCACACATAGTCTTTCGCGGGTAGTAAAACCTCAGCAGAGGGACTGATTGTAGATTGTGGAGTGGTCGCTCCACTAGCAACTACTGGAATCACAAGCAACAAGATAAATGCAAGAACTACAACTGATGAGGATTTCACGGAGGTCAGCTCTTTGCTAAACTTTGTGTGACGAATCATAAGGATGTCGATAGGTCTTAAATTGAACCATTTTTCGTGGCAAGAAAGCTTATTGCACTGATTGAAATATTGTTCAAAATTGGGTGTAAAAGTTGAGAATCTATATCCTAGTTGCAGCACTTGTGATTCTTTTTGTTGTGATAGGAGCTGTAGCTGGATACTTTTTGTTCTCAGGTCCGCCAGAACCTGGAGAGTCCTATCCAGAGCAAGGAATCTATAGTTTCTTAGGTACATTGAACGGAGATGATGACTATAGAATCCACTCATTCAGAGTGAATAGTAGTGCCACCAGTATGCGTTTAATGCTTTACTGTGGTGGGAACAATGATTTCGACCTTTATGGTGCAGTAAATTACACACCATCTACATATGATTACATGCTTATTGGTTATGATATTGGAGGAGAGGATATAACGTATGATAATCCGGAGAAGGGAATCTGGCACATCATGGTTCATTCATTCTCGGGGGCAGGTCCTTACACGTTGAACATAGACATCATATATGAATAAACAACTGATAATCTACAGTCTACCTGCCACTCTTGAAACAACTGAGTTTTACTCTTCTAGCGTTTCTTGAAAACGGTTATCATGATGACGAGTACTGCAACTCCACCTCCGATACCTAGCAGTAATATGTTTTCTGAGAGGAACTGTGATAAATTGAAACCATCAGTGATTGGGGTCGTTTTGATCAGGATTCACGTGTTTCTCGTAGTATCAAGTCAATTCGTCTTAAGTCATCAGGATATCCCAAACAAGGTATAGTTTGAGGATTTTGAACCTAGAATAAGGTTTATGCAGTTGATGGGTAGGTAGAGTTTAGAGCGAAATCCTGTTGAACTATCATCTGGTCCTTACTCGAAAATGCAATCTCAACTGCAGCTACTGTCATGGTGGTGAAGAGAGTGGACCGGATGCAGAGATACAATACTCGATTGATGACCTGACATCGTTCCTCGAAAAAGATGATGACATCCAACTCATGTTCTACGGAGGAGAACCTACACTAAGACCTTCAGTCATTGTTGAACTCATGGATCGTTTTCCGTCTGCTCGGTTCATGCTTCAGACCAACGCTCTTCTCTTGAACAAATTACCAGTGGATTATGTGAAGCGATTCCATTCTATTCTGATTTCGATTGATGGAACTCAAGAGACCACAGATGGGTATAGGTCTAATGGGGTCTATCAGAAAGTGATGAACAATGTCCGGTGGCTCCATGAGATTGAATTCAATGGAAACATTGTTGCAAGGATGGCAGTTTCAGAACAGACGGATATCTACAGAGATGTTCGTCATCTCCTGAATTTAGATGATGCATTCAATCATGTTCATTGGCAACTGAATGTCATCTGGGACGCTGAGGGTAACTGGAATGATTTTGATAGGTGGGTGGAAAAGTCCTATAATCCAGGAATCACGAGATTGATAGAAGAATGGATATCCAAAATGGAACAGGGAGTGGTGGAGGGAATTGTACCTTTCCTGCCATTGATGTACACATTAGTAACAGGTGAAACCTCAGAAATGAGATGTGGGTCGGGTCTTGATACATTTGCCATTCATGTTGACGGAAGCATTGGAGTCTGTCCGATCTCACCAGACTGGAAATTCTCTCTTGTGGGAAACATCTGGGATTCAAAACCTAGCGAACTAAAGAACTGTATGAGAGTGGATAATCCCTGCCCAACTTGTAGCGAGTTTGGGATTTGCGGAGGTCGATGTCTATTTGCAAACAAGGAGCGTCTTTGGGGGGAAGAAGGCTTCGAGAAGATATGCAACATCACACGCCATCTGATAAGCGAACTCAAACAACAGACCTCCAAAGTAAAGGAACTATTGGAGTCCGGAGGTATGTCTATAGAAGATTTGAATTATCCCGAGTATAACAATGGCTGTGAGATTATTCCATAGCAATGTAAAATTGGAAACGCACATAACTACTTTCTCCATCCTATGGGGAGATAACCATGACATCCACACGTGAAATTCTGAAAGCTCTTGCTTCTGGAGAGATATCAGTAGAAGAGGCTGAAAACGCACTAAGATTGCATACACTCAACGAAGTTGGTAATATTGGTATGCTTGATGGAAGTAGACATGAACGTAGTGGAGTTCCGGAAGTAGTATTTGCAGAAACAAAAACTATCGACCAACTGAAAAAAATTGTCAAGGTTATGTTAGAAAAAAATGATGTAGCTCTACTTACTCGTATCAATCAAGATAAGCTTGAAGCACTTAAGAAAGCAGATCGCAATTCCATTTTTGATGTATCGGGAAGCGATGACCACCATACTGTTTTGATTCATACAAAGAACTGGTCAGATCCACCTACTAGCGGCAAAATAGCAATAATAACTGCCGGAACATCAGACATTGCATACGCGAATGAAGCAGTGGCAATAGCTCGTTTAATAGGTGTTGAAGTATTGACCTTCTTTGACGTGGGTGTGGCAGGTATACATCGTCTAGTAGAACCAATCAGAAAAATAATTGAAGAAGAGGTAGATGCAGTTGTGGTCTTGGCAGGAATGGAGGGAGCACTACCTACAGTTGTTGCATCATTGGTTGATGTACCTGTGATTGGTGTACCAGTACCTGTTGGCTATGGATTTGGTGGAAAGGGTGAAACAGCGCTAGCATCAATGTTGCAATCCTGTGCACCAGGATTAGCTGTTGTAAATATTGGAAATGGACTTGGTGGAGGCTCAGTAGCATCTCTCATTGCCAAGAGATGTGCGAAAGTTAGAGAGAAGAACTAACCTTCCTCATCCATTGGAGACTCGGTCAAATCTTTCTGCATGACTACTATCTCTTCGCCCAGTCTTTGAAGTCTACCAGTTTCGACATATCCACCTCGTTCATAGAATGACAACTGATTTTCTACGGCCCCATAGATTTCTACTTCAATACGTCGAGCATTCATATGAAAAAGAAGATTCTCTGCGTAATCAACAAGTTTTGTCCCTATTCTGCGGTTCCTAAACTCCTGACGAACACCTACTCTACTGATTACCCCAACCTGCCCACGAAGACTTACTCTCATAGTTCCGACTACTGTATCTCCTACGAGAGCTACGTACTGATTGCCCATCTGAATGTGTCGAGAAATTTTGTCGAGACCCTCTTTTAGTGCAGCTGGTTGACGTGAGAGTTTTTTCTTAATAGGAGCATATGCTTCCTTAATGATTTCTTTAATTACATCTACCTCTGCGAGCTCTGCACGACGGATTGTGACTTCTGCATAATTGTAAATTTAAGACTCCTCCTAAGGCGGTCATTCACGTACTAGAACATTTTGACATAAATCATTTGGGACGTGTACAATACAGACAGGTTATATCAGAAAGATATTGGTTTGAGAATATAAAGAAGAGGCTAAACGCGTTGCAAATTCGAGATGAGACTTCCGATGACAAAGAATGGAAAGTGAAAGTTCTCAAAGATTCTTGGGCATCCACTCTTGTCGTAAGTAGAGGTGTTGTTCATAATGCAGATGATTTGCCAGGAATCATTGCGATAAAAGGTGAGCAGAAGATTGGACTTCTCACCTATAATATTGTGGATCAAAATTTGGAGATAGTCACATTAAATAGCTTGAGAGAGAGAGAAGGTGTTGGAAGAGCTTTGATTCGTAGAATCGAAGAGATAGCTCAGTCAAAGGATTGCAAAAAAATATGGGTTGTGACAACCAACGACAATACAAATGCTATCTTATTCTACAAGGCACTGAATTTTCGAATCATAGCAATTCATAAGAATGCTATCAAGAAATCTCGTGAACTAAAACCAGAGATTCCATTGATTGGCAATGATGGAGTTCCAATCACAGATGAGATTGTACTGGAGAAGATAATCTCTTAGAATTCCAATAATAAGTACCTTTAATACACCTCATGGACATCATTCTACATTCAGGAGGTTACTGCATGACAGACAAAGAAAACGATGAGGAAATGGTGGAGTCACAAAAATTAACCAAGAAGGACAAGCAAGAAATTCAAGAGGGACTATGTGTGAACTGTGCACTGCTCTCGTTTGTCATTACAATCCTCATGATAGTCGCATTAGTTCTCTAAACATAAAAAGAAGGAAAGATGAGGACCCTCAAAGAGCCCTCAATCTAGTTCTAATTGCTCGCATCATCCTCGTCGTCTTCACCAAAACGCTTAGCTTTGCCAAGACGACGACTGTCATCGATTGATAGTCTATCAGGATCTGGAGCTGATAGTTCGTGGCCAGGAGCGCCTTCTTTTATTCCTTCAGCCCGTTCACTTGCCCAAGATTCACCAGGATCTGGAGTCCTGTCTGCAATCTCCTTGTCAACCTCATCGGGATCAAAGGTTTCGCCTTCTTCACGTGCTCTGGCAACAATGCGTTCAGTTCGACCAGTCCGCAAGTATACTACAGCTGTGAATATTGCAGCTAGTGGGAAAGCGATGAGCTTAGCTACATCCCTGAATAGGAAGAGGAATCGAGGATCAGCAAGAATCCCTGTTTCAAACCAACCGGTTCCCGGCACTCCAGCTCCGCCGATAACGGTAGCTGGATTCGAAGCTACAGCGATTATGCTATCAACAAAGAAGAATCCACTGGCT
>JAEOUL010000195.1 GCA_016839345.1 Candidatus Thorarchaeota archaeon | reverse complement strand
CAAGTGAATATTGATTGTTGCTGAGGTACCTTTCTCCTGAATCTGGAAGCATGACAACAATTACACCATCACTGAAACCAGACTCATTGAGCTCTCTAGCCACTTCTATTGCTCCCCACATCGCAGCTCCTGAACTCAAGCCACTGAAAATGCCTTCTTGAAGACCCAGCAACTTTGTAGTTTTCTCTGCATCAACATCACTCACTCGAATCCTTCGATTAAGTTTAGACTCATCAAAGATTAGCGGTATTTCTTGCACATCGAGGTCTCTCAGACCCTGAATGAACGAATCTGTCTTGGGCTCTACTGACACAATCTTAACATCAGCCAATCGCTCTTTCAGACCTCTAGCCACACCCATCAAAGTTCCAGATGTTCCCAATCCAGCCACGAAATGTGTGATCTTTCCATCTGTGTCTTCAATAATCTCTTGAGCAGTGTTTTTAAAGTGTGCTTTCCAGTTTGCAGGGTTGTCATACTGATTAGGCGAGAAGTATCTCTCAGGCTCCTCTGAGAGTTTTCTTCTGACGTAATCTCGAGCTCCGTCTGTACCCTCTCCAGCAGGTGTCAAAGTGACTTTTGCGCCATACGCCATCATTATCATTCTACGTTCAATTGACATAGATTCGGGCATCACGAGTTCGCACTGATAACCTTTCAATGCACAGAGCATTGCTAATCCAATTCCAGTGTTACCACTTGTAGATTCCAAGACAATCTTATCAGGGCCAAGTAGTCCTTTGTTCTCTGCATCATCAAGCATCGATTTGGCCACTCTGTCCTTGACACTTCCCCCAGGATTGAATCGTTCAAGTTTAGCGAGAATCAAGGTTTCTGGGTATGGATTAATCTTATTTATTCTCACAAGAGGAGTCTTGCCAATAAGGTCACTGATTTTGTCGTAGTATTTCATGATATCTCAACTGAGCACCACAAAATGTGAATTAATTATAGTTAAATGTTATCTTCGGAGTATTTTCAAATTTCACCTATCAGCTTGACTGCTTCTTCAGCTGTTATGGCAACAAGGGTTTCTGTTCTATTAGTACCTCCCATTCCAAATGTAAAGAGTGACTTCATTGCTGCATCAATGTCAGGTCCTTCCACTATGGCAACCCAATCGTGCTTTCCCATTGTATAGTAGAGATTTATCAACTTACATCCAAATTTCTCCATAATTTCAACTGCTTGTTTTTGACGTTTTGCAGCATCTTTGATAGTCTTAATACCCTGTTGAGTAAGATTACCTAATATTACAAATTTCACCACTTATTCACCTCCTCTCCAATTTATCTCGAGAAACAACTATTACATTCGCTTACTATTAAACCTATCAAACTAGAGCGATACTGCTACAAATTTGGATTGTTGAATGAATAGGAACCTCTTTAATTTGGTTTTCAATCGCAAAAATCGAGGCAACCATGTCTGATATTCTGTTTCTATCAACTGGACTCCTTTCTGGTCTTCTCTCCGTCTTCATTGCCCTCTACATCTACCGAGTTGTCATAAATGCTGATGAGGGTAGCGATCGGATGCAGGAAGTCAGTGCTTTAATCGAGGAAGGTGCATACTCTTTCATTAAGGTTCAGTATCGTATTCTTGGAATTTTCACAGTCATTCTAGCAATTCTGATTGCAATTGTGTTCATGGACTTTGGAATACCCATAGCAATCTCATACATCCTTGGTTCTCTCGCTAGTATGGCGGCTGGATATATCGGGCTAGTTGTTGCAACGAAGGCTAACCGCCGCACAGCCTCTGCAGCTGCATCAGGTGGCTTAAACCCTGCTTTTAAGGTGGCTTTTCGGGCGGGATCAGTCATGGGATTGATGATTGCAGGAATTGCACTTGTGGGTCTTACATCACTATACTGGTTATGGAACATTGTACTTCCTGATTCAGTCTTCATAGTTATACCTCGTGAAGCCGGCCTCTGGGAGATTATCACTGGATTCTCCTTTGGAGCAAGTACGGTAGCTCTTTTTGCTAAGGCTGGTGGAGGAATATTCACGAAAACAGCAGACCTCTCAGCAGATATTGTCGGAAAGGTTGAACACCACATTCCTGAAGATGATCCTAGAAATCCTGCGGCGATAGCAGATGCTGTAGGGGACAATGTTGGGGACGTGGCTGGAACTGGAGCTGATATCTACGATAGTAATGTTGCCGCAATCCTTGCAGCTGCAATTCTAGGTGCAGGAATTGACCTTCACTTCTCACCGCCTGTTTCCTTTGGACTCCTGCCCCTAATGATTGCAGGTCTTGGGACTATTGCCTCTATACTTGGAGTGTTCATGGTCAGACCAAAGGAGGAACAAGATCCAGGTCCCATTCTGAACAGAGGGACTTACATCACAACGATATTGTTTGGATTATTCTGTGTTGTGGTCATTGTCATCATGGGCTTGAGTATCATATTAGCCCTCGTTGCCATTTTCGGACTCTTTGCAGGTGTTTTCATTGGGTTCACAAGTGATGTCTTCACAAGCGACCGTGGTTTCTTTGGCTTCAAACCAGTTCCTAAGATGGTTGAGTCAGCCGAAAAGAGTGCAGCCAATCTGATTTTGTCTGGATACGCATATGGCCTGCTGAGCGTCCTCCCCTCTGTCATAGGTATTGCCATTGCCATGGTGGCTTCATACTTTCTAGGTGGTCTACTAGGATATAATGAGTGGGAAGGTGGTATCTACTGTGTAGCAATTGCTGCTGTTGGTCTTCTCTCTACGAATGGCATGATCATGAGTTCTGATGCTTACGGTCCAATCGTAGACAACGCACGTGGAGTCATCGAGCAGGCACAGGCACCTGAGGAAGCAATAGTTGCCTGCGACAAACTGGATGCCAGTGGAAACACTGCCAAGGCCATCACAAAGGGGTTTGCCATTGGGGCATCTTCAATCTCTGTCCTTGCACTATTCGCGGCTTTCATTGAGGCAACTGACACGCTCAATATCCCTGGGATTGACGGGCT
>JAEOUL010000194.1 GCA_016839345.1 Candidatus Thorarchaeota archaeon | reverse complement strand
TATCTTGTACATACGCTCACGAAGCTTCTTGGTGATACGTTCAGTTCCGAACTGCTCAATGAGACGGTCGTAGTCAACGATTCCCTCAACTTTCCAGGGAGTCACTACAAAGTCATCTTTGTCTTCACCCATATGGAGGTACTTCCATTCAGTTATCTAGAAACTTTTGTTTCGGTGTTCCAATTAAGGGTGGTGGTAGTTGGTATCAACAGTGTGGGTTATATTGAAATGTATGATTCTCGCGAGCTGAGGTGAGTTTGATGCCGCCAAAAAGGAAACACTTCAAGAAAGGCTCTCAGAATAAAGTTCTGCGAGTGATAAAACCATTCAATGCGTTTCTGCAGTATGAGGCAGCCGGTGGTATCATCCTTTTGGCATGTATAGTTATAGCACTCTTTATATCGAACTCACCAATAGGAGTGTCGTACCTTTCTCTCTGGGAATCATATATTGGCATTAGTATTGGTTCATTTAGTCTTACAAAGCCACTGGTGTTCTGGATAAATGACCTCCTCATGGCTTTCTTCTTCTTTCTTATTGGACTTGAGATTAAACGTGAAGTGCTCATTGGTGAGCTTAGTAAACCTAGAGCAGCCCTCGCTCCGGTGATTGCAGCTTTTGGTGGGATACTAATCCCAGGTCTACTGTTTTTAACACTCAATCCGCCGGGTAGTGCAGGAGCCAGTGCATGGGCCATTCCAATTGCTACTGATATTGCAATTGCGCTTGGACTTCTTTCAATCTTTGGATCTAAGGTTCCAACATCTTTGAAGATTTTCCTTGCTACCCTAGCAATCACAGATGACATTGGAGGAGTGCTTGTCATCGCTCTTTTCTACACAAGTCAAATTTACCTTGTCCCTTTAGCTATAGGACTATTAGTGCTAGTTATTATGGTGATGATAAACAGAATTGGAATCAGGAAGCTTCTTGTCTATGCAGTGTTAGGGATTGTTGTATGGCTTCAATTCCTAATTTCAGGAGTTCACCCAACAGTAGCAGGAATTCTCATCGCTCTCACAATACCTGCAACCACAAAGATCGACTATTCTGAATTTATTGATATCAGTTCAAGCTTGGTGAAAAGAATTCAAGACTCCTCTGAAATGGGAATTGAGAATATAGATTTCAAGGACTTCCAAGAATCATCAGAAACTCTAAGGATAGCATGTAGAGATGTAGAAACACCACTTCAACTCGCAGAGCATGGGTTGGCTAAATGGGTTGCTTTCATTGTGATCCCAATATTCGCACTGGCGAACTCTGGTATTATTTTGCTTGAATTGTCTATTACGGACATTCTTAATCCTATTGCATTAGGTGTCGTTATTGGTCTAACAGTAGGAAAACCTGTTGGAATATTATTATTCTCCTTAGTTCCAATAAAACTTGGAATCGTAGATTTACCCGAAGGAGTGAATTGGGAAATAATGATAGGAACAGCATTTCTAGCTGGAATCGGTTTTACAATATCCACCTTTATTGCATCGCTAGCACTCTCAGGCAGTTTACTTGCTGCTGCAAAGGGAGCGATTCTTCTTGCTTCATTCATTTCAGGTTTAATTGGGGTTTCAATCCTTCGAAATGCACTCAAGAAGAAAGAGCTGTCTTCCATGCCATATATTCCAAGAGAGTTGGGAATACCTAACATAATCAAGAGTGAATCTCACTCTGAGCATCCTTGATACCAGTTACTATGGGCAAAGAGTTACAATAAAAAGGTGTGAATCACTCAATCAGAAGCAATTGCACTGCATACAAAAGGAGAATGCAAGATGCGTATTGAAGAATATGAATTCGAGGAGGAGAAAACCCTATTCAATTTGGCTGATCTCCTTGTTGAAATTGCTGAACAGATACGAGCTGGAGAGATGCTTGAACTTCCAATGCCAACACTTCAAGAAGGAGTCATACAGGTACCTCTCGGAGAACCTATTGAAACAGGAATTGAAGTAACCATTCGACGGCATTTCATTCATGTTGACTTCGCCTTGTCATGGAGAAGAAGAAAAATCAAGGAGGCTTAGACTATGGCATCCGAGGTCTTAGATAGATTAGCCATTCTAAAGGAAATCGAAACAATACTTGGAGTTCAAGAGAGAATATCAGAATATGTTGACAAGAGAATCTGCTTCAGCTGTGATGAAGTATTTGATGAGAGCTGGGTGAGCAAAAGGAAAGAGGCTTTCAAGCAAATTAGAGGCTTGACTGACAAATATGCTTTTTCGAAGAAGTTACCAAGAAATGATTTAGGGATCATGACCCAATCGATTATTTCTCATCTTCTTAACATTCAGCACACCTTTCTTAGAGTTCTAGTGAGAATTGATATGTTGCAAGAGGAATCGTTCAATGAAATATTCATGGACTCGATGACAACAATCTCTGGAAGAGTCCATGAGATGATGAACGTACTGAAGCTAATGGTCGGCCAAAGAGCATCTAACTCAGACGATTATGAAAATTCGCTTGAGCAAATAATTAAACTTGAGCGACAAATCGACGAGGACAATATTGTCATTTGCCGTCAGATTTCAGTTGCTACAGGAGGAGAATCAGACTTCCCATGCTATATGATGAGAAAGATTGTGGCTGATTTGGAACATGTTTCAGATTATGTGAAAGAATGCGCTGAGATAGTTGCGGAGATTTGATCTCAATTGATGCAGGAAGTACCAACTACAATTCTTGTATTGGTTGCTGCTATTCTCATAATAGGAGTTGCTCTTGCAAAGATTGCTGAAAGATATCGAGTTCCACATCCGATTCCTTTAGTCATTGCCGGGATTTTCATGGGTCGTCTGTTGGTAGTCCTAATCCCAGCAGAACCACTTGTTCAGATCGCTGGTTTCGATTTTATAGCCCAACTTACTCTAGCAACAGTGTTATTTTATGCAGGTCTTACACTGAACTTGAGGAATCTTAGGCTTTCCATCGTCAATGTTATGCTTTTAGCAACAGTGGGCGTGTTGGCAACCTCAATCATTAGCGGAGTCGCAATACAAGCTTCAACTGCAGCCCTAGGGATTGAAATCGGTATTGCTTCTTTTCTAATTGGTGCGATATTGTCTCCTACTGATCCCGCGGCGCTGTTCGCAGTTCTGGAATCAGGAGGGGTGAGAGTCAAAAGGAAACTCTTCTCTATTCTAGAAGGAGAGGCAGTGCTCAATGATGCAACATCAGTCATTCTTGTCATCCTGGTCTTTGAACCGATAGTAATTTCGTCACTCGCAAACCTACCTGGAGGGGTTAATTGGGGTCTCATACTGGCTGAATTCAGCGCAAGCATGGGGTTAGGGGTCGTTCTTGGATATGTTGTTGCTAGGATTATTGGATGGGCTATTCCAAGGGCCGGTGATGATACGAATATTTCTATTCTGACAGCAACGACACCGTTTTTTGCATATGGATTTGGTGAGCTCTTTACTTACATTCCCGGATTTCCAATTCACCCTGGAGCTCTTGCTTCAGTGTTTGCAGGAATATTCATGGCAAATGCACGAAGACTTG
>JAEOUL010000005.1 GCA_016839345.1 Candidatus Thorarchaeota archaeon | reverse complement strand
AGTATCACATTCAGGAAAAAAGGATTCAGCAAGGAGCCTCCATTTCATGTAGAGATGACTAGCAATCCAGTCAGTTGGAGCGGCATTGAGAGCTCTCAACAGAGATTGTTTCATCTCATCCCAAGTGACAATCTCACCTCTTCGATATTTTAGCGATAGTAGTAGCGGTTCAGCCAACTCAGGTATTCTTCCAGCCTGCTCAAGTTTGTCTAGTATGCTGAGGGCGTCAGACTTAGTAGCAAAGTACCATGCAAAGTACTCTGCCAACGGAGTTGTAGACTCTGAACATACCTTATTGCAGAGTCGCTCTGTGAAGTCGCCAAAGTTCTCTGCCTCTTCCATCACGGACTGCAGTATTTCCCGTGTTTCATCGTCGACGTGTGGAAAGCACATGGTTATGATCCCGAGCGGTTTCATTCCTGACGCCCTCTGGTTTGCAGAATTGGTATTGTTTAGCTGACCCTCTACATCAGTCTTTTGGCATTCTGTTAGTAAGTGACTAGTCGAGTCAATTTCCAGTTCATAGTGTGTATCTATGCCTGTCCAGAAACTCCTGCTTCTTCGCGGGATTCCAGCTTGACCAAGATTGCAAAATAGATCTGGAGATAAGCGAAACATTACACTAATTGGAATCTAGGAAACTATCACATCTGGAAACGTGGACACGACAATGTCATTGAGATACCTCATACTCGGTGACTCTGCTGTCTTCAGGACCTCCTTCAACAGACTCCTAACCTCATCATGGCGTCCTTGTTTCCTGCGAAGACCTGCCTTGAGAATCAAAGAACGAGCAGCAACGCCAGGAAGATCGTTCTTTTGAGTGTGCTCGTCCAGCTTCTTCATCCAAGGCCCAGAAGAATCGGCATTGATGTCAATCGATTCTGGCGAGAGTCTTTCAATCTCAATCTCCACAAGGTTGAGAAGACAGATGTTCTGCAACAAAGGAACAGGATCTTGTTCTATACTCCTTAGAACTTCTTGAAAGAGGTGAATGGCACTATCATGATGATTCTCTGTTTTGTCAAGAATACCCTCCACAATTTGTGTCCATCTTAAGGCCTTAACTGACCCTGATTTCGTTGCCAACATCTCTGATCGCTCAAGCTCGTCTTTTGCTTCGTCAGTCCGGCTAAGATTGATCAAGGCCCATGCCTTCTGTGCGTGTGCATAGGAAGTCCATCTTCTATGAGAATCAATAGTTCTGAATGCGGGTTCAACGAATTCTAATGCTTTCTCTCCATTTCCAATCTGATTATAATGTGAAGCGATTACAGTGTTCACTTCGGCTGTCGGAAGAGAGAGCGACTCAATAGCTGCGCGGCATTGAAGCTGGTGTTCAATCGCAGCATCCAACTCTCCCCGGAGTCCCATTGTATGACCTAAATGATGTTGAATCCATGCAATATTATTTCTGTACCCCAGATGCTCACTCAGCTCTTTTGCTGACATTAAGAGATTACTTGCTTGTTTCACATCTGTGTGCTTAATAGCTTGAGCTGAAAGATATAGAAGGTCAGCAACCAGAAGTTGATCATCATACTTTCTCGCCAAGACAAGTGCTTGGTTGTAAACCTCAATTTCCTTGGTGTGATTGCCTCCCATTCGGAATTCCCAAGCTTGAATTAAGAATAGGTACGCTTTGAAGTACTCCAAGTCCTTATTGGTGTTCACACTCTTGGTGAGTGTTTCTATAGGTTTGACATCAATATCGCATTCAGGATAATCAACTGCGGAGGCAAACCTCCACTGAGTGTAAAGATGACATGCAACCCAATCATTTGGGGCTGCTTTAAGAGCTCTTGATAGGGATTGTCTCATCTCATTCCAAGAGACCATTTGACCTCTAGTATTTCGTGCCAATAATAATAGCGGTTCAGCCAACTCAGGTGTCTTTCCAGCCGTCTCAAGAGTTTCAAGTTTAGTGAAGTTACC
This sequence comes from Candidatus Thorarchaeota archaeon, assembly GCA_016839345.1. The sequence goes on along the minus strand of JAEOUL010000005.1, from coordinate 415 downwards.
ACTAGCAAAGGCAAAATAGCATGCAAAGTACTCTGCTAACGGAGTTGTAGCCTCTGAACATACCTTATTGCAGAGTCGCGCTGTGAAATCGCCAAAGTTCTCTGCCTCATGCATTACTGACTCTAGTATGGCTCGTGTCTCGTCGTCTACATGCGGAAAACACATGGTTATGGTCCCGAGTGGTTTCATTCCTGAAGCCCTCTGTTTTGCAGAATTGGTATTGTTTAGCTGACCCTCTACATCAGTCTTTTGGCAGTCTGCTATCCGGGACAATTAGTCAAGTACATTTCTGATTCAAAGAGTGTACCGGTGCCTGTCGATGAACTCCTGTCGCTTCGAGTAGTTCCAGGACTGAAGATTTTGTAGATAGCCCGTAATTCGACTAATCACATCGCATCCAACATAGCCGCACTTT
>JAEOUL010000193.1 GCA_016839345.1 Candidatus Thorarchaeota archaeon | reverse complement strand
GATATAACTCTCTCATCAACAAGATCAATCTTGTTTGCAACTAGCAGGGATTGATATTCGTCTACATTTCGGTCGACTTCACTCTTCCAATCGATTACAGCATTCAATGATTCCCAAGAAGTGACATCAAACATGAAGATGACTCCTTGAGTTCCTATATAGTAGTTGGCCCGGACTCGCTCCAAGAAGTCTTGAGAGCCTAAATCCCAGATTTGCAGGTTGACGAAGTTGTTACCTAGCTTCATCTTCTTGTAGGCAAATCCAGTTCCCAATGTGGGAGAATAATGCTCACGGAAGACTCCTGTTGAATACCTGATGATGATACTTGTTTTCCCTACTGAAGCTGATCCTACGGTTACAACTTTCAATAGGTATGTCACCATACTAAATCATCTCAAGGCATCTAACTAGCATGAGAGTCATCAGATAATGATTACTCTGATATATAGTCGATGAACACTAGATACTGATTGTTTTGGGGAGAGTTAGTCCACGTTGTCGTGTCAGGACCAAGAGAGTCAACTTGGCAGCATTTCCAAGCTTTGAGTATTCAACTAGAAACTTCTGCTGACTTTCTTCCTTTTGCCAACCCATCCAAAAATCAGGTGGGATGTCCATGAGTGGAACGCCAGATGCTGCGCAGACTCTTGTAATTCGCTCTGGTCCATAGATTGCCTGACCCCTAGTTACGAGAATATAGATAATCTCCTCCATGAGGTCCTCACCTGATGGTTTCAATGATCCAGTTTTGATTGTTCTGACTCGTAATGAGCTAGCCTTACTCAGTTGTTCTAGCCACAATGGATATTCTTCGAATCCTCTCAAATCAAAAGGAGAAAAGCGTTTGATGATTCGTTCGGTGAACGCGTATGTGAGATTGATGATAAATTGGTCAAGGTTCGTAGGATCCAATAGGGCTGTGAATTGTGCAAGTAATTTCATCCATTCGCCAAAAAGCAACATGAGTCTTCGATTATTTAGACCTTCAAGCATTTTGAAGTCAAAGTCTACCGACCATTGGTTATCAGAAACTCGTAATTGTCCAAGAGTTTCGGGGGTATCACTCCGACTTGTTACAGATTTCAGTGCCTTAGTGGCATCGCCTTTTGGATAGCATTCTTCAGCAACGCGTAAACAAATCTCAAGAACTTCTTTTGCTAGAAGGATTCTTCTTTTCTCAGGAGAAAGGGCCTCAATGACCTCACGTTCTAGTAGATAGTCAAGAACTCGCAGGATCTCTCTTTCATCATACGATTCACCAAGTTCAACTAGCGTTTCCCGTACTGTTCTTCGACCATCTATGAGACCTGCTAGTCGAGGTATGATATTTACCATCTCAGGGTAATGACTCCTGAGTGCTTCTGTTTCTCTGGAGGTTGCTTGGAGATATTTCAGGAATTGCATCTTTGTAGATACAAAGTCATCGAAACTGAGCATATTACGAAAGCGAATGACCCTATGTGCCCACATCCTTGATATTTCAAGAAGTAAATCTCTTTTTGCTAGGCCGCTCACATCCAGTATTTCTTTAACATTTCTGGACCCATTAATGAAGGGCTCTAGCGTACCACTTGTATTGACGACTGTGCTCGGATCTACAGTAAAGTATGGAACCCAAGAATCTGGAAGTTCATTGAATGAGAGCTTCTCCATGACTCGCTCTCCAAAAGGTTCCAGATATACATCTGAGAATGATGCATCGATACCAAGAAGTTCAGTGGCAAGCAACCATTTCTCCTCGAACTCAGTAAGTAGCGAATTCAGAATGGCAATGATCTCAGTATTCAGACTCTGTACACCAACTGCGATCATGTGTGTTGCCTCTCCATTGACTACGGTGAAGATGTGAGCTCCATAGTCGACATGAAAAACGGGAGCGCTCTGTTGAAACACTTCTTTTGAAAACATGTCAATTGCTGCAAAGAAACTTGACGCAAGAACCGGATCCATACCAAATGCACGTGGGTCAAGCTGCATGTAGAATCGCGGATTTCCATTCATATCAGTTATCAAGATTGCTTCAATTCTATGACCAGTCATATTGACCCACTGAAATTACTCAACGTAGAATGAATATTAGCATTCTTCGGAGAGAGTGGCAGTAGTGTCAGCTCTGTTGAGATGTATGAGTAATAGTTAAGAAAGCGTTAATCCGCAGGAATCCATGAGAGTTCTTCTTACTGGAGCCTTTGGCAATATAGGTGAGAGTACATTACTCGCCCTGTTTGAAAAGGACTATGAGATACGATGTTTTGATATTCATACTGAGAGAAACGAAAAGGTTTCTGAGAAATTGAATAGGGTAGGTAACTTCGAAACTATTTGGGGTGATATCCTTGATACATCACGTGTTGATGCAATCGTTGATGATATCGATTGTGTCATTCACTTGGCAGGAATAATTCCACCGCTCTCGGAGCTGAAACCTGAACATGCAAAATCAGTAAATGTCGAAGGAACAAAGAACATAATCAGAGCAATGGAGGAAAGAGGAAATGCTTCCAAACTTGTCTTTGCGAGCTCTGTTTCGACATTTGGTCCAACTATGCACCTAAAACCTCCACGTAGAGCAAGTGATCCGCTAAATCCAACTGACGTGTACACTCACACGAAAACCCAATGTGAGAACATAATCAGAAACTCTAGTTTGCACTGGACAATCCTACGATTTGCAGCAGCTCCGCCTGCAGAACTCACCACAGATATGGACCCCATTGTGTTTGAGATCCCTCTTGACCAACGGATTGAGTTCGTCCACACTAGGGATGTTGGGCGAGCCTGTGCAAATGCTGTCGAGGCAGACACTATTGGAAAGACACTCCTCATTGGAGGGGGCCCATCGAGTCAGATGCTGGAACGAGAGTTTGTTTCAAAGTTATTTGAGGGATTGGGGATTGGAATGATTCCAGATTCTGCATTCAAAGTTGCCACGAAACCGGAGGAATACTTCTATACTGATTGGCTTGATACTCAGAAATCACAACAGCTGTTACAATATCAGTCAAGATCATTTGAGGACTACATAGAGGAAATGAAGTCTCAACTTGGAATAATGAGATATCTGACTAGACTGTTCAAAGGTCTGGCAAGGAAACGGATACTCAATGCCTCACCATATTATCAAGAGGTGTAGCTTCGTTTTTCAATCACATTTCACAAAGACTTCTTCAGGTGAAAACTCCAGCTGCACCTAGGGCAATATCTCGCCAGTCTATTTAATATTCGATTCTAGAGGTTTGGTGTTAGTCACAGCCTTTCACATCTATGCAAAACATCTAAACAGTGTTAAGAAAAGAGGGTGCCACACCCACAAGCCTTTAATCCACTTTACCCTAGGCCCGACTCGTGCACAGGAGAGTCTCTCAATGACCGAGTCGACACCCATCTTGAAGCATCCAATGGCGAAGTACATTCGGGAAGACAGACAGCCCTGGATTTACTGTTCTGGTTGTTCTGTCGGTGTAGTCACAGGTATGATTGCTAGGGCAATCGACAACCTGGGTCTAGACTTCCACAAGACAGTCGTAGTTTCAGGAATTGGATGTACAGGTCGTACATCTGGTTATTTCAAGACTGGAACGTATCACACAACTCACGGTCGAGCTATCGCTTTTGCAGAGGGCGTTAAGATTGCCAATCCTGAATTAGAGGTCATTGTTATCAGTGGTGATGGAGACATCGCGGCCATTGGAGGTAATCATCTCATACATGCGTGTCGTCGAAACATCGATATGACAGTCATCTGTGTTAACAATTTTAACTATGGGATGACAGGCGGGCAGTTTGGACCTACAACAGAACATGAAAGATACTCACAGACAAGTCCTAGGCCGATTGGGAACATTGAACACCCCTTCAACTTAGTGAAACTAGCGGCCTCTTCAGGTGCAACTTTTGTAGCTAGATGGACTGCAGTCCAAGCACGGCGAGCTACAAAGTCCATTGAAAAGGGAATCAAGAAAGAAGGTTTCTCATTTATTGAGGTGATAGGAGCCTGTCCAACAGAATTTGGAAGAATGAACCGCCTTGGTGATGGTCTAGAGATGCATAAGCACCTACTTGAGGTGGCTGAGATTCAAAATGGTCTACCTCCACATGAGGCTGAGCTTGATTATGAAAACAGGATTGTTTGTGGAGAGTTCGTGGATATTGAAAAGCCCGAGTATACAGCAGTTCTTCGAGAGATGCACCAGAAGCTCAAGGGGTGATTCAAATGTCACGATATGAGATACGATTTGGTGGTTT
>JAEOUL010000192.1 GCA_016839345.1 Candidatus Thorarchaeota archaeon | reverse complement strand
ATATCGACGCCTTGAGATTGAGATTCAAACATGTCCTACTATAAAAGACCAACTAACTATTGAACATGTAATTTCATTTGGAAGCACTCTCATCACCCATCTACAGTATATGATAAAGCTGATTCAATCTGGTTTCCAACTAGTGGTTGTTGAAGATGCATGTGTTTGGTCTCTTGGTAAGGTGTTTCGAAGACAATTGGACGATTCTGTACTTGGTTTGGTTAATCCTCTAGGTGAATGTTGAGGACAAAGGAACAACTGACAATCTGAGGGATAGAGCAGGCGGGCGCCGGTATCAAACTTAATATTATTCAAAATGGCCCAAACTCATGACAGAAAACTTTGATGAACTTGTAAAGCATGATAGAATATATTTCGAGATAAAAGTGAAAGATTTGGATCGTGCTAAGAAATACTATCACGATGTTTTTGGTCTAGATGTATTCTATGATGCTGGAGAAAAGGTTGGTTGGTGTAGCATGTGTCTGCCTGTTCCAGGCGTTCAACTAGCAATCCAGCGAGTCAGCGAAGATAGTAAACAAAAAGGCTCAGCTTCTCTAGTTTTCTCTGTTTTTGACATTGAGGCAGTGGAGTCTTATTTGAAAAGAAGAGGAATTGATACTCAACCAATTACTGATCTCCCGGACATTGTATCACTATTGGTGATTAAAGATCCAGATGAGAATGAAATCTGTTTTGCATCACCACCAAGAGTAAGGAGTTCTTGATTATGACTGAAACTGAATTCGCGAGGGACAACATAAATCGCATCCGAGCGTGGCGTAATGATGAAATTACCAAGATGACAGTATCTGGGCTTGTTGATCTTTCGTACCGTCCAAGATCAGGTATGTCGTCACTTGGTTGGGTGTTGGCACATCAAGCTGCAATCTACGACTTCACACTGAATTTTGTGATTAATGGCTCAAAAAAAGGGCATCAGGACTTTGTCAAAATATTTGAGAACCATTTACCCGGAACTTCAGGAGAGTGGGATGGTACTGACATCTCAAAGATACAAGAGTACTATGATTTCTGTGAACAGGCATTCATAGATTGGTTGAAAGATGTAAGTCATGATGATTTTGAAAGAGTGATAGATGATGAATCCATTCCTAAATTCTTCGTTGGAAAAACAGTACAACAGGTAATGAGTGACATGTTTTGCCATCTGAACTACCACTCTGGTCATCTGACTGCTATTCGCAAAGATTGGATTTCAACACGTTAGTCATCTATAATACTCTGGTATTGGTTGCGTAGAGTGTCAACCCGGTTACATGGATATCCGGCGGACGCCGGTATCACATTTAAGGTCGAATCATGGGATATTTTATACTATTGAAAAGTCCTGCAAGGATGAATAACTATGTCAATGCTTGAATTCAGAGTATCACACGATTGTCCAATCAGCAATATGTCAAGGAGATATCCTTCAGTCAAGATGTTTGAATGGAGTAACAGAGAACAACAGGTTCTCGAGTTTATTGTTGAGAATCAAGAGGACTACGAAATGATACTAGAGGAGATAATGAAGATTGACGTAAAGACGGATGTGGTGTCAGATGGTCGTAAGGTCCACCTGATTACACGGGCGCGATCTTGTACTGCAGGAGTCGAAACGGTTACTGAAACAATTGATGAACTAGATCTATTAGAGGTGTACCCCGTTATCTATGATGGTGGTTGGGAGTATTATCGAGTAGTGAGTTTCAAATCTGAAGAATTTGGAAAACTGCTAAGAAAACTAAGAGCGAGTGGTTTTGAAGTTGAGGTTCTAAAGAGAGGATCTTTTGAAGGATTCTTAGCAAGTTCCTTATCCCCTTCTGCAGACGCATTGTTCTCTAGACTGACTGAGAAACAGATGGATTCACTTGTGACTGCATTCATTTATGGGTATTATGATAGACCGCGAAGAACAGACATTCAATCAATAGCAAAGAAACTAGGAATTCCTAGGTCAACATTTCAAGAGCACTTAAAGAAAGCTGAAAGAAAAGTGATGAGCGCACTGATTCCTCACATACAATTGTTCAGAGCACAACTCAATGAGTCTATATCACTAGCATCTACAACAATGGATGATTAATCAGTACTAACAGAAACTGTGGAGTTATCGAGGTTTGTTGCAGTCACAAGCCATATAACGTAGACCTGTTTTGCGCCCAACGTCTTCAGGAAAAGGAGGCTCTAAGTTTGAGCGACCACAAAAAGCTTTACGATGAAGTATTTGGGCTCTTAGAGAAACATGACAAATGGATGCAGAATACAATCAACCTCATTGCATCAGAGAACGTATCATCGCCAGCCGTAAGGTCGGCTATAGTCAGCGACTTTCGAGACCGCTATGCGGAGGGGTGGCCCGGTGAGCGGGTCTATGCTGGATGTAAGTACATAGACGAGGTAGAACTCATCACTATTAACTTGGCAAAGAAACTGTTTAAGGCGGATTTTGCGGATGTCCGCCCAATCTCAGGTGTTGTCGCAAATCTAGCGATGTATACTGCAGCAATGGAACCTTTGGATAGAATGATGGCTCTGTCAATCGCGCACGGAGGACATATTTCTCATGCCAGAAAGAACCTTGGTGGTACTGCTGGAGCTATCAGGGGTCACAAAGTTCGTAACTGGATATTCGATGACAATGAGTTTAACATTGATGTTGATGCGAGTATGGACCTCATCAAGACGCTTCAAGAGAAGGGTGATGAGATCAAATTCCTTCTCTTTGGAGGAAGTGTATTTCCATTCCCACATCCAGTCAAGGAGTTTCGTGATATAGCTGATGAGTATGGAATGACTATTGGTTATGACTCTGCTCATGTATCAGGTCTGATTGCCGCAGGACTATTTCAGGACCCATTGAGAGAGGGTGCAGACATCATGACCGCATCAACCCACAAGACAATGCCTGGCCCTCAACATGGCATTATACTGGCCAAAGAGAAGTTTGCAGAACCAATCAAGAGAGCTTCTTTCCCGGGACTACTAAGTAATCACCATCTTCACAATGTTGCAGGCCTTGCTGTTGTTCTGGCAGAGCTGATGGAGTTTGGCGATGCCTACATGAAGCAGATTCTGAAGAATGCCAAAGCTTTGGCTCAAGCACTTCATGATAGGGGCTGGAGTGTTATTGCCGAACACAAAGGTTTCACAGAGTCCCATGTTATTCTAGTTGATATAACTGAAACACCCATGAAAGATGGTGCAACGGTTGAGAAGGAACTTGAAGATGCAAATATCGTGCTCAACAGAAACCTTCTCCCATGGGACAAGAAACGTGGCAGGGACTACAGGACTCCCGGAGGAATTCGACTTGGTACCAGCGAGTTGACAAGGCTGGGAATGAAGGAATCTGAGATGGATGCAGTTGCTGAATTCATGCATCGTTTGGTAATGAAAGGTGAAAAGAAGGAAAAAATTGCAGCTGAAGTTTCAGAGTTTCGTAAGGACTATCAGAAAGTGCACTTTGCATTTGACACAGAAACGGATGCCTACGCCCATCTAAGATTCGTGTAAAGCTTTTCATAAAGCCGCTCGAGGGATGTCTAGTGGACATAGAGGAAGCACAAGAAATGATGCGTAGAATCTATCTAGAGAGAGACAGATCCCGAGGTGTAATTGGAACTCTAAATAGGACAATCGATGAGTTGGATGAATTGAGGGAAGCGATTCAAAATAGAGATTCTGAGTCAGCTATTGCAGATGAAATTGCTGATGTCTTTGCATGGTTATGTTCTCTAGCCAATTTATTGGATATCGATCTCTCTGAAGCACTCTACAATAAGTATAGTGACGTCTGTTCTAAATGCAAGAAGGCACCTTGTGATTGTGATTGACTGAGATAGTTGTATATTCATCGTTTTGTTACATCTAAAAGTCATATTTTGACAGACGAAGTTGAAATTCCATTATCTCTGAAATCGTTTCCAATTATGCTTCACGTTGTTATACTGCTCTAGTAGTTCCATCAATCAATTGTACAAAATCTTGCGCTATTCAATTTGTATTATATGTAATGAATGGAAACTGTACTTAATCAGAGTGGGGTAAGATTCATGCAGAATGAAACTAATTTGGAACTGGCGAAAACACTTCTAAAAAATCAAGCATTTCCTAGAACAACAAAATACGATCCTGAATGGATGGTTGGATTGGATTTGGGTTGCCCAACTTTTTGGCTGCTTGAACGTTTATGTGAGGAAATGAAATTTGAACCAGATATGCGCGTTCTTGACTTAGGGTGTGGGAAAGCCGGCGGATCAATATTCCTAGCAAAAGAGTTTGATGTTCAGGTTTGGGCTGTAGATCTTGGAGTAAGTCAGAGTGAGAATTGGGAGCGCATAAGAGAAATGGGCTTGGAAGGTCAAGTCTTCCCCCTTCGAGCAGATGCACGAGAGATGCCATTCCCAAGAGATTTCTTTGACGCTATTGTTTGTGTGAATTCTCTCTTTTTCTTTGCAACTGACGAAATCTATCTGCGGCATCATCTAATCCCAAGAGTCAAACCAAGTGGTCAAATAGGATGTGTGGTACCGGGATTCTACAAGGATTTTGATGGAGATTTGCCCATGAGTCTGCCAGAGCATCTGAAACAATATTGGGCTTCTTGTATGCTTTATACATGGCACTCTGCAGAATGGTGGCGACGTCAATGGCTGAAGACTGAATCAGTCAAAGTTGAACTTGCAGATAATTTCCCCGGAAAGGAGGGATATCAGACGTACCTTGATTGGGAGAGAATAATAGGGTATCCACAAAAGATAGCAGAAGACGATAAAGGTAGGAATATCACATTCTCACGTCTTGTTGTTCGTCGACTCATGACCTAAAGACTGACCAAAGATTCTCCAAAGTCTTTTTGATCCTCATATAGAAACCTTCCAAAAGGTTGTTCATCTTTTTTCAAGAAAACACAATCATTGGAATTTTAAAGAATATCACTCCGCACACACGAGTTGATTTCGAATCTTGTGAAAAGTTTCCTTTATCTACAATTAGAAGAGTTAATAAACCTCACACGGTGAGGAAGGCCATCCTTTACGTAAGGTGATTATGATGCCGAAGACTGCGAAAAAGCGAAGAAAGAAACGCGGTGAGGGACCGATGCCGTCAGGAGGCGCAGGATTAATTCGCTTCTTCGAAGACGAAACACCAGGCATCAAGGTAGGGCCTACATTGGTTGTAATTCTAGCAGCAATGCTTGTGATTGCCACAGTAATCGCACACATTCTAACGCTAGGCGCAACAGCTTAACCTATACAGCCAATTATTCAGAGTGAACATGCCCTAAGGATTATAAAGAAACCAAAACCGGGTGGCACGGCCAGGACTGGTGACTATCAAATGAAAATAAAGAGCGAACTGAACAAATACTGTCCCAGATGCAAGAAGTATACTGAGCACTCTGTTTCTATAGAAAAGGCTGGAAAGAGGAGGAGTATGGCTGAGGGAGAACGTAGAATGGACAGGAAGAAGCGAGGATATGGTTCATTCCCAAAGGCAATCCAGAAAAGGTTCGCAAAGACCACCAAGAAGACTGTTTTGAAGCTCAAATGCAAGGAGTGCGATCACATAATCCAGTCCAAGAGTATGCGCCTGAAGAAGGTAGAGGTCCAAAGAGCGTAGGTGATTTGAATGCCAAAGGGTGATATCGTTCAACAACCAAAGTCGCGGTTTCTCAAGGTGAAATGCCTAGACTGCGAAAACGAGCAGATTATTTTTGGGCATGCAACCACAGAGGTAAAATGCTTGAAGTGTGGAAAGGTATTAGCGAAACCCAGCGGTGGCAAGGCAAAACTGGAACCAATCGCCAGGGAAATCGAAGTCCTTCCATAGGGTGTAAAGAAAATGGTCCTAAAACGTGCTGAATGGCCACTTCCAGACGAGTATGCCATTGCAGTTGCAACCAAAGTTGCAAACTATGGAGCCTATGTTGTTCTACCAGAGTTTAGTGAAAAAGAAGGTTTCATTCACATATCTGAGATCAGCAGTACTTGGGTCAGAAACATCCGTAATCACATTCACGAGAATCAGCGTGTCGTTGTCAAGGTGTTAAAGGTAGACACTGAAAAGATGCATATCGACTGTTCTCTCAGAAGAGTTTCGGCTGAGGCTAAAAGAACTAAGAATAACGAATGGAAACGTGCCCAGAAAGCAGAGAAGCTCCTCGAACTTATTGCAAAAGAGAATGACATGACCCTCGAACAGGTCTATGAGAAAATTGGTTGGCCAATTGAGGATGTCTTTGGAGAGATTTACAAAGGACTTGAACGTGCATCTGATGGTGGCGTCGAAGTTTTTGAAGATGTTGTAGCATCAAAGAAGCTTCGTAAGCAGGTTGCAGAACTTGCAAAACAGCGAATTGAGATTCCATCTGTTGAGATAGATGGAGAGATGACTATCACAGTTCCAGGTCCGACTGGTGTCGAGGTTATCAAGAAAGCACTGTCGCAGGGACTTGCTGAGGGTAAGAAACATGAAAAATCTACAACAGAGATTTACACTTTAGGTTCACCCCGTTATAAACTCAGAATAGTGAGTCCAGACTACAAGGAAGCAGAGGATATTCTATCAGACATTCTTGGTTTGGTTACAAAGACTGTTGAGAGTGGCTCTGGGAATATTAGTTTTGTACGAAAGTAGGGGTCTGATATGACTCACCTCTTCAAGTGCCATAAATGCAATGAATACACTCTCAATCAAAAGAAGTGTCCAAAGTGCGGAAGTCCTGTATCTAGTCCTAAACCACCAAAGTACAGCCCTCAGGACAAGTTTGGAAACTATCGAAGAAAGGCAAAACGGAAAGCACGAAAACTATCTTCTGAATGACTATAAAGAGAACATGGCGATTGATTTGATTCAACCGCCAGTTAGCATTATTCTCAGTACAGTTCAACTGGCACCCAGAATGTGTTCCAAGTTACTCTGAAGGAGGGTTCACCGTAATTCACGTTGTTCCACCAGAGTAATCTAATCTGGTAATTCATTCCCGGGAACATTGAAACGTCCTGTGCATCTCCACTATCTAGTGGTATTAAGAACTCGATAGCATTCTCACCAGTAGCAAATTCGTTGGGATTTGTTCCGGTGGAATCTTCTGCCCATGTTCCATCATAGCGAATATGACCATCAAAGTCCTGATCATTATAGTTCACAATTCGGAGGTCAGAGTTTTCCGGTTGGTCTAGTGGTGATATCTGTATTCCAAATGCATCATCACCTAGTGTGTAGTTATCCATCTGTATTCCATAGTATATGTGCGTAGAGTTAGACTTTGTGTATACTGTGGCTTCATAACCACCACCAAAGAATACCGGATATCTTGCGAAACCGAGCTCAGAGCTGTTGACTGCACCATCTAGTGAAACACCCAAATTCTGTGATGTTAGGGTGGGTATCCAGTCGGCCTCAGTCCGATTCAGCCACTGGTAATACATGGTATAATCAATCTCATAGATTTTCACAGTGCCGAATGCCGAGCTGTAAAAGGGCGGCTTGAACGCACCATGAAGATCTATAGGCATATGAGAAATCCATTCTGTATCTCTCCATAGAATCTGATCCAGACTTATTCTGGAGTTTGAGAGTCCCATGGCAGTGGCTTCTTCCTGGTCTACAGGCTCTCCATATGAGAGGAGTCTGTAGAGAGTCGATTCGTAATAGGCATCAAGAGTTACATCATTTGGTCCGAGGTAGGTTGCATCGTCAATGTAAGCACTACCAAATTGATCTTCCGCAATACGGACCATCCATGGCCATTTACCTTCATCCCCACCAAATCCTTGGTATCTATGACCAAAGTAAACTAGGACATGTGTTGTATTCCAGGTCTTGAATGTCTTTAGTGACTCCGTGAGGTTGAGCGACATGAGCGCGTACCCCATCATGGCTACTTGCGTTGTATTAAGTGTCCCATTATCTACAATCGTACTCGCATCAGATGCACTGTTTATCCAATATCCATAGTCCCACCAACTGGCAATCACAGCTGTTGATGGTAGATTATTACGGATGTATGTCATCGCCGTCTGCCAATCAGTTGCCTGACTATCTGCTGAGATATCAGCCTGAGCAAACTCAGGATTGCCTACCTGCCAAGAAACATATTGAACTCCAAGGATTATGTTCACTGAGAGTAGCAGTGCTACAAACGCAAATGCTGTGAGTGCATGTTCTGATGTCAGAGACGAACTCATCCTGAACCTTCGCCTCTCAAAGACTGATTTCTGAGTGATTACTTTGGCATAGGGTGAAAGAACATTGTAAGTAGCAACTGCAGCCAATACTGAAACTCCAGGTGCAAGTATCAGACTCAGACGAATCATGCTTCCTGCAAAATAGACTGAGGTGAGACCATAGAGAAGTATGAACCAGTCCTCATCACGACCTCGTTTGAAAGCAAAGTACATACCCAGTGGGAAGAAGAGTATCAAAACCAGAAGTGTATTGTAGAAGCTTCCCCATGGGCTTGGTAAGTGTTCAGCCACCGAGGCAAGGATTCTCTGATCCAGTCGAGTGAAGGGATTAATAACGGTAAGGAATTTTGAACCGAGCCGTAAAATCGGGTTACTGGTATATGGAGTGATTTCAAGCTCAGTTCCACCAGCATATATCAAGTAGGCAATAATACCTACAATAGGAGTAATCAGTCCAACAAGAATAGGTTTTATGTGCGGTGCTAGTGCTGTAGCTGTTGTTTCACGATATCCTCCAATTCTGAGCCAGATTTCATAGGCAACCAGCAATCCTGCCATACCAATCGGAGCAAGAATTGAGAAATTTGTGAGGTTGCCGAACCCGTTTCTGGGGATTAAGTCCCCAATGAAGATGCCTAGTGCTATTGTGATTGTATAGGTTGAGAGTAGACGTTTGCTATAACGTCCCATCACTAGCATAACGCCAGCATAGAGGGCAAGAAGTCCAAGCATGAATTCTGCAGCACCCCAAGAAACGAGAAGATATCCAAGTGCCAAACCTGCTCCAACACCAGATATCAATGAACCACGTTTCAGACTTCGTATGAACAGATACGAAGTCAATACAATGGCGAATACACCGATACATTCGTTGTCGTAGAAACCTGCTACTGTTCGTGTAAGGAATGCAGGAATGAATGCCATGAAAAGGCTACTGAACAGGCCAACTGTGTTGTTTGCGAGTTCTTTTCCTAGGAAGAAGGTAACGATTGCAGTCAAAGCTCCCATGAAGGCAGGTAGCATTATGGAAACAGTGATGACTTCAACTTGAATTCCTATTCCATTGAGTAGGAAATAGAAAAAGGCGCTAGTGAATGGTACTCCGATATAGCTGGTTCGTGCCATATCACGTCCCCAAGGTACCCATGTGGCATCATCATACCAAGTGAAGAATGCACTATAACCATTCTCGGCAACATAGTCTGTGACCCTTAGCTGGAACCATGGATCGAAAGCACGCACTATTGGTTGAGAATTAATCATAGGCTCTAATCTAAGCAGTAGGGCTGTTGTGAAAATAAAGAGAAGAGTCACAATTAACATAACAGAACCACGAGATATCTTTGCTTTCGGTCTGTGGAATATTTGACGTAGGAATCTTCCCGTAGACCGTTTCAATTTGCCAAATGACATTTAGGGTGCATTCTCCGTGCTGTTTCGAACTATCGGCAGCGATTTTGTGATTCGCTAAAAAGGTTGCTGTTAATAGGAAAGTCGTCCTAGGCTATAAAACACGCTAATTAGGAAATTTAGAAAGAAGATGCATGGAAGAGTTCGAGCCTCTTGACCATGACCAATTCAAGTGAGTTGTTATTCTTAAAGAGACTCTATGAACGCCTTGTATCCTGCAGCATCCATGAGCTCTGCTAAATCGGCATCAAGATTGGATGGTTTGATTTTGAACATCCAACCCTTGCCATAGGGGTCTTCGTTCACAATCTCTGGTGCGTCTTCTAGCTCACCATTCACCTCAATAATCTCACCAGCAACGGGTGTGATTATGTCCGAGCTTGCCTTCATAGACTCAACAAGTCCACATTCACTGTTGGCTTCCAGCACTGTACCCACTTCAGAAATTTCCACGAATGTAATCTCATGAAGGGCATCCTGAGCATAGTCAGTTATGCCTATGATAGCTATGTTTCCTTCAACCTTGACCCATTCATGGTCCTTACTGTATCTCAAATCTTCTTTAATCTCGGTTTCACTCATTTTGGATCCACCTATGTTCTGCGGTGGGTGAACTCAGCTTAAATCAGTTTGGATGTTTAGTCCTAGAGAGGCCATAGAACTCCGTATCAAAGAATGGCCACTTAGTGACTTCCGCCTTCCTCATTCTGCCTTTGATATTAACCTCAATGATATCTCCCACATCGACTGTGTTTGGTTTTACATATCCTAAGGCGATTCCTTTGTTTAGAGTGGGTGATAGACCACCACTTGTCACTTCTCCAATAACAGAGTCGTTGAAGAGGATTGGATAGCGCTCCCTTGGAATACCTCGATCTATCATGACTAGACCAATGCGTGTTTTACGAATGCCACCTTCTTTCTTATGATGTAGAACAATATTATATCCGATGTAATATGGTTCCACCTTGAACTTTACAGCGTAAGGAATTTGGGCTTCGATCGGAGATGTATCTTCATCAAGCTCATGTCCATAGAGCACAAAGCCTGCTTCAAGACGAGTGGAGTCTCTGGCACCCAGACCACATGGAAGGATATCGAACTCCTTGCCCTGCTTTAGAAGTTCCTCCCAGAATGCTATTGCCCTCTTTTTTCCTTCATCATTGAACGGTGTATCAAGGAGAAGGATTTCAACACCATCTTCTCCAGTGTAACCTGTCCTGCATAGAAAACAGTCGTATCCTGCAAGCTTCACGGGATATGAAGAGAATCGTGGATACTCATTGACATCATAACCTGCCATCTTATTCATTAACTTAAGTGCATTAGGACCTTGAACTGCAATCATGGTGATTTCCCGGGATTTGTCCTGTACTTCGACTGTGAATTTCTTGGAGTGTTTCATTAGATGATCTTTGATTTTAGGTCCGTTTACTGCGTTTGTAATCCAGATGTATTCCTCTTCACCGGTCCTGTATAATGTCAAGTCATCATGAATACCTCCACGCTCGTTCAGACAGGTAGTATACTGTCCTTCGTTCACCTTCATTTTACTGACATTGTTAGTGGTGAGAGTCTGGAGAAACTCGAGAGCTTGTGGACCTTTGATTATAAACCGGGACATATGTGATGTATCGAACATTCCTATGCTGTTTCTTACAGCCATATGTTCTTCTCTAATGTCACTGTATCGGACTGGCATTTCCCATCCTACGAAAGGAATTACATCCCCGTGTTTCACATGCCAGTCATAGAGATGTGTACGCTCAAGTTTGTCATTCATTAGATTTCACCAGTGAAGATAGGTCTGTGAGTGTGACCGTAGCGGAATCAGTATCATTTTATTTCCTTCTATCCAGCTGTACACTTGGAGGAACCTGTGTCTTGGTCAAAGTAGGAAGCCTTCAGATTGGACCAGATCACCCAGTTCGAGTCATGGGTGTGATTAATCTCTCTCCAGAGTCTTTCTACAGAGGCACTATTGCGGAAACACCCGATGAGTTTCAGAGAATGCTGGAGAGGATGGTCTTAGATGGCGCAGATATAATAGACGTTGGTGGTGCATCAACAGCTCCAAAGAGTGTGTATGGTACTTCTGATATAACAAGAGATGAGGAAATCAAGAGAGTTACTTCGGCATTGGAATCTGTTAACGATCTGAAAAGACCCATTTCTATTGATACCACATCATCAGTTGTCGCAGAAGTCGCACTCGATCTTGGTGCTTCTATAGTGAACGATATTTCTGGTTTGAAGGGTGATTCAAGGATGGCAGAATTGGTGGCAAACCGGAAAGTTCCAATTATATTGATGGCAAAGTGTGCTACTCCCTGTGGGAGCGTAAGCGAGTCGCTCGATTCTTTAAGAACTAGTCTGAAGATAGCAAAAGACAAGGGGATAGACTCGGAAAGGATAATCATAGACCCTGGAATTGGTTTTGGAAAGCCACCCGATGTTGATATTGCCATCTTGAAAAACTTGAAGCAATTTGTAAAGCTGGGTTACCCTCTTTTAGTAGGAGTATCAAGAAAGGCCTTTATCGGTCATCTATTAGAGCAGGAGAAGCCAGAAGATCGTATGACTGGCACAATAGCAGCAACCTCGATTGCAGTGTTTAATGGAGCCAACATGATTCGCGCTCATGATGTAAGAGAAGCAAGAATTGCGGCGCGTATAGGTAGTGCAATGCGCGAGCAAAAATGTATGAGTGACCTATCATGAGATGGACTGATTGGCGTCCTATCTATTTGGACATAGTTCAGCGATTGAAGTTGGATATTGAGAGAGACCATGAGGCTACAAGTCTCATCACATCAATGCTTGAAAACATCAATCCCGACCCCTTGTTGGATCGGTTACGCACGACCATTACTGGGAAGATTGTAGTTATTTGTGGGGCAGGGCCTTCACTTGATAGGCAGATAGAGAGTCTCAAGAAATATGAAAATATCTCAGAATCGGTCATTGTTGCTGCGGATGGTTCTGTTTCAGTTTTGTTAAAGAATGGTATAAGATGTGATGTGGTTGTAACTGATTTGGATGGGGATTTGGAACACCTTAAGGAAGTTAGTCGTAAAGGTGCACTCCTTATCGTTCATGGTCATGGTGATAACATGGAGATGATAAGGTTGGCTATTCCTGAACTTGGACCTGTTCTAGGAAGCACACAAGTTGAACCAACGCATAGAGCTTTCTTGTGGGGTGGATTCACTGATGGAGATAGAGCATGCTATATCGTCAGTGAATATGGTCCTGAGAAAATAATCCTCGCTGGAATGGATTTTGGTAAGTTAGTTGGAAAGTGGTCAAAACCAAACCATGAAACACACTTCACCGCGGGCAAGAGAAAGAAAATCAAGCTGGAAATTGCTAAGGAACTAATTGCCAATCTGCTGGAGGAGAAGGGAATTGAACATGTTTACCTGACCTAAACTCATCTATTATGAAAATGGTAACATGAGGTTGATCGAATCAAGACAAAATTCCGACTTTTATTGACCAAAGATAGCTGAAAATCAGGAATGATACTCCAGCCATTATTATCCCTAGCACCATAAGTCTTGTCGCATACCCTGGTTGGAATACATACTTGGACCCATAGTAAACAAGTCCGAGCCCGCTGACTCCTACAAGGATTACGACCGATGCTACAATACCCTCCATTCCCAGCTGTTGATCAATACCAGGGGCAATTAGAATCGGAACACCTGAAGAACTTCCTGCAATTGCTGGAGGTGAGCGAACTAGTGTATAGATATTACCACCGAGAACAAATAGCACGACTATGAACAGGAGTCCAAATATGACAATGTCCGGAGGGCGAGTTGGCATCCCGAAACTGGGCCTACTGAGTCGCACTCTTGGTCTTACAATGATTCTCGGCCACCAAGGCTTCAAGTGTCTTACCTCGACGGGTCCCATTTTGTGTCTGCTTTTAAGACTATCGCGATATGCAAAGATATGTACTATCCTGAAAATTGTATATATTCCACAATGGCTATTTGACTGTGAAGAGATGTCAAAATCCTACAGGAGCGACTTAACACTTTGTCAAGAGTGATGATTATCACCGAGAAACCTACCGCAGCTAAGCGAATAGCTAGTGCCCTGGATGATAACCAAGCGCCAACAGAAATCAAGAAACGTGGAGCATCGTATTTTGAATGCACAAGAGGTATTGATGAGCTCATTGTTGTATATGCTCTTGGGCACCTCTTTGAACTAAAACAGACAGAAAAGGGATGGACCTACCCTCGCTTGGAAACAGATTGGGTGCCAAAATATGAAGTGGATAAGAAAGCTGCCCAAACTAAGCCAATCATCAATCTGATACGAAGACTCTCAAAGGATGTTGATACCTTTGTCGTTGCTACAGACTTTGACATAGAAGGCAGTCTCATTGGATATCTTACTTTGAAGTATGCTTGTAAAACAAATCCTAATGTGGCACATCGGATGGTCTTCTCTGCCCTTACAGACAACGATGTGCAACAAGCATATGATGAAATGGCTGACAGGTTAGACTTTCCAATGATTGAATCGGGCCAAGTCCGGCATGAGGTTGATTGGCTCTTTGGAATCAATCTCACACGAGCACTGACTCTCGCAATAAAGAATACAGTAGGCTGGTTCAAGATTGTGTCCACCGGAAGAGTTCAGGGTCCAACCTTGTCATATGTGGCAACAAGAGAACAGGAAATCAATGTGTTTGTCCCTCAACCATTCTGGGTGATTCGGGCTGAAACTATGCATAATGGAGTGGCGATTGAACTTGAGTATTCAAAGAAACGCTTGGATATTGAGGCTGAAGCTCTGGAAGTCGTTAGTGATCTTAATGGAGAAACAGCTCATGTGGACTCGATAAACAGTAGAACTACAGAGCAGCAACCACACCCTCCATTCAATCTGAGTAGTCTTCAGGCTGAGGCTTATAGGCACTTCGGATTCAAACCAAGTAGGACGCTGGCTGTGGCTCAATCACTCTATCTAGATGCGGTCATATCATACCCTCGCACAGGTAGTGAAAAGCTCCCTGAAACACTAAATCTGAAAGAAATCCTCAATGGAATCGCGAGTATGAAGAACTACGCTCAATTGGCAAAGAAAGTGCTTCAAAGTGGGAACCAAACACCAGTTCAAGGAAAAAAGACGGATCCTGCTCATCCAGCAATACATCCTACAGGCTCAAAGCCCTCAAAACAACTGACTCCGAGCGAGAAGAAATTGTTTGATCTTATTGTAAGAAGATTCCTAGCACTATTTGGTGAACCTGCGGTGAAAGAACATCTTCGAGCAGATATCAGTTGTAAAGGTCACTTGCTATATCTTCGAGGATTAAGAGTATTGAAACAGGGTTGGATGGAGTTCTATGGCCCATACGCAAAAACAGGAGAGAAAGAACTTCCCGAACTATCTGAAGGCGATTTGATGGTATTGAGTCCGGTTAGCTCTCATGAGCGGTATTCTCAACCACCTCCTCGGTTCAACCCTGCAAGTCTCTTGAAATTGCTTGAGAAGGAGAATCTCGGCACAAAAGCGACAAGAGCGAGAATTGTGGACTCTGTCAAGTCTAGGGGTTACACTCTAAATGATAGATTTGAACTTTCAACCTTAGGATATGCACTCTATGAAACCTTAGAACGATATGTTCCAGATATGCTCTCTCCTGAGTTGACCAGACAACTAGAGAAAGAGATGGATGAGATTCAGAGAGAACAGACCAAACGAGAGAATGTTTTGTCGAGGGCAAAGGATGGCTTGTTAGAGCTTCTTAATGATTTCAATTCTCAAGAGCAAGAGATTGGGGAGGCTCTGGTTCTGGGGCTTCAGAGATATTGGAAGTCAACGGAAGAGTTGGGTGAGTGTCCAAAATGTAGGGATGGTACACTACGGATAATCAAGTCAGCAAAAACCGGAAAGAGATTCGTAGGTTGTTCTAATTATAAGGATGAAAAGTGTGACCAGACTTTCGCGCTTCCTCAGAAAGGGGAGATATCTCCATTGGATGAAACATGTCCTTACTGTGGGCATAAGATGATTCAAGTGGTATCAGGACGACGGAAATGGGAAACCTGTATCAATTGGACTGAATGTCCTGGACGAAAAGACGAACTCGAGGCACTTGATGAGCGGAGAGCAAAACAAGCCAAGAAGAAACAGGAGTCATCAGACAAATGACGAAATGCGTGATATGCAGTCGAGATGTCGTCGATAATGATTTGTGTCGTTATCACCTTGAAGCTTTGAACAACCTTAGAATGGCACATGATGGGTGGAAAAAAGCAACTGGATTGGATTGGGAGAATTATATGGAGAAGTTGGTACTAATCGAAGAAACGGGTCGTTGGGTTATTGATGTAATTGAGCATCTCAAGAAACGAAATGGTCCTTTAGGAGAACTGTGATTTCCATCATATGTTCGCGGGTCAGTGCACCCATTCCCAACACTAGCATACAGGTCTGGTTTGTCCAAGATGCAATTCTCTCTGCAAGCGTTCTTACAAGAGTAATATCAAGTCCCATTGTGAACAATCCTGTTGAGGTTGGTCCTGAACGACCATGTCCAGCAGGAATAGCTACTGCAGCAAGACCAAGTCGAAAACGATCTGAGTCTGTGATTAATACAAGCTGACCATTCGACAGATCCATAATGCGGACCATGATTTTCCCTGCAGAGGTTTCTGAAGAAAACTCGAATATGTCTTCAAACTCCATTAGTGTTCAAAATAGGGAAGTATAGGTGGGATAAATCACTAACGCATCCTTACAAAAACAACAGGATTATCAGGGCTAAGAAGGGCAGAAGTATTAGATGTCAAATGACTGACGAAACACCTGGTTTCACAGACTATTTTCCTTATGATGAAACCCGTGAGGGTCAGGAGGAAATGATGAAGAGGATTGAGTCGTCGGTTAATGCAGGAACACACATCTGTGCAGAGGCTCCCAATGGGTTTGGAAAAACCTGTGTAACATTGAGTGGTGTCATGCCTTGGATTAAACGGAACAATGGCAAGATTCTGTATTGTGCAAGAACCCATAGACAACTTGATCGCGTAATGGAGGAACTTGAGGAGATATCGAAGAAAATTGATGTCAGCGGAGTATCTTTTCGTGGAAGACACCATATGTGCTTGAATTCTTTTGTCTTGGAGAGTGCAGATTTTGTGGCTCCGATATCAGAGGTATGTGGGCAATTGAAGGCAACTGGAAGGTGTCCATACTACGAGAAACTTCGGAGATCTGGAGACCCTGATGAACTCATTGAAGACATGCCAAAGAAGGTTCTGACAGCTCCTGAAATCGCTAAGATAGGAAAAGACAGAGCACTGTGTCCTTATGAGCTTGCAAAACGTCTTGCTAAGGTTGTTGATGTTGTAGCCCTCTCATACTTGTATGTCTTCGATCCTTGGATTTTAGATGTCTTTATTCCAGACCTTGAAACTCCTACTTCCAAGATGGTGCTTGTCCAGGATGAGGCTCATAATGTACCCACAACAGCTTTGGATTCAGCCAGTGATTCATTAGCTGTGGGAACAGTAAGGCAAGCTTTACGAGAAGCGACAACCTATAATGATGAGATTTCAAAAGATTTCTGTCGCGCCCTAGCAAAGTCCATTTTAGAATTGTCCTCTGATATGAAGCAGATTGAAGAAAAAATCATTGAACCTCGAAAAATTGTTGAATCCTCATTGGTCATAGCCAAACTGGAAAATCAAAAATTAGTTCTAGGGCATATGAAAGAACTCGGAGCGAAGATACGCAAGGGACTTCTAAAAGCTGGGAAATTTCCACGCTCTTTCATATACAGGGTAAGCGAGTTCCTAATTAGATGGCTACAGTATGTTGATAGACAGGATTATTCGTTCTTGTTGACATCGGGTCGAGGATATGGAGAGAGGAAAAGAGTATCATTGGACCTTGTTGCATTGGATCCTACAGTGGTTACGAGCCGTGTATTAGATTTGGTTCATAGTTCTGTAGCCATTTCAGGTACTATTTCGCCATTGAAGGCATACTCCGAGATGTTAGGTTTCGATTCCGATGCAGTATTAGCGACTTTCCAAAGTCCTTTTGCTCAACGTAATAGACTCGGTCTGATTATTGATGGACTTGATACATCATTCCAGAATCGTAATCAATCTACGTTCAAGCGAATGGTGGAACATTGTGTTGCTGTAGCTCACTCAAGTCCAAGTAATACTGGTATATTCACTTCGAGCTATACTGTAGGCAAATCGCTAGTTGAGGCTGGTTTGGAAGATCGCCTTCGAAAGGAACTTTTCGTTGAGAAACCTGGGATGAAAGGCGTTGAAAATGATAAGTTGATTGAGGCTTTCAGAAAGCAAGGAAACAAAGGAGGTGCTGTACTTCTTGGAGTACAAGGAGGTCGTAACTCCGAGGGTGGTGATTTTCCAGGATCCACTATGGAAAGCGTTGTGGTTGTTGGTGTACCCTATGCAAAACCCACCCCTAGAGTGGAGTCGCTAATTAGTTATTATGATTCGAGATTTGACCAAAAAGGGAGAGACTACGCATATGTGTTGCCAGCCATGACTCGTGCAATTCAGGCTGCCGGCAGACCAGTGAGAAGACTGGATGATAGAGGAGTAATTGTTATGCTTGACCAACGATTCAGCACACCCTATCTCAGTAGATTTATTCCTTCTTGGTTGACGGAAGTCACTCAGGTAATCCAAAATGACCCTGAAGTCACTGCTCACCGGGTCGAGAGCTTCTTCATGGCTTAATATTCCTCGACTAGGAAACTGTCCAATGAAACTTCATCAAGTAGAATAGATCGAGCTTCTCTTGGGGATAAGCTTCTCTTCCCCCGCGTGTAGCGTCGTACAAATTGTCGTAGTGAACGAATATATCCTTCTTTTGGTTCTAGAACCGTGTCAGTATCATTCTGAGTACGACCGGTTCTACCGGCAATGAGGATTGCAGACGTCTGATCTGATGTGACTCCACTGGATAGTGTTGTGTGGTGTTCATTAACAAGCTCAATTTCAAGGTCAGGATATTTGCTATGAGCATCTCTCAGGTATAGCGTTGAATATAACTTGGATCCGGTCCCGACACGCACAATAACATCACACGATGGAAAAAGTTGTGTAACATATGACTTCAAACGCACTGTCAGTCGTACTGCGTCGCCGGGAGATGTCAGTGAGTTCTTGTATGTCACAATTCCATCCAATAGTAGAGCAACTCCAAAACGCATTCCTGGGTCAACACCGACTACAACTAGCTTTGGGGCGTCCACATCATTCAGTTCACTTAGGATTTTAATAGAAGTGAAATCTGGATCGAGTTTTTCGTCTATAACCACTATTGAATCATAAGTTTGGGTCAGCGAGTCCTTAGGAGTGGTTATGACCACTTTTGCGTGCTCACAACGAGTGTCATCTGTCGTGCAGACTATAAATTTGAGCCCCATCTTCTTCAGGAGCTCGATTGCAAGATAGAGCACCCGGGGATTCTCTGTGGCAATTGCAACCTGCCACTTAAACATGATATTGGTTCCTTCTAGGTATGCTTATCACTCAAAGAGTGACGACTGATAAGCAGTGAGATAGAATTTGATTCTTCCGTCTGGGGTATCGCTACTTGATCGCATCTTGAATGGCGGTCTTTTCACAGGATCATTCACTCATGTATACGGAGAGGCCGCAGCAGGTAAGACGACATTGGCCATACAGTTCATTGGTGCCGCATATAGACTCGACTTTGGAACCATCTATATCAATACAGAAACAGCATCGCCTGTGGAACGACTTGAGCAGGTGACTGGTCATTCTTTCAGTGACCTTGAAGCCATGGTGAAGATTTTCGTGCCGAGAGGATTTGCTGAGCAGGGAGCGTTGATTGATGATTTGGACCTCTATATTCGAGAAGACACAAAGATGGTGGTCATAGATACTCTGACTAAATTCTACAGATTAGAATTAGAAGACAAAAAAACAAACTATTCGAATCATCGTGAGTTGAATAGACAAGCTGGAATTCTAAAGGGACTTGCCAGAAAGCATGATGTTGTTGTGTTGGTCCTGAACCAAGTGAGAGCTCGCATGAAAGAGCAGGGTGACTTTGAACCAGTCGCAAAGAACATTCTAGAGTATTGGTCAGAATATAGTATTAAGATGCGAGTAGGAAAAGACAAGGGCGGCAGAATCATCAAACGGATAGTTCCGGAGGGTGAGCCATCTGATGGACGCCTATATCTCAGTGAAAGAGGGTTCACGACTGAGAAACCAGATAAGAAAGAGTGAAATTGGGTAACTAAACCGCACACATGGAGTATTGTTCAATGTATGAAGAACTCGCCCTCTTTGAATTATCAATCTGGCTTGGATTGTCTGCATGGATTGCCAATGCAGCTCCAGTACTTGGTGGAGGAGGACGACCAATTGATGCGGGGAGAGTTTT
>JAEOUL010000191.1 GCA_016839345.1 Candidatus Thorarchaeota archaeon | reverse complement strand
TTTCGACGCACTGAAGACCCGACTTTCCGAGAATATCAATAGAATTGAAATGCTATCCAAACGGCTACTCGAGCTTGAGAAACGTATCAAGAAGATAAGTTCATCGAGGTGATTGCTGGATGAAAAATGAGCTTGAAGAATTTTCAAAAATAATCCTCGCGCTTGAGAAACAAGTTCGATCCCTCGAAACGTTACATCGGCGTGCATCTTCTTTGGAGGATCAATTTACAAAGAATTCTGGAGGATATAATTTTCAAGATGTCACATCGAGAATCAACGCTGTTCAGAATCTAGTGGATCAAATAGAGATTGAAGTCGATAATCTAGAGATGCGTGTTTCATCCATTGAATACATGGGATTCCGATTCAGGACTGGAGGTTTGTAGTTCTTGGAATTAGATTATCAATTAAGTCAAGGAAATATCCAATGAATGTGTAAGATGAAAATGTTTCAACTGGAATTATGTTTGAATTTAGATCCTTCAGCAGCCTGAGACTTGAATTTAGATCACCATTCTTTCCAAGTGTGAGTATGTCGAGTCGATACCTTTCCTGTTTTGATATTGCGTGAAGGAAAGAAATGTGTTCCTCATCATAGGTACCAACACCATTGCTTAATACAATAGCCACAGTTGGTCGATCTGAGCCAAAGTCTTCAAGGTATTCAGCTATTGAACGATAAGCTCCTGCCATATTCTCATAGCCATCAACATCATCAGCAGCGTCAATTATTGAATAAATCAGGGAGATGAGAACCTCTTCAGATTGTAGATCTTCATAGAACTCTACATGAGACTGGACTTCTTTTCCTCTTTGAATTGAGAATTTCTCTGGGATTTCATTGAAAGTCACGAGCGCTAGTTTTCCTTCTGTCTGATTATGGGTCAGTGTGTTTACAATCATTAGAGCTGCAAGAGCTGCAATCTGCGACCTGGTTGCAGTTTCACGAATTCTGTTCAGAAATGTCTGGAGTTCTGGCACAATTTTGACCAAGGGTTCCAACTGTATTTTCGCAGCGTGAACTGTCTTTAGAGAAACATCCTTGGTTTTCATCTTCCTATCCTTTGAGATACAAAGAATCACATTAAAATCCCCAAAGGATTGCTGTGGTTTAAAAGCCGTTCCAGTGTCTGAAAGTCTTCCAACCTGTCCTGGGAGTAATTCAGGTTGTGAGTGTCTGATTCTCAAGGAAATAGGGTTTTCATCCTTCCCAACATTTAGTTTTGTATCAACTCCCACCAATATGCCGTTGATGGAATCACGAATTTGATTTTCATGAAGATGCATGAATGATACTAGCTCTGCATTACTAAAGGATCTATGTGAAGAGTATGATAGTACAGCTTCCCGAATCTCAGTGATATCTCCATCATACTTTACTAGATTGACGATTGTTGAATTCCGAAACCCAAAAAGAGCTGCATCGGACTCAGATACAACAATTGAATGTTCACCACAACGAGGATGTTCTTTAGCTATACCTGCACACCACTGCCCAGTGTTTACATCCAAGGCAAGAAGAAAGTCCCCATTTGTGACTTCAAGAGCATTCATATCATTGTCACACATGAAGAATATACCCGATTCAGACTTTGCAATTTCTATGCCAAAATGAAGGGCTGAAAGTATCTCTTTTGATTTATCCACCTGTAGGCAATTTAGGAGGGCTTGATCAAAACGAGTCAGGTGTGCTGGAGACCCAAAAATCGGTCCTTCTAATTTCGCGTTTGCACGTACCAATGTAGCAAGAAGAATTCCATCTCGTGAAAGTAGACTTTCTGAAAACGCGTTCCTCCACCCCGAAAACATGACTGAACCATTCTTCTCAAGAAGCAAAGCAAGACTCGTAGCTTTTGTTGAAGTTGGTCCTTTTAACGTCAGAACACAGCTGTCGAGATATATACTTCCTCCATCATTTTCAATCATATGATCCAAAGATACAATACCTAGCATCTTTCGAGCATCAAGGAGCTGGAGTATTCTAGCTAGTTCATTCATCGCTGCTTTTCCTAAACTCTCCTCTGCAACAACAGATGTCTTATTCTCATCATATTGAAGAAATCCGGGTCGTGGAGGAAGGATTGAAAGAAAATTCCCTCCAAGAATCCTTTGAATCTCTTCTGGCTCAGCTGCTAAATTCCTACTAAGAAGATAACTGAATATCTCGGACACACTGTCACCAAACTGTGTTTCAGGATATGCAGATGAAAACATCAGCCGCTTCGACCAATTAGCATCACTCTGAGTCTTACGCATGTGACGTACAAGCGTCGATAAGGATGATATTGTTGCTCCTGAAGTTAGAACCCTACTTCCAGGGACATCAAGAAGCCGGGTTATGTTCTTTCCCCATTCTTTGTGATTTTTTGCACCTAGAATAAGATTCGGAGTCTTTAGGCCTGCCTGTTTCAAAAGTACTAACCATTCCATTAATGGATCTAATTCATCACTGGGACCTAGTTCAATGATCACAGGTTTATTGCTCTTGATGTAATTCAGCAAATTTGCTCGGTTTGGTCCTTTCAGAGCTAAAGGAAGGTCTTCTGTTCTTAGTATACATCCCCACCCTTCTTCTGTTCGACGACCTTGTCTCATATCTTGTAGATGATAGAGCCGAGGACTATGAGGTGGCATTGTTGACCATCTATAGATTGACTTTGCATTCGCATCCCGTTGAAGTGCAGGGAGGACTGTACCTCCAAGACTGATTAGGGGTTTTACAACAAGAAAATCTGCAATCCAACTTGTTTCTGAGGTTGTTGTTGAACCATGATAGAACTCACTGAGTAGACGAGGTTTTCTTAGATAGTCATATACTCTTCGTGGAAGATATCTGAAAGCACCAGGATACAATGATGAGAAATCATTGAGCTGGTTCTCGACCATCCTATAATATGAGAAAGCACGCTCAGGATCGAATGTTCGTATGTCCTGTCCAGCACGGACAATACCCAGCTGTAGCGATGCATCAACCACAACGAAGCGATGAATTTCATTTGCTTCGATGTCCTCAACTACAATCATTCTTCAATGCTCCAGAGTATCTTAGAAGAATGTTGACAGCAGCTGATATATGCATAGTGCCGATTTACACTAGAGGTTGAAGCAATAGTTTATCACAAAAATAGAATGACCTTCATCTATGCTCGTTGTAAGAGCGATTGAGGACCAACCTAATCGCGGTATTGAGAAGGGCGATGAGTTTAGACTCTACATTGTAGATGCTCATCATCATATGGGACGAGAGAAGAGTCACAAGAACACCCCTGCTGGTGCGTACGATTTCTATGCATCATTATGGTTTGAGATTCAAAAGCAGTCAAAAGTATTAATGGAAGAAGACTCGCTCCTTTTTGAACCAGTTCGTATTCAAGCGCCTGATTTTGCTGCTCGCGTTTTTAAGAGCCGCAACAATTGGAAACGATTGGACCATGGTTGGTTAGTTGATAGAACTATTGTCTTCCCGTACACAGATGACTACTCATCACCAGAAAAACCTGGAGAAGCTTCTTTTATAGTTTCAAACGACAAAATTGCTGCTTGGACTAGTAGAGCTCCTCACTCTACACGATTAATTGGATTTTCGAGAGTTAATCCACTAGATGGCGGTATGACTGCAGTGGAGGAGCTTGAACGAAGCGTGAAAGAACTTGGACTTCGAGGGCTCAAACTTCACCCACTTGCACAACTCTTTCTTGAATCAATAGAAGAAGATGCATCAAGGAAAGTTGTGAAACGGGCAGGAGAACTAGGTATTCCAATTATATTCGATACACGAAATATGAAGACAGTTGTCAGAATCAAAAGACTTGTGGATTCAATGCGAAATGATCCTCAATGTGGTGATGCTCTAAAAGGATTAAAGGTCATCTTGGCCCATTGTGGAATGTCACCAGGTGATTCTCGCCTATATGAGGCTTTAAAGGATCCAATAATATTCGGAGAAACCTCGACACTTCATGATCGAGATGTCCCAGTTCTCTTTGATACAGTAAGTGAGAGGATAGAATCATGGTCTGAAAAACTCCTCTTTGGGACTGACTTCAGTTTTTTGTCAGTACAAGCATTGGATATCATCATGTATCTGCTATCCAGAAACTTTCAGGGAACCCTAGGTGATGCACAGCGAATTCTAGGAGGCAATGCGCTTTCTCTACTTCGTACTCCATTTCGGACCTCAGCAGGTACGAGTGGAACTCCACGTGAGTACATCTGCAAAGATGAATCACTAAAATCACAACGCGAACTTGAAGACACCATAATCAGTACTCTGAACAAGGACCAGTGGGAATTGAGTTCTCTCGATTTCATGATTCCTCCAGAGGGTACCTGGCCCGAACCTAAACCCACAACAGACGGTGGAACCAATGGGGTCGAACAAAACTCCTATGTTCTGACATTGACATCTAAGGACAAGACGAAGGAATATCATATTTGGATTAGAAGACGTCCAGGGCAGATTCTAAGTTGCACAGTCTTAACAACTCAGGGGATGATACAACTTGATACCTTGGAGAATGCTTCACAGAAACTTAGTCCAGTCCTACTTAGGTCTCTAGCTGACCATTCAATGACCCTTGAATCCTCAAAGGAGTTGCAATCTCATTTACTTGAACTAATATCCTGACGCGGACTCACAATTCTTTATAACCTCAGAATTAGAGTGAAATTCTATAGCACTAAGGAGGTAACAGCCATCACCAAGAAATTGTCCTTGGAGATAATCGACGGCGGCGATCTAAGAGGTTTTGCAAATCTACATCCGAAGATTGCTAAGAAACTAGATGCAGATATTGGATCAATTGTCATCTTTGAAGATCCACAAAGTAGTTTCTGGGGCGCTGCTGAAATTAGAAAAAGTAATGAAGTGTCTGAAGACCAAATTGTAATCGATACGTTAGTTCTCGAAGCTTCATTACTCATGGAAGGTGATCAGGTTGAAGTTGGCCTCTATGATGAAGACATGTTAGCTTTGGAGTATGTTGAGTTTGGCCTTAAACCTCTGGCGGAGGATGCTAACACTGAGGATTTGGTGTCAAGAGCTGCAGAACGAGTAAAGTCGCTTGAGAACATAATTGGTGGACGACTTGTCTACCCAGGGATGTCCTTCAATTGGCCTGAGCTGGCTGTGAAGGTTGAGATAATAAACACCAAACCAGTGCTGGCTGGAAAGAGCTTCGCTAAGCTTGCTTTTGAGGCACTTAGAGAACGTACTGGATATCAATTCAAGACAGTAGGTATTGCGTCACCTTTCAACGCTGTACTATGCATTGACACAAGTGGATCAATGAAAACAACTGATGTGCCTGTCCAAGATATCGCTCATGCTCGTGAAGGACTGAAGGATCTTGCAGGCGATAGCCCAGAAGTCCATGCATTCCTCAACCGTTTTGAGGAAGGTCGTAACGTCAGCCGGGCTGAAGCTGCAGCAATGGCAGTTCTCCTTTATCTTGCAGAAAAGGTTGGTAGAGGATATGGTGAGAAAGTTGGTGTCATTACTTTTGAGAAAGAAGTTAGTGAAATGACATTTCTAAACTCGGAAACCGGAGAGGTTCAACCTTTCGTTGAATGCACTGGACGTGAAAAAGCACTGGGTCTTCAGATTATCAGCACTCATGTTGTAGACAAAGTTGAGGAAGGCGGCACTCTAACCGATATGGGTTCTGCTCTAGCAAAAGCACATGACATTATGAACGAGTTTGGTGACCCAAACAAACCAACTATGTTGATTATGCTCACTGATGGAATGACCACCTCTGGTCCTCCTCCGCTCAAAGTCTTAAAGGAACGTTTCACAGACCGTAGTAAGCTTGTGATCTATTCAATAGGTCTTGGAGAGAGGAGTGAAATTGACGAAGAATTGATGCTAGCCATTGCACAATATGGAAATGGTAGTTATCGTCATGTGGATAATATGCGTGATCTTTTGGAATGGTATGGGAAATTAGCAGGAGAATTTGCTGTAGTAATCCGGGGTTCTGAATAGGTTAATCTCGAGGCTCCAAAGCTTGAGTTAGACCCTTCAAGGTTTCAAGATCCATTTCTGCAATTTGTTCCTCAGGAATACCCTCAAGCATAACTTCTGGAATTGATATCAGTAGCTCGGCTTTTTCTTCTCCATATTTTTCGATGAAAACTTGTCTTCTTGGATCGATAGGTTCTACTTCTGGTTCCTCTTCAGGCTCTTCAGGTGCGGGTGATGCAGCCAGAAGCGCCTCTAGCTCCTCGGTATTCAAGGAGGCAAGAGTATCATCTCCTATCTCAGCTCGAACTTCAGGAGGAAGTTTTTCAATCAGTTCCTCTGTTGCTGTCGCTTTTATCTTCTTTTTGACCTTCTTGACTTTTCGAACCTTTACAGTCTTTTTCTTCTTTTTAGGTGTTGCAGATGGAATGGATACTTTGAGTTTCTGTACGAGTTCCCTTGCAGACACTGGTGTAAGTCTCTTGATGTCCTCTGATGGTAGCGTAGCCAATATCTCCTCAGGAAGCTCACTGAGGATTTCTTCAACTTCATCAGAAATGCCTGGTGCTTTAGGCATAGCAGTAACTGCATCAGCAGATAGGAGAATTGGAGCACCTTCTATCTCTTCGATAAGACTTGTCATATCCAACTCAATTTCAAATCCCTTACTACGCCAATTCATGAATCGGTCTATTGCCGAACTATTCATCCTTATGCTTAGAAGGAATTTGTTAATATCCTCCTCTGCCATCTCAGGAAAGTCCTCTACGAACTTCTCGATATGCTCATCAGAGAGACGTGCCCATATTGGTCCGTTCATTAGCTTAGAGAGACCCACAGCACAGTGAGACCTAACCCAAGTGCTATCATCCTTGAGTCCCTTGAATAGCATAGGAATAGTTCTTGGTTGATGGTAGAAAGCTAATGCCTGTGCTGCTGCAATTCGCACATTCAAAACATCATCTGAGAGAGCCTTTGCCACGTCAGTAACAATCTCTGGGTCAGCTAAATCAATAGCAGCAATCAGAGCTCGTTCTCGGACTAAATCTGAAGTGTCGGAAAATGCACTGATTAGTGCCTGCTTGTTTTTGGCGTTTTTTCTTGCTAGTTTCCCTACTTCATCTGTATCGAATTCCAGCAACAAGCTCCTGATTCTACTACTCACGGACACTCCTCCATGACGCGGACAGATTCATCCGATTAGCTATTTTATTCTGCAGCATTCTCTCTTAATAGCCTTAGGTGGGCGAATACTGTCGCTTACTTATATCAGTTGGCACTACATATACAATATTCTCTGATAGACTCCGCACCGGATGAGATTTAGGTTAGATTTTAAGTCGATTCCAATAGGCGTATTATATGAATGAAGAACTACAGATCAAATGGCTGAAATTAATCCTTTTCATGACAATCATTGTATTGATTTTTCTGATGGGTCCAGTAGTGAGAATTCTGTTCACTGGTGAGCTTTACGAACTGGCTGGTACATTGGTCTTCTTCGGCACATTTCTTCTCTTGTATATTGTAACTTGGGTTTTTGTCATCTGGGATGGTGGAAAAGATATTTCTGAGCTTGGGATGAAATTTGATAACGATACGTACTCTCACATTGTCATTGGCGCGATTGTTGCTATTGCCGCCTCAGCATTGGTCATCCTTTTTGCATTTTTTGGGGGAGGTCAATTAAAACCTATTGAACAGATTACAGCTGACCTCTTGATGAATCAGCTAATTATCACAGTCCCAACTGCAGTGTTTGAGGAACTCGCTCATCGTGGATATATTTTGACAAGAATGGAGAACCTTACTGGACGCAACAATGCAATCTTTCTCAGCTCTATATTCTTCTCACTAGGTCATTTTAGTTGGTGGGCAAGATATATTGTTCCAATTCATCTAGTCATCCTGTTCTCAATCAATCTGTTTCTAGGAGGAGTATTGCTCTCGCTCTGTTACTATTGGTCCGGGAGGAAACTTTGGGTTCCAATTTCATTCCATTTTATGTGGAATATGATTGCATTCCTAGTGTTCCCTCGTTTTCCAATTGACACTGTAATGTCGCCTGAGCTCTTCCAGATAGAATGGGGTCTAACAACTATCATCGGATTACTCTTTGGAATCTCTGTCCTCTGGGGACTCCTTGGTTCGAAAAAGAAAGAGTAAGAAGGGTTTGGAAGATCCCGCACCCTTCTTGAACTTGTCACTATTGTTCCGAAATTGAGATGTCGTCTGGTCTTCTGACAATCATTGTCATGCCCGTGATTGCTTCAATGACGACCTTCTCTCCAGCTTTAATCGGTGGTCCTGTTGTCTTTGCCCACCAGATTTCAGCACCAGTTTTCACCTTGCCTTTGGGGTTGATGTCAGTAGTGGCATGAATATCAGAGTACTTGAACTGAGAATATGTTGGCCATTTGTCATAGTCTCGAAGGAATGCAAAGTACAACATCATCAGACCGAAGACTGTACCTGCCATTATGTATACTGTAAGTTGTCTTGTTTCATCGATCAGTACTGACAGGAAAATTGCTACGCCATATAATGGGAAAAGCTTCAATGAAACCTTGGCATCGATAAAGCCGCCCTCAACAAAGCTGCTTCCACCCGTGAACATTGTGAACATGAGGTACAATACACCAAAGATTATAAGAAGCATCCAATCATCAAATGAAAAGT
>JAEOUL010000190.1 GCA_016839345.1 Candidatus Thorarchaeota archaeon | reverse complement strand
GCTGTTTATCTGGTTCTATTCAATGATGAAACCATGAAGGTTGGAGTTTCCTCTGAAAAACGAGTACGAACAAGGTGGGTTGAACAAGGCGCTGATTACGGAGGAATTCTTGAACTTGTTCAAGGTGGTATGACCGCGCGAAGAATTGAAGACCGTTTAGGTAAGAATCCAAAATTGGCCAAACACGTTAGAGGGGAGCGAAAAATACGAAGTCTCATGGGCAACTTGGATAGGAAAGCCGCCCAAAATCTCGTTGATGACTTCCTCCATGACGCTAAAGGTGAAGAAGCTCCTACTAATATCGACCTTGAAGATCTTTCCGTTTATTATTCTCTAGGGAGTATAGATACTCAACCAGTTCCATGGAGAAAAAAGACTAAACAGATTGATGACCGACCTCTGGTTGGCGATGTTGTTGGTATGAAAGGTTCACTCCTTGTAACAAGTCTGGGTAGTTATTTCACAGTTACAGATCTAAGACAGGTGATTGGGTATAGCATAGATTATGATGTAGATATTACCATGGTAACACAAACTGGATTGATGGATTTCTTCTGAGAACTTATTTAGGGTAATGTTTCTGTTGTAGGTTGTGAACGAATTAGCTGAAACGAAAGCGGAAGTCCGTTATCTTTCTCTTGTAAGAAGAGAGGGCGGCGAACCAATCATTGGTATTCCATATAGGGAAATGTCTGTAGACCCCGATTTAGTAGCTAGTTTTGTTCTCGCAGTTATCATCTTCGAAAACCGACAGTTGAAGACTTTTGTAAAGGAAGGTTATGTTGTCGTAATTGAAGAGGGGGATTATGTTGTCGGTTTGCTTATTGTAGACAAAGTGGAAGATGATGAACCCTATAGAAAGAATCTGATCAAGATTGTGCAACACTTTGAGAAAACACATGAACCTCTCCTTCAATCTTGGAAAGGAGACATTCGCCCATTCCGGGAATTCGCTTTAGATATTCTTCAGGTATATCCCTACAGTTCATTCGATTTGACAATGATACCTCGATTAGTAACAAAATCAGACGCAACTCCTGATCATCGTGCAAACATACCTTGGAGTGTTGGCGAAACCGATGAAAAGATGCAAATTATCTTAGGATACATAAACGGGAAACGTACTATTGAGGAAATAATGCAGCAATCTGAGTTTGAGGATTCTGAGGTTATGGCTCTCATTTCAATGCTTGATAAATACAAATGGATTACAATGACAAGACGACTAGAAGAAGATTCAATACTAGTTAAGATTATGGAACCACCAATGTTCCTCTTAGGAGTATATGGTGAACAATTAACAAAACTTGTAGAGCAATGCGATGGTACTAAAACACTGGCAGAAATATGTGAGTTACTTCCATATAACATGGAAGCTGTTCGTTTGGTAGCAAAGAATCTCATTGATGCAGGTGTTTTGGGATATAGCGACTCACCGAAAGGCGAGTAGGAGGGTTAGGCGATGGCTCTTGATGTTTCCAAGGTGCGATATATTTCATTAATCCGAATGGAAGGGGGTGAGTCTGTTCTAAATATCCCATATGCTGAGCTTACAGTTGATCCTGATCTAATCGCTGGTTTTGTAACTGCAGTAATTATCTTTGCAAAGACTCCTATTCGAACAATAAGGAAAGCAGCGTATGATATTTTGATTGAGGTTGGAGAGAACGTCTTGGTTCTTCTGGTTGTAGACCCAGTTGCGGATGAAGCACCGTATCGTGAAAAATTGAAGCGTATCCTTCAACAGGTTGAGATTGACCATGGAGAAAAACTTCGACACTTTGAGGGCGATATCCGTCGGTTTAGGGAATCAGCTCTTACCGTAGTTATGGAATTTCCATTCTCCTCAGCTTCTCTTGATCTAGTACCAATCAAGAGATCTAATGGTGTGCGTATTCCATTCAGGGTAGGATCTGTGGATCATGATCTCGAGCAGATTGAGTCCTTCATTAATGGAAAACGTACTGTTGCAGAAATCATGGATCTCATTGGATTTTCTGATGACAAGGCTCTGGCTCTAATATCGATTCTCACTAGATATCAGTGGATAGATTTCAAGAAACGGCTCACAGATGACAATATTTTGGCTAGACTGGATTGTCCAGAGATGACACTTGATTTATTGAAATCACAGTATGGAAAACCACTCGAAGATATTCTTCAAGCATTTGATGGCACGAAAAAGGTCAGAGAAATCTTAGACTCACTTCCTTATGATCCGCGTGCAATGTGGTTTATTATTAACAAACTCATTGAACAGAAATGTCTCGCAATCCAGTAGATTTCTCAAAGGACAGTGTCACATCCCGGAATTCCAACAACATCACTTCTACATTGTTTACAGTGATGGAATTGTTTGATGAAAGCAGCTGCTTGAGCTCGTAATTCAACGATTTTTGTTTTCTTTGATGGAATCATTGATTTCAGACGATCATTCGGAACCAAGGGAATGATGTTCTGAAGTGAAGCTCCTGCTTTACTAATTCGCTTCGCAAGAGGGATTATATCATTCTCATTAAATGTTGGAATGACAATTGTATTTACCTTTACAAAAATTCCAGCTTGAGCTGCTTTAGTAATACCCCGAATCTGCTCCTTCACTACTTTGATACCCATCTGTTGACCTGTCATTGTCTTTTCTCCAAACCTTGCCCACTCATAAAGTAAGGCTGCAGTGTTTG
>JAEOUL010000001.1 GCA_016839345.1 Candidatus Thorarchaeota archaeon | reverse complement strand
TAGAAATAACCTCTCTGTAAAGGCTTATAAGGCATTAGAACGCACTTTAAAGCACTCTTAGGAGGAGTGAATTAAAGAATGCCTTATGTCGTTAAGAAAGCAGTTCAAGACTATGCTAAGAAAAAGAATGTCCAGGTTTCTGGAGATTTCTATGATGCACTTGACAAGAAGATCGAGAAGATACTAGATGGTGCAGCTAAAAGAACCATGGAAAACAAGCGTAAGACCCTCAAGGCTTACGACCTATAATTTTATGCGTAGTTTACTGATGCCGGGGTGGAAGCTAAACGCTTCCACACTTTTATTTTTCATATCACCAATCTTATCAGCAATCTGAAGCGACACAGATGTCATCATAAATGGAGAGATATAAAATGTATAGAGTCTGTCTCACTAATGATGACGGCCCACGAAGTGATGGACTGCTACGATTAGCAGAAAAGCTGAGTAAGGAAGTGCAGCTTTATGTTATTGTTCCAGATGGTCAACGAAGTGCAACTGGAAAAGCGTTGACTCTGAAGAGACCCATAAGAATAACTGAAAAACATGAAATGAATGGGTATAGTTTTGTTACTCATGATGGATTTCCAGCAGACTCTGTAATCCTTGGAGAATCATTCTTTGAGAGAGTGGACCTCTTCATATCTGGCCCAAATACAGGTGCAAATGTCGGATATCAGAGTATGTTGACGAGTGGAACAGTAGGAGCAGCTTTTGAGGCGGCAATTAGAGGGATTCCATCAATAGCAGTCTCACGAGAAGCAACTCCAGAAGAATGGTTTGATTCTACCGGTTCCACAAGCGATTGTGAAAGAATCTGCCAAATCACAAAAGATCTAGCTATGAAGATATTGAAGAAAGGTATGCCAAAAGGTATTGACTTGTTAAATCTGAACTTCCCCTCGCAGATAACCGAGGAGAGCCGGTTGATAATCACCAAACCAACAAAAATCCGGATGCATAATGAGGTTGAGCGTCGTATTGATCCTAATGGGAGACCATACTATTGGTATCTAGGAATTGAGAGAGATCCACCGGTAAATACTGATGCCTATGAAGTGCTTGTTAATAACAACATTGCACTATCTCCAGTTACTCTTGATTGGATTAAGGAATCAGATCTTGAAACACTAAGAGAATTCATGAAGGATTGACTTTCTTAAGTGCAGCCCAAAGAGCATCAGTTTTGGGTCGCTGAAAGTCTTTGTGTTCATTATCGATGATAATTTTACGATGAGTACGGTCCTTGTGGAGATTTCCTATTACTACTGCGTCAATATTCGCTTTAGATAATGCCTGAATCACATTATTGGTTTGATCACTTTCACAGCTAATCAACATGCATCCGCTACTAATCAATTCCAATGTACTAATCTGAAGATATTCGCAAATTTGTCTTGTTGTGGGATGAATCGGAATCAGATTTGAATCAATTTCACAACCCAAGTCACTTGCATCACACAGTTCATGAATCGCGTTGGAGATACCACCCTCGGTAGGATCATGCATAGCATGTACAAATCCAGTTTGGAATGCTGTCA
This sequence comes from Candidatus Thorarchaeota archaeon, assembly GCA_016839345.1. The sequence goes on along the minus strand of JAEOUL010000001.1, from coordinate 625 downwards.
CTCCATCCTTGACAACACTGATTTGATTTTTGAGTTGTTGAGCTTGTTGAACTATATCAGATCCTAGAGCCTTTTCTAGATACGAACTTCCTTCTGTTGCCAGAATTGATGTTCCTTCAATACCGACAGTCTTTGTCACAATAAGAGAATCCCCTCTTTTTGCTCCACTCGAAGTCACATATCCTCCAACAGGAGCAACACCCATCATGAAACCTACAACAATCGGTTGAGTAATACTCTCTGTGATTTCCGAGTGACCACCAATAACTGCAAGTTCAAGCTCTGTTGCAGCAGCATTGATTTGGAACATTACTCTCTCTAGGTGCTCTGGCGTAAAACCAGGTGGAAGGAGAATTGAGGTCAGGAACCATCTTGGAGAAACTCCGAATGTTGCAATATCATTTGCATTTACATGAACAGCTAACCAGCCAACATCTTCTATAGAGCCTGTGACTGGATCAGTCGCAGCGATTATTACCTGGTCTCCAATCTTGATAACTGATGCATCCTCTCCAAGTTCTGCTCCAAGAAGAACATCAGGGTCCTTCTTACCTAATTTTGAAAATACAATGCTCTGAAGAATTTCAGGTGGTACTTTTCCAGGGAGCATATGGATTACCTCCGT
>JAEOUL010000189.1 GCA_016839345.1 Candidatus Thorarchaeota archaeon | reverse complement strand
CGACCTCCGTAGAGAATACAGTCGTTTGTGACTCCCATTGCTCTGGCATCCTTCTTTGCTACTGGAGCTACAGGAGCAACACCATATCCTGACCTGACTCTATCGAGATCAAATTTGATTTCATGCAGTTTGTGCATTCCCACCTCGACGACTCTTGCTGAAACTTGTATAGAACCCACGAGACATGCTGTGGGAGCAAGAATACAATAGAGATCAGAGGTGGCAATTCCACACTTGTCCGCGATATATTGGGCAACATTATCCGGGGGTGTTTCTCTTGTTTCAAGCAGAATTACCCCAACCTTTGCGTCATCCTCGTAGTCAAGATGCTTGTACAATTTCTTCTCAACACGGGCAAGTGCTCTTGCTGGGCCTGAACCCATGGCAAAGTAACCTTCCTCGTTGATCATCCAACCTGCGTACTGTGAACCCATACATGCAATCTTGGGATGGTCAGAACTAACAACGACAGCATTCAGGTCCATATCTCCGATGTGCATCATTGTATGTCTGACTACTCCGTATCCTCCCAGACATATTTCGCTCACGAGTCTTCCCAGTTCCTCGGTTCCATTGACTTCTATACCGGCATCAATGACAGTTGTACCGTTCTTCAATTCGATGACAGTACAGTCCAAGTCATCTTTTTGATCCATAATCTCCTTTGTAATTTCAAATGCTCCTTCATTAACACTGATTCTCATGTCCTCTCTCACACCTCACATTAAATGCTGGTTCTTCGAAGCCCGAAAGTAGATTTCCTCTCCCGGACTAGCCTCTGCAAAGTCTCCCATATACTTGACCCACTTCTCTGAAATATCAACATCTTCAGATAGAAAATCTGGTCTGCGATCTTTCAGGTATCTTAGGTAGTAATTGACGAATTCTCGCTCAGAACTACCACTGAACTTGTAGGTTGGAAACAGTGATTCCAATTTACCAAGACAGAATATCATTCCCTTTGTAGCTTGAACACCCACTCGTTCTGCCATATCTCCTACAACAATCACAGTTCCACCCATCATTCGAATTGCTGATTGTGGACCAACATTTCCTTTGACAGCAATGAATCCTTTGCGCATATGCGAGGCCATCTCACGCCCTACGTTACCAGCTACATAGACACGCCCGCCTTTCATACCATCTGTACTGCCACGATAGCCCGAACAAAGGTAGTCACCAGCATCACCCTCAATCTGGATGTTGCCTCCTTCCATCTCAGCTGCTGCCCAGTCTCCAACTGAACCTTTCACATGAATACGGCCAGCAATCATCTCTGCTCCGAGATACATTCCTGTATCTCCTTCGACAGTAATTCTACCTCCATTCATCTCTTTCCCTATCATCTTCACCTTCTTGAGATTGCCTTTGACAGTAATCTCAGTTTCTTCTGGTGTCGGACCACTCTCCCCACTGATATCGAAGAAATCCTTGAGTTGAATGGTTTGATTGCCTTGTTGAAGAGGCAATTCTCCAATCTCTTTGACAGACTTTCCAGCAAAATGATTAGGAGTAATAGAATCTGCTTCCAGAGGTAATTCGGGTATTTCTCTTAGTGACATTGTCACTGTCATGAGTCCATCCTCCTTGTTTTTTGGACATAATCCCCGTCATAAATCGTTCGTTGTTAAGTGGACAAGCTTAGACCTGCGTCTTTTGCTCCTCCAAGAACGAAATCTTTTTGCAGTTCTCAAACGCCTGTAGGAAAAAAGAAAAGGGCGGTAGAGCTTCGGAAATTCACACGTGGGTGCGTTCTCATGGAGATAAATGGAGTTCCAATCGAAGACACTTTTGCAGAAGCTTTCAGTATGCACATGAATAGAACAATAATCACAGCTTACAGTGAAGAGTGGGCACGAATCACAGCTCTTGAAGCCACTGGCTTTGGAACCTCAGTGATTATGGCTCCAGCAGAGGCTGGGATTGAGTACATCATGTCTCCTGATGAAACCCCAGATGGGCGTCCTGGGGTGCGTGTAGTTTTTGCAGTTGGATCAAAGAAGAAACTAGAGCCACAGCTCTTGGCACGACTTGGACAGTGTGTTTTGACCAGTCCAACAGCATCTGCTTTTGATGACACTCCAAAGGCAAAGGATCTCTACGAGATTGGCAAAAAGGTTGCTATGTTCGGTGACGGGTTTCAGACCAAAAAGGGTCCTATTGATGGGCGAGTATTATGGTTTATTCCAAGAATGAGTGGGACCTGTGTTATGCAGAATATGTTTGGTCGAGTGAAAGGAGTTGCTGGTGGCAACATAATCTATTGCTGTGAGGATGTAGAGAGCGGGATGAACAGCGGCATGGCTGCGGTTAAGGCAATCGAGAAAGTAGAAGGTGCCTACACTCCTTTCCCGGGTGGTTTAGTTGGATCTGGTTCAAAACCGTCATCGAAATACAAGGTTCTGTTTGCGTCCACGAATGAGAAGTTCTGTCCAACCCTGAGAGCTCTTGTTCCCAATTCATTTGTACCTGAAGGAAGTGAGTTTGTACAAGAGATTGTAATCAATGGTCTGACTGAAGCCTCTGTTGCTGAGGCGATGAAGGTAGCTATTGAAACCGTCTGTAAGCATCCCGGCATCACAAAAATGAGCGCGGGTAACTACGGAGGGAAACTTGGAGAGTATCAAATCAAACTTCATGATTTGTTCTCATAATCATATTTCTTAGTTTCAGCATTTGTGATTTTTCCAACTTCTATTGGTGTTGTTGAAAACATCATAGGTTGATTCGGAGAGTAAGTTGGTTCATGGTTGATCAGTCGCATGACCATCTCATCTCCTGAATTAAAGACACCTCTGAATTGAATTTCCAAGATTGGACTGTAGAGTAGAAGAGGGAGAAAGATAGCAACCATCACATAACGTAGTGGCCATAGATTGTAATCTGATGGGTCAAGAAGTATCTGATTAAGTTTGAATGCGACTTCAAAGAATCCCCACCAAAAACCAAAGAAGAGACTAGCCTGGCGGATATATTTTAGCCTATTAAACATCCTAAATGCTCTAACCATCCAGCTGTCATATTCTCGATGTCCAAATGGATATTCCAAAACACCTCTTTTCTGAACTGTAATCACTGCAAGTTTTCCAATGAATTCTCTGTTTTCTTTCTCAATGACGAAAAGTGTTCGATATCGTTTCCTGAAGAATCCGCCTAATGTCATGATTGAGAAAGCAAGCATAACTACTGCCCAGACTATGGTGAGTGCCGCCATTATTGCTATTAATATTATCAGACAAATAATAGCACCCTCTCCACCACCCCCTCCTCCATCACATCCGTAACAATCACCGCCCCCACCACAACCTCCAGTGCCCAACACCTCCGAAGCCACTGCCACACGTCCAGTTTCCTCAGTATATACAGCATTCTTACCCGGATTGACTCCTGTGACAGTTTCAATTTCCTTCTTGAGTACACTTCCCGATATGCCATACGCTCGTATAGCAAGAGCTTTCTGAGAATCTTGACTATCTACGGTGTTCAAATGCTCCAGCCTCCGTGATTCCTAGATACTTTTGTGATTATCACTTCTTCGTTTTCTAGGTGTGAAGAACCTTGTAGAAATCTTTATCACCAATTATCATGCGGAACGTGAAGTGACATCTTTTGGATGTCATACGGAAGCCTCAGTAGCTCAGACTGGTTAGATCGCCTCCTTGGTAAGAGAGATGAACCATGCGTTCTTCTCGACTTAGAGGAGGCCGCGGGACTCCTTGGACGTCTGCGCCATGGAGCGCGAATTCGAATCCCGCCTGGGGCTCCACTTCTTCTATAACAATCAATCTTCACCACTGAAAAAATTATGAGGTTCCGCAGATATGAGAGAATGAAAACAAAAACTTGAGGACTCATCTATGGATGATGTTGATAGCTCGTTAGAAATTCGAAATATTACAATCTATATGGTTCTTGTAGGAGCAATCCACATCTCAGGTGGTTATTTCATCTATCAATTCATTTCATTTCCAGGCTCACTTCACACTATAATTGGAACACTCATGATGGTGTTTGGGTCTCTCACTTTTTGTTCAAGTCTAGCTGTATGGCTACAGAAATCAATGGCTGTAAAAGTAATCGCTGGTGTTGGTGTTGTTATAGGTGTGCCTTTTATCATATTTGCAGTGTCCTTTCTAGCCCCCATATCTGCGCTTCTCTATGCAACTAGATTAGACTATACCAGAACCAGTCATGTAAACAACCCCTCTGAGAGGGACTATAATTGATCTAGAATTCAAATCCCGCCTGGGGCTCCACTCTCTACTTGAATATTGATTGCAGGTCATCTGGGCTTGAGAGGAGCTCATCTGCAATCTCTCCTAGAACATCCTCCTCCTCAGCCAGTGTGAAGAGGATAACATAGATTTCCTCCCGACTGCGCTGTGTAGAGCTCTCTTCGCTCATAAGAAAGATGAGATTCTTTCGGAGTCTAGGTCCTAGGTCTTCCTTCAGAACCAAGGGCTTGAGATGCTTCGAGTCAAATGTGACACCCCGTTTCAAATATTTCGCAACATTTGCAAGCTTGGCTATCTTTTCTGTGTCGCTAATGATTTCCAGGAATGCAAGGTTATCTGTTTCTACCAGATTCCGAAAAACCTCGTAGTGTTTCCACTTCTCAACACTTGTCACTCGCGAGTGCGTCTGTTGAATGTAATTCCACGCCTTGTCCAGTCGAATATCTCCGATTACGTATAGAACCATCATTGGTATGATGTAGACAGAAGTATCCAAAACACCAGCAAATGCAAGTATAACGAATAATCCAGAGAACATCCAAAGAAAGTTGTATAGTGCTTTCCATAGTGATTTGCTTCGTTTGAAAATACTAGATGAAACAGACCTCCGGAAGCTCTGTATGAACAGCTCCTCTCTTGCTTGAAGGTCCTTTACAAGTCCTCTCACCATCAGCTCAGCTCCTGCTAAAAATATCAGAGTGATGGCTAGAAATCCAATGGACACGAGTGCGGACTGCAAATCGTTTCTACCACATCAGAAGCATTTGGTTCAATAATATTAGTCTTGCAGTATCAGGTCACTACCTCGAGTTAAGCAAAACCCGCCCAGGGCTCCACTTTTTGTTACTTTGTCCTGAATCGATTTCAAAGTAAATATATCCCAGTTTGGTTAGAACACTGCTATGTCTGGAAGAAAGTCGTTCACATTTGATGAGGCAAAGGAAATAGGAGAAAAGCTTGGGATTAAGTGGGACAGGTTTGATATAGAACAATTCAGAATGGGCATGGATGTTGAACTTGAACATGGTAGAAGGGATAAAGAAACAAATGTTACAGACGACGATCCATTGACAACCGGTAAGATTGCTCTAGCTCATCTAAATGAATTTCCTGATTACTATGATAGATTAGATAAATTAGAGGAAGAAGCAAAGGCATTTTGGAAGAGCAGGACT
>JAEOUL010000188.1 GCA_016839345.1 Candidatus Thorarchaeota archaeon | reverse complement strand
TTGAGCACCCTTTTCATTTTAATTTCACAATGTTCTCTACTTAGTGGCTTTTACAATAAAGAACCTCTTAGGCAGATTTTGTTTGGGTCTGATTCTAATCCTGTGTCGTTTCAAATAACTCTCAATAGGTACTACACCTGAAACAAGGTCTATTGTAAATCCATGGGCTTTCAAAATTGCTGCAAACTCTCCTCCTGTGAAGGGGGTGTGAGTTTCCTGCATCTCTTCCTGCTCGAGGGGCGTATCAAATGCCCATACCTTGGTGATGAACTCATAGAGATCGCGCATGGAAATCCTAACCCATCCGTCATCTAGAACTAAAAAGTTGAATGGACGGTATTCAAATGAATTCTGAAAACGTTCAAGCTTCAGAAACATCTGGTCATTGAGATTGACATCTATCAATTCGTCACCTGGATTTTGATGGTCCATTATTACGAATGCACCACCTTCACGAAGAAGTGTACCAATCTCCTCTATTGTGCTCAAAAGGATATCCCTACCAGAGAAACAAAGCACCTCACTAAGAGACTGTACTGTCACTACTGCATCAAATGTATTAGATCTGAGAGGAAACTTGGGCATAAGAGCTTGTACGAGTGATACACTCTGTTCAGACACTTCCTTCATCTGATGAGTCAACATGTGCCTGGATAAATCAAGTTCAACTACACGTGTTGATGTCATTTTTTGGTTGACCAATGCTGTAAGAGCACCAACTCCACAACCAGCGTCAAGAACTAATGCAGCTTCGGATGGAATCAACGCACCTATCTCACGAAGATATTCCTGACGATATCTATAGCTCATTATCTGAGCCATCATTTCTTCAGCAGATGTCATACTACAGGACAGTGTATTGAGTGTTTGATTTGAATATATGTACCTAAGTAAAAAAATAGATGGCAGTTTCTAGAAACTGACGGAGTAAGGATAAACAGGAACTTGTCCTGGCCCATATTGTCGAGTACCCTTTTCATTTTGCATTTGTCAACCGAGAGTAGTTTTCAGACTGCTGAAAATATTGTCAATTATCACAATTTTTATACTCGTTTTAATGATAATGGCTTTTGTAATGACTCATTTAGATATTATCGACAAAAAGATTCTGACTATTCTATCTGATGATTGCAGAACACCTTATCGAGAGATTGCAAAATATCTTGGAATGTCTGCTACTGCCATCAAGAGTAGAATCGATGACATGGTCGCTAGTAGAGTCATAATAGATTTTATTGTCGAGTTTTCTCCAGCCATGATTGGTTCCGAGATGACCGTCATATGGCTTAAGACAGATGGCATGGAGGATAAAGAGCAGTTCATTTCGGAGATTGCTGTGAACAGAGGTGTTACACAGATCACTCGTATTTATGGAGGGGACTATTTGGTAACTGCAGAGTATACAAGCTCGTCTGAGTTTGCAACTCTTGCTGAATTTTTCAGGAGCAATCGACACATCAGCTCTGTTGAAATGCATACTCTACTTACCCCACGAGGGAAGAAAACTAGCCTGACGAATCTTCAGCTGAGGGTTCTCAAGGCACTTCTAAATGACGCTAGGATGTTGGTAAGTGATATCGCAAACGAAACTGGTCTGACAGTACGCCTCGTTCGAAGGACATTGAGAGAACTAAAGCAGAATGAGGCAATTAGGTTCTCGCTCAGAGTGCATCTCAATGTAGGAGATAGAGTGACCTTTCTTTTAAAGTTAAAATGGGATCCAAAACAAGCATCTAGAGAAAAGATTATGGACATTCTCATGACAAGCTACAAGGATAATTTATGGGAAACTTATCCTTCTGCAAGTGATCCTGTTCTGATGTGTGCTGCTACTGTTGATAATATGAATCATGTTAACACGTTTACAACCGAGCTCAAGACGTACCCAGGCGTAGTATACTCCGAGGCGTTTATCTACAGACCATCATATAGATACAAGAGCCTCAGGAGACTTTGTCTAGAGGAAGCCATTCAGATTGCTGGGGTCTAGATTTTCTCAATTCGGCCACTCTGTAAAGCGATTTCCTTACAAAATGACACTCATTGAACCTCTACTGATACTCTTGTTAACTTGATACCTGACGCAGTTAGATATCCTGTTTTGTAGATGTTAAACTCGTGAATAATCATGACAGAATCACGAGAAAAATTGGAACATAAAGACTACATAGCGATTAGGGAGCGGAGCAATCTACAGCTCCCAATGAACTCGATCCTCGTAGTCCTAAGTCCAAATGGTGCTGGGAAGACGACTGCAATCAAGCTCTTCTTGGATCTGATTCGGACCACATTGGGTGGTGGAATAATTCAAGGTCATGACTTCACAATGGAAACCAAAAACACCTTGGTCTAGGAGGTATAAATTTGGATGAAGTTATAATTGAAAATCTAACAAAGAAATTTGACGACTTAACAGCCGTCAATCATATTGAGCTAAATGTCCCTGAAGGCTCAATCTACGGGCTACTGGGACCAAATGGAGCAGGCAAGTCCACAACAATTCGACTTCTCTGTACGCTTCTCAACCCTACAGAAGGCACAGCATCTGTCGGGGGCTTTGATATCATCGAATCCTCAGTTAGTGTTAGAGAGATAACTGGTGTAATGCCAGAAGAGAGTAATCATACTCTCTATTCTTCGATGTCCACCTATGAGAACCTAGAGTACTTTGGTAGGCTCTATAGAGTTCCTGAGGATGAGATACCAAAAAGGATAGAGGAGCTGTTGAAGTTCATGGATCTCTGGGAACGAAGAGATGACCCTGCTGGAGAGCTGAGCACAGGCAATCGCCAGCGTCTTGCGTTATGTCGTGCATTAATTCATCGGCCAAAAGTGCTTTTATTGGATGAGCCAACATCTGCATTGGATCCAATCGCTGCTAAAAAAGTTCGAGAACTCATCCTAAGCCTTGCTGAAAAATATAAACAGACTTTCTTCATAAACTCACACAATTTGGCGGAAGTTCAGAGAATCTGCGACAGAATTGCTATAATAAACAAGGGTCAAATCTTACTGAGTGGCAAGACCAAGGAGCTAACATCTAAGTTACAAGCTAGCCAGAATTTCACGATTCGTGTCGCTAATAATCTGGAAAATGCTCTATCTATTGCCGAGTCTATGAAGTTCGTAACTGCAGTTGAGAAAGAAGCCGACGCTGTCCGGGTTACTATTGAGGATCCAACAACCAATAACTCAATTTTGATGCTGTCTTTGCTAACCCACGGAGTCAATATTATCGAATTCACTGAAGAAGAGGCATCATTAGAAGACCTATACCTTGACGTCATAAAAGGAGGTGTCAATTAATGGCTCTAAAAACATCGATGCTTGTTGCCAGAGCTGACCTACGAATGGCATTGAAAGTGAAAATGGTCAAGTATAGTCTTGTTGTGATGGCTGCAATGGCACCTATTATGGCTGTCGGAATTGTCTTGCTGATAGCATTAACAGCACCTGCAGTTTTGGTGGCGACTATAGCAATGCTTGATTCACTTATCGCACCCATGGTTGGAATTATGTCAATCATTCCAGCAACTATGATTGCTGCTAATGCACTCGTAGGCGAACGAGAACAGAATACTCTTGAGCCTCTCCTCTGCACACCCTTGACAGACCGTGAACTTCTGATTGGTAAGGTGTTGAGCTCAATTATTCCCAGCATTACTCTACTATTTGGTTCAATCATCGTCATTGAGATTGCTACAATAATTATACTCACCTTTGTTGGAGCTGAGATAGTCCTCTTTCCAGGATTATCCAGTTTGTATTTACTTCTAGTAGCAGCTCCCGTTCTTATTATGGCAGTAGTATCACTGATGATTCTCATCAGTGGAAAAGTCAAGCGTGTCTATGAGGCTTATCAGACCTCTGGAGCAATCGTTATTGTCTTCCTAATTCCCATGCTATTGCCCATGATGTCAATGAGCGATCTAGGAAATGTGAACATGAACCTAGTTTGGTTGTCTAACACAATTACACTACTTATCGCATCTGTGTTGGCAATCATCACATGGGCACTTGCGATTAGCAGGTTTAACCGTGATAGAATGGTTTCAATGTAGTCCAAGAGGGCATTCTGCCCTCTTCTCCTTTTCTTCTTACAGATTCGTAGAGAAACCCACTCAGTCCATTATGTTAGGGTCAACCTTTACAAAATGGCAGTATTGATTGCCATATCAATCATTTTTGTCAAGTCCACTACTGACGCAAGTAGATATCCTTCTTCTGCACGTGATTATCTCGTGAACGACCTTGATACAATCCCGAGTTCAAACAATGGAAGACAACAATCGCTTCGCCATTGAAATCCAAGGCTTAAGCAAGGCCTTTGGCAATTTCTACGCGGTGAAAGGATTGAATCTTCAAGTGCCAAGAAACTCAGTCTTTGCTTTTTTGGGCCCCAACGGCGCAGGAAAGACAACCACAATTAAGCTATTTCTTGGTCTAACTCGACCCACATCGGGCAGTGGAACCATTCTGGGTCATGACCTCACAATAGAGAACAAGAGAATTCGTTCCAGAGTGGGTTATATGGCTCAGAATCAACAATACTCTCAAAACATGACTCCTCGCCAAATCCTCAGATTTGCAGCCAGGTTCTTCTATCAAGGAAATAGCGATCAGTTAGAGAATAAGATAGGTAAGTTGCTAGATCTTGTCGAACTTAATCGAAATGCTGATCGAAAGACAAAGGGTTTCTCGGGCGGAGAAAGACAGCGTCTTGGGATTGCTCAGGCTCTGATAAATAATCCAGACTTACTCATCCTTGATGAGCCAGCGGCAGGACTAGACCCTCAGGGTAGAGAGGATGTCCTTGATTTGATGCAGTCTCTCAGAAGTAGAGCAACTATTTTCTACTCTACACACATCCTAGATGATGCACAGAGGGTTAGTGACCGTGTGGCAATTCTGAGCAAAGGGAATCTTGTAGCAAGTGCTCCTCTGAGTGAGCTTCTTGCAGGGGCAGATGGTACTGTCTATGCTGTCACTCTCAAAGGAAACACGCAGAGAGCTAAGGACCTGATCACCAAGCAGTCATGGGCGAACTCTGTGCAGACTATTGAACAAAACGGGAAAACAAAATGGCTAGTTTCGGTAAGTGATGAAGCTATGGCAGAAGAGGAACTCCTGAGGCTTATTCTCAGAGATCGAGGCCTCTCTGTCTGTGAATTTGGTATGAAGAAGTATGAGTTGGAAGAGATTTTCCTTAGACTTGTGGAGGATGAAAAAAGTGACAACTGAAATGATACAACGAGCTAATACAGAACCTTGGTACGCAGGTATGAATAATCTAATCAATCGCGAGCTTTTTCACGAACGTAGTAGGATGTACTGGATACAGCAGCTAGTGATCTGGACCCTCTTTACAAACGGAATGGTCATTCTCCTGCTCAGTCTACCCGCTAATATAATTGAAGGGATGACATCATCGTATCATCTTTCACTGGCGACATTCTACAGTTTAATGGCCTTTCTCATTGCTATCTTCATCCCTATATTGTTACAGGGCATCATTATCGATGAGAAGTTATCCGGGACAGCTGCATGGATTCTCTCAAAACCCGTGTCAAAAAAGGCCTATCTTCTCTCGAAGTTGGTCGCCAGCATTCTAGCAATCATAGGAGTTTCTGTGATCATTAATGGCGTCATAGGATATGGCGTCTTTAGTGTATTTGGTCATACTCTAAACATAACTGGATATCTCATGACTCTCGGACTCACTGGTATTGTCGTGGTTTATTTTGCAAGCCTGACAGTAATGTTAGGTACATTAACCACTAGCAGAGGAAAGGTGCTTGCAACAGCTGTAGGTCTGGGCATTGGAGCACAGTTTGTTGCGAGATATTTCCCCTTAGTCCTATTTCTAATACCCTACTCCCTTCCAGTGATGGGGATGGGTTTTGTCACAGGGGACCCAGTTCAGGGACTTGAATGGATGCTCCTATCAGCTTGTGTTCAGATTATCATGTTCACAATCATTGCGCTCTTCGTGTTTGATAAAACTGAACTATAGTCTGGAGATATCACAAGATGAATTCAATTGAAATCATGGAGAGGTTCCGGCGATTTGCTTCAGCCGACCTCTTCCTAACTCCTCCCAACCGTTTGCATCAGATTTCCGAGGTTATTCTCGAAACCAGAACAGTACGTATCATTTTGATGAAATATGAGTACAGGGTTGATGAAATCGAAGTTGATGTTGAGGTTTTTTTGCCCTCTCTGCCAGAAACTTCGGATCTAGCATCACTTCATGAGTCTATAGATAATGTGATTGCCACCCTGGAGTATCTGAAACGCCTGATATCCATTGGATTTGGTTTGGACCTGCTCCAGGAAGAAGGAATCTTGATAGCCTCTGCTGTTCTGAGTATCTATACGGATGAGAATGTATTCAAAGCGCTTGAACCTCCGGACTGAATACCCACTGCAAGAATCAAATTCCCAACTAATACCACATCTATTATACATCTCATCAAATGCTTGTAGTGATTTTTCTTGAGGAAGATTCTAGTTTACTATATCATAGGTTGCCAAAGCTGGAACATATAGATGTTCAACTCTCTTTTCTCTAACATTACCGATGAATACGAAGTCCAAGCCCCTTTGTTTGCCATGTTTCTATCTTTCTCTAGTTTCCACTGTTGAGCACCCTTTTCATTTTATAACAACTGAAATTCCAATCGTAAGCGAAACTCCGAATACGATATTAGCAAGTAAATGCTAATACGGCGAAGGTTAGGTGCTGAGTTTGGACGAGATTGACAAGGGAATCCTCTTTGGGATGCTCCAAAATTGTAGAACTCCATATCGAACTCTTGCACAGCAATTCAATATGACAGCAAATGCAGTCAAAAAACGAGTTCAGAAGCTGATTGACACAGGTGTGATTTCAAAATTTACTACCGAACTTTCTCCGGCTATGGTAGATGGTGAGAATTGTCTTGCCATAATTTTCACTGATGGGAGCGAAGATGCGGATGAGCTTGTCCAACTGGTAGGATCACATATCCTGATCAGGGAGGTTGGTATCTTGTCTGGATCTGCATATTTGGCGATGGGGACCCACATTGGTTCAGAGAGTCTCAGAGACCTTGGTAGCTTTCTTCGAGGAATTGATTCTGTTAG
>JAEOUL010000187.1 GCA_016839345.1 Candidatus Thorarchaeota archaeon | reverse complement strand
TACCTGCATCAGAATCTAGTGCGGTATGCTAAGCGGCTGACAGCCAAGCTCCCAAAGGATCTCCATGTCTGTTTCTTCGTCAACAGCGGAAGTGAGGCGAACGAGCTAGCTTTGAGACTGGCTAGAACCCATACTAAACGAAAAGACATTATCGCTATTGATGGAGCTTATCATGGGAACACATCTGAGCTCGTAAACATCAGTTCATACAAACACGCTGGATCTGGAGGTGAGGGGGCTCCGCCGTATGTGCACGTAGTGAGGATGCCCGACACATTTCGTGGTGAATACAAAGGATCTGAAGCCGGAAAGAAGTATGCACAGGATGTGTATGAGGTTACTCAGAAATCAGAAGGAGTCGCCGCGTTTATCTTTGAACCACTGATGGGTTGTGGGGGTCAGATTATTTTTCCCGATAGTTACCTCAAGGAAGCTTTCAAACACGTTCGTAATGTCGGCGGAGTCTGCATTGCGGATGAGGTACAGATCGGTTTTGGAAGGATGGGTGATTATTTCTGGGGATTTGAAACCCAAGGGGTTGTCCCTGACATTGTAACGATGGGCAAACCTATTGGTAATGGTCATCCCATTGGTGCTGTGGTCACGACACAAGATATAGCAAATTCATTCACGACAGGTATGGAGTTCTTCAGCACAACAGGAGGAAATACTGTTTCATGTGCGGTTGGATTGGCTGTCTTGGACGAGATTGAAACTGAGAAACTACAGCAAAATGCGAAGAAGGTGGGTGAGTATCTGCTTAAGCGGTTGAAAGGATTGATGAATGACCATCCAATCATTGGAGATGTTCGAGGTCAGGGTCTCTTTATCGGTGTGGAGCTTATTCGAAACCGTGAAACCCTAGAACCTGCAAAAGATGAAACCCGATATGTTACAGAACGTTTCCGTGAATTGGGACTTCTCATTAGTCTTGATGGACCTCTTCATAATGTGCTCAAGATAAAACCACCATTGGTCTTCACAACTAAGAATGCAGACAAACTGGTTGACACCCTAGATTTGGTCCTAAGGGAGGATCCAATAACTCGACGGGAATGACAATGATGCCGACAAAACCAAACTACTCTAACAGTATAGCGAATCTCATGAGTTCAATAGCTGAAGCCTCAGGAACTTCTAGTCCATATACTCCTCTCGATTCTTTGGACGGTCTGAAAGAATCGAAGAATATCGTTCTAATAATTTTGGATGGTCTTGGCTACAATTATCTTCGAAAATATGGTAGTGGCACTATACTTCAAAAGAATCTCAAGGGATACATCACCTCAGTATTTCCACCATCTACTGGTTCTGCAATCACCACGTTTCTATCTGGTCTACCCCCACAGCAACATGCTGTCATAGGTTGGTATGTTCATCTGAAGGAGTATGGTATTGTTTCACGAATTCTCCCATACACAAATGCAATCGATGGTAATGTAATCGAAGTACCAATTTCCAGAGTGATTGATGTCGAGAGCATCTTCAGTAGTATTAGACGTGAGCACTCGATGATATACGACTATCACATCGTCAACTCAGAGTTTACAAGAAACCTTGCAGGGCGTGCTCGAAGGATAGGCTATTCTGATATTGATACCTTCTTTAATAGTATTAAAAGTGCTATATCAAAAACAAAGAAACAGAGCTATATCTATTCATACTGGCCAACCTTGGACAGCATCAGCCATATTCTTGGATGTAAGAGTTCTGATGCGAAAGAACATCTCAAGGAGATTGATGGAAAACTAAAGAAATTTGTCGAGAGCATCACTCATTTCGATACAACACTAATTATTACATCCGACCATGGGTTCAACGATGTCCCATTCGATAATATCGTCTACACTAGGGATCATCCAACACTCATGGAATGCTTGACTCTTCCTATATGCGGTGACACTAGGACTGGTTTCTGCTATGTGCGACCATCAAAAGTATCTATTTTTGAGAGATACATCGAAGAAAACCTCGGAGACAGATGTGACCTCCATAAAAGTATGGATCTGATTCAGGATGATTGGTTTGGTCTTTATGATCCACATCCACTTCTAAGCGATAGAGTGGGTGACTATACTCTTACCTTCAATGAGGGTTATGCACTCCTGAACTGTTTCCCTGGACTTGAACCTCCTGAGTTAAGAGGACATCATGGAGGAGTAAGCTCAGATGAGATGAATGTCCCACTGATAATGATTGAATCTTGAGCTATTTATAATCAAAAAAGAAGAAGTTGAGGAATGCATAAACATCCTCAACTCTCTAACTTTATCTCTCTACTTCAATCTCTTCCAGGGTCTTCCCCTTTGTTTCTAAAGGTTTAGCAGCCAGTGTGATTAGAGGTATGAGCATCAGCACACCTGCAAACATCCAGAAACCATCCATAGCTGGGAACAGTGATATGAATAGTGATGAGAGCAGAGGTCCAACAACATATCCTAACCGTGCCCCTGTCACACAGACGCCTATGCTTGTGGATCTAACTTCTGTTGTAAATATCTCCGCGAGATATACATAGATCCAAGCAAGTACCATGGCCATAAAGAAGTAAGCTGCTTGATATGTTATGTAATTACCAGTCATTCCTAGAGCTATTAAGCTAATGACTGAGCCTATTGAACCAACAATGAGGACAGGATTCCTTCCAACTTTGTCAAGAAGAACTCCAGAAACTAGTGCACTAATTGGAAGAAGCAATCCAGCTATTGTCAAAATATTGTTGAATTCTTCATCCGTGTAAGAAAGTACTTGCACGAAATATTCTCCACCGAATGTTGTTGCCATCTTGAATGAAATAGTCCAAGCAAGATACACAATTGTCGCAATAACGATGTACCGACGATCTTCCTTTCTTATCTTCCTCAGTGCTGACATCACACCAAGTCGTACATGCTCACGAGCAGCAACGGTGTCCTTCCATCTCTGTGGTTCCTTCATGAAATAGATTAGAACCATCAACAGCACCATCAGGACAAACATTATACCATAGCCCCATTGCCATCCTAAAGCGTCTATAATGCGGGTTCCCAAGATTGCATACAATGGAATGACTCCAATAAGGAATGCCATACTGCCGTAGAGTCCCCGAGTCGCCGCAGGGGCCTCTTCGGAAACCGGCACTTCCCAGAGATTCGATGTTGTTCCCATTATCACAAGTGAGTACAATAGAAGGAACACATAGATGTTGATTGATAAGAATACAATGAGTATCGCAGGAATGCCCATCGTGAGTACTAGCACCATCATCCCTGTCCTTCTACCATATGCATCTGCAAACCATGCAATGAAGAAGACACCGAATACAATAACTCCGAAGACACCTTGCAAGAATGCAAACTCAGTTCTTGCGATTGCCCTGGCAGCTTCATCTATTGGTGCCCAGAACTCGGTAATGATACCCGGTAATGCCTTTGTTTCAATCAGGGAGAGCCAACTGTCCATCTGGCTCACGAGTCCCATGACCACAACTAGGAATATCATATATCGTTTTGATACACCTGATTGTGTAGTAGTTTCACTACCTTCCATGTTTTCTCTCCTCAGTATTATGCGAATTAACTTGATTAGCTAAAAGAGCCTCTATTAGAATCTTCTTGCAAATCACTGAATAGTTGAAAATCTTCATTGAACTTTGTCAGACACATTGATTAATACTTGAAACGCATCAGAGAAGCCAGTATGATTTCTGTTGACCAAATAGAAAAAGCTCGAGAACGAGTAAGAGAACATATACACATCACTCCCTTGAAACATGCCCAGCACCTCAGTGTGTTGGTTGGAGCATCCGTATATTTGAAGCTCGAAAGTGAACAAGTCACTGGATCCTTCAAAGTGAGGGGTGCACTAAATAGAATGATGACTCTCTCGCAAGAAGAAGTTGAGAAGGGAGTGATTACTGCTTCTACAGGAAATCACGGACTCGGAATAGCGTATGCATCCAAACATCTCGATGTCAAAACAAAGGTAGTCTTCCCACGTGGTGCATCAGATGTTAAGCGTGAGAAAATGCAGGAAGCAGGGGTTGAAGTCATCCAAGATGCTGATTATGATGAAGTTGAATCATACGCTCGAAAACTTGCTAAAGAATGTGGTTTAACATACGTGAGTCCATATAATGACCCTGAGATAATTGCTGGAGCTGGAACAACTGGTTTGGAGATTCTCGAGCAGCTAGATGACATTGATGCTGTGATTGTACCTATAGGTGGTGGTGGACTGATTTCTGGAATTGCAATAGCAGTCAAGTCAAAGAGTCCTGAAACTGAGATTATAGGTGTGCAATCCGAAGTTTCTCCTGAGGTGTATGAATCATGGGTTGCAGGTCATTGGGTTGAGGCTGAAGAATCAGAATCCATTGCTCAAGGACTCATGGGAGGAGTAGAACCCGATTCGATCACTCTTGACATCATACATGAACGAGTTGATAGAATTTTGCTGGTTAGAGAGAGTTTCCTTTTGGACGCGATGCGTCTACTCTATGAGAAAGAGAATCTCTTAGTTGAGGGGGCTGGCGCAGCTTCTACAGCTGCACTCTTGGAGAATGCATCAGAGTTTCAAGGAAAAAGAGTGGTTCTAGTTTTGAGTGGCGGTAACATCAGTGAAGAGGAGATTCAAACTATTCTCAAAGAATGACAAATGAACTCATTTCACACCTTCTTCTGCAATTCTGATTGCTGCAGAAATCCGTGTAAGGAACTGATTCTCATTTGGTATCATCCCAACAAAAGAGAGCCGATTGTTTACAGACAATATTGGTGCTGAAGAACCAATGAACGTGGAGAAACTAGGCTCATTGAGAACTGTGTTATCACCACTTCCACGCAAAGCCGCGTTCAACCATTCAATTGCATTATCAAGATGATCCTTTGTATCATACTTTGCGGTACGAATACAGATGTTCTCGCCAAATTTCATCTGCGCCTTCTCCAGTAGCCGACTAATTTTTTCCATTGGATCCTCGCTCTTCAGTTTGACAACAACTACATTGGTGTCTGCTGGACTCGTGGCTTCTGGAGAAACTGTTGTATCACCGCATGCGTCCTCATCCTCTACAACAGGGTCCCCCTCAATAATTCCAATTCCGGGCATGGGTGGAAAGACGGTTATTGTAACTTTCTCTATACAGTCTTCATCCTTCATACCATACTCCTTACCAAGAATCCGCTTTATCTCTATTGATAAGTCGTTTACAGACTATTGTATCCTACCATTCGATTTGATATACTGCCATATTAGGAGACCCAACTACAACTGGATCATCTAAATGAACGCGATACAACTCTGTAACAATTCCGCCCTCAGAATAGATAGCATGTCTGAAATATGGGAACCACTCTACATAGTACATGATATAGGTACAATTCATCTCACGCAAGAACTGAGACTGCGTGAATGGATTTGTATAGTTGTGCAGTAGTAATGGAGTCACCAATCCGTACGTATCTAGTACAATGCCCTTCGCGAAGAAACCTAATGCTCCTGCGTCATATGTTGCTATAATTGCATTTTCAGGAATGTTTTCTCTAACCCAGAGTGCTAGATGAACTTGCATTTCTTCAATGTTCTTTGCCTGATTGGCATGGATATCAACATACGATATGCTACTGATTATGGATGGTGTGAACAAGAGTAGTACTATCGTGATCGTCATGACTGTCGTATAAGTGACATCAAGAACTCTGCTCTTGGAAACCATCCTGATTGACCATTCAAATATCAAAGCCAATCCGACGATGAATGCAATAGCCATTAGGTCAAATAG
Source organism: Candidatus Thorarchaeota archaeon (assembly GCA_016839345.1). The sequence goes on along the minus strand of JAEOUL010000187.1, from coordinate 1,253 downwards.
AGGAACGAGATACCTGGCCGCAAAAAGGAGGGACATTCCTGGCATTGTAAAATAATACAGTGCAAATAACGAAGAGATCAGGATCAGTTCATAGGGTCGACGCTTTGTGATGAGGATTACTAAACCTCCCACGAAACCCAAACCTAGGTATGGTTCTGTTGGAAACCAATTTCCAATCCAATACCAGTTCCATAGGTCAATATCTACTTGTGAAACGCCCCATCGCAACTTTGAGTAGTAGGAATCAGGTAGTGGTAATCCTGTTGTGTTGTAACAATGAAAGACCCAAGGCAGGACGACCAAGGCTGCAAGTGCAAACATTACAAAAAGAGTGAGTAATCGTCGTTTTCTATTGTCATCACGATAGAGAACTATGAGTGATCTGATTGGTAGACACAGTGCAGCAATTAGCACAAACTCTGGACGACAGAGGTATGCTAATCCCGCTACTACTCCAAGGATTATGTCATATTGCCAATCTTGACGAGGTAGGACAAACAGAGCCAGGAGAATCATCATCATCGCTAGAGGAGTTTCCATTCCTGAGAGCATGAGTCCCGCATTCCTTGGAACTAGTACAAAGATGACTTGGCCAAGAACCGCATACTGCCATCTCTCAGTGTGTTGTTTGACTATCTCTCCGACCAAGAAAACATCAATGATATACAATATTCCAGATGCAACTAGAACAGATGTCACAATGGTATCATGACTGCTACCGAACAGGAAAACTGGTGTCAAGACCATAGACCAAAGAGGTCCTGAAGAACCAGTACTAGGTATTCCCCATGCATATTCCCAAGGTCTCCCTTCAAAGATAGTCTTGGCATATTGAACATGAATCCATGAGTCATCAAAGGCGAAGCCATAGATTCCCCATGTTGCCATGACGTATTGTACATAGTAGATTGAGAGGAGAGTAATAATGATAGCAGAAATGAGAGTCAGTTTCCAGGATTCTCTCTCAATTTTCAGAACCTGAACTATTCGTGATAACACTGAGTTGGAATCCAATGAGTGGCCCAATGGATCCTGTTCAGTCACTTCCTCCTTCACCTAGTGGCATCTCGTGGTGAATCAAAGATAAAGAGTATGATACTATCCAATTGATAGAACTAGGATTTTCGGAGACTGATTTCGTGCAAATGCAAGAAAGAGGATCAATAAAATTGAATATTCAGAAATTACTCCCACTTAATACTCGACGTCCCATATCTCGTGCTCTTCTGCATAATCGTGAGCTTGCTGTATGC
>JAEOUL010000186.1 GCA_016839345.1 Candidatus Thorarchaeota archaeon | reverse complement strand
TCTTGGTCGAGCGGCTCGAATAAACTGCTCAAGACAAAAGAAGGCTGCCAAAGAGGAACGCGATCGGGAGAAAACCCAGCGGCGTTTCTCAGATAGACACGAACTCCGAAGAAAGAAATCAAGTCCCAAGTAGCGAGTTAATATTTTGTGAACTTGAAAGCCTCATCAGCTCCTTCAAAATCTCCAAGCCTAGTAAGAACCTCTCCTAGTTTTCTCTACACTACTCTGTGATTCGGTGAAGTCTTACTGCGATACGATATGTAGTTGCAGCTGCTTCATCATAATTTCTTTTCTCGAGCAATGAACCATAGTATACCCATCCCTCTAAATCCACCGGTCTGGCCTGTAGAAGTTGTCCTATCATGTCAAGAACGCGAGATGGTATAAATGGAGCAATAACTACGAGAATAACTACTTTTACTATAACTACCAGAGAATGAAACAAAACGCGATCATGTTCTAAAAATCACTTTTCTGCTTTATCAAACAGTATTGAATTGAGAAAAATATCAATCGCGAATCTACCTTTTGTTAGTTCAAGATACCAAGGACCATCCAGCTTGAGTGCTTTCTGTATCTCTGGGATTGTCTTGCCATCCTCATGGAGTTTCAGCACTTTCATCTGAATATCCTTAAGAAACTCCGCTCTGACCTTGACGTGTTCCTTTGGTGATGTGACTGGTCCTCTATGGGAATCAAAGAGAATCTCGAGGTCCATTTCTGCAATTTTGTCCAAGGTTTCGATCATGAGAGGAATATTCTCATCAGGCATTCCAATTACTTTTCTAGATGGGACTGGAACAGCATCCGCTGAAAACAGCCACTTACGATTTGGTTCATAGAACCCAACCATCTGTTGTCCGTGACCTGGGAGTGAAACAACTTCAAATTCAAGGTCTCCAATAGTGAAACGTGATGGCATCATCTCGACATCTGCAATAGATTTCGGTTGTCCCCATACAAAGTCAAAGAATTCTGGAATAGTTGGTGGGTTCTTGATAATCTCAATATCTGGTTCCATGGCATATATCGTTGAACGAGGAACGAAGGCAGGACATCCTCCATAATGGTCTTCATGTGCGTGACTGATATAGATCCTGTTGACCTCTGTCTTAGCTGCAAACTTTTCAATGTCCTCAAGGGCATTTGCACAACCTGCATCAAAGAGTGTGTCTTTGATTAAGTACGCAATGGCCCACATGATAGGGTGTCCGTCCTCCATTGCAGTTGAGGTCTTGACAAGAGTCACATCGTCGCTGTAGTGTTCTATTTCAAACATGAATCAAACACAAACACTGTACAACTTGTTTCCTTCGGTATAGCTACGCCTTTATCTCCTTCTCAATGAGTATTGGTGGTGCAAACTTTCGAAGTCGTTTCAATCCTAATACTTTGTCCTGTCTTCCAACCTTTGAGTCACTCAGAGCCTGTTCCATGAACTCAATGGCTTTGTCATAGGCCTTTCTTGGAACTGGAAATGGCACTCCATCCTTTCCACCAAATGCAAAACACATTCTCACAGGGTCTGCCCAGGAAGGAGGAGTACCGAATATCATCTCGGAAATCAGTGATAGCCCCCGTACAGTAGCAGGGCCAATCCCATCCATGAATAGAAGATTCTCATAGTTCTCCGGTTGGGTTTCATAGGCACGGCGAACTGCATTCCAATCCATTCTCGTAGGAACGACCTTGTATGACGGTAGATCCCGAGCATTACCATATCCTTCAATCCAAGGAAGAAGTGTTGACTCGCCATAAGACTTGATATCTTCGAAATATCTTCTGACCCTAATCGGTTCTTCTTTGACAATGTCCACAGAAGTCTTGCGACATTCATCCGAATCTTTTGATGTCATGTCAAGTGTCGACTCTTTCACTTTTCCTGATATCAGCCCCGAATGAGGTTCCTCGATGAAACTATTTACCTCAAATGATGTCCAGTGATATCTTCTTGCATCATTACTATTGAAGTCCATCCCTTGTTGAACCACAGTCCAATTCTCTTCACAATCAACAAAGAACAGGTGTTGGTACAACTGATACCCATCCTGGATACCTGCATTGTCTACCTTAGCTACGGCTTTACTGATATTTATGAGACCTGTACCATCAAGTCCATAGTCCTCAAGAGCCCTGAGTCTATCGGGAACCTTTCGAGATGCAATCCCCTTTCCACCAACCCCAACCATATTGTGGTTTTCAAAACTGAGTGCGGACTTCAATACACCACAGGTCACCGTAGTCGATCCCGAACTATCCCAGTCGTATCCAAGTACGTTTGATAGAGCTTGAAACCATACTGGATCTGAGAGTCTTTTCAAAAGCTCTGGAGTTCCGAATTCGTCAACGATGAATTCGCAAAGTGCACTGGCCATTGGAATCATTCGTTTCACTAGCCAATGAGGGGCTTTACCTGGATGCAGCTTGAGATCTGCAACACCACCTCTCTTCATTGAAACAGCTCCAATGTATAATTCCTGACTAATACTGATAAAGTACCCAAGCGATGTCTATAGAGCTGCTCGCATCTTCTCTAGTTTCTGCCGAAGTTCATCTCCCGCTTGTGCAAGCCATCCTTCAAGGGTGTCACACCCATAATCATCGCAGTGAGCACAAGTTTCCACACCATGTTCGTTTCCGCATGATTTGACACTGCATGTCTTGCAGAATTTGAATTTCGGTTCCGCATCAACCTTGCACCCAACGCAGTTGATATCTGCTGCTTCGAGTGGATAGTCTGGACTACCCCACTCCTCAGCTTGCTTCTCTCGAAGTTTATCGTCATCATTTTTCCAGGCTAAATGTGCTGGGCATTCTGCACAATCAAGCCCACAATACGCTATCATGCTCTCTGCCATGACAATCTGTAGTGATTCAAAAGAATAAAAGCACAACAGGTGACCGAAACTATTTCTAGAACCTCTTTGCATGGCAAGCAAATCTTTTATTCTAAGATAACAAAGTGAATCTGTTGGTTCAATCCAACGGTGTTTTACGTATCGATTGAGATGATATTCATGTCTGAGAATGCTGAATGGGACAACGCAATGGATTATACGAAATTCCTGAAGAGTGCCCGTGAGAATGTCGAACTTATGAAAGCTAGATACAAGGGGTTTCAAATTATTGAGCAAGATATTGATTTGCTTGAAAGTATTCAGAATCAAATTAGGATACTCTTGATTGGTACTGATAGATGTGATGATACTGCAGGAAATCTACCTATTCTGGCCAAGATATCTGAGAGCACATCTAAGATAGAATTACGTATTCTTGACAGTGATGCCAATGCTCACTATCATCAGAAGTTCAAAGTCAATGGCAAGCGAAAAACCCCTGTTGTGCTCTTCCTAAACACAAAACTTGAGGAACTTTGTAGATGGGTTGAACGACCTAATGCAGCATACAAGGTCATCAATGAAGCAACAGATCCATCAATGAATGGTCGAAAGAGTGGGCTCAAGAAGCTCTACAGTGACCCAGAAATCCAGCAGCAGAGTATGAATGAGTTCATGGATCTGATTCTCCGTTCTGATTTTATTCTAGGACGAGCATAAAGATGGAGCATCATGGAAAAGAAGACTGGACTGATGAGGATAGAGTTCAGCGATTGGCAAAGTCTTACGAAGTGAGGTATGACGAGAAGTTTTGGAAAGCCCTTAAAGCTTTAGTGGGTTCTGGAACAAGAGCTGTCGTAGCTGATTTTGGTTGCGGACCTGGACTGCTTTTAGCTGATTTTGTTAATCGTTACAAGGCTATTGTGGCAATTGGTCTTGATGAGAGTAAGAAAATGCTTTCTCAGACAGAGATATTTCTGAAAGAACGTACGAACCTTGATTCATTTGAGCTAGTCCAAGTCAACTTTGACATAGAGGAGATTCCAGTGGAGATCGATAGCATCGATTTAGCATTCTCAGGATTCATGCTTCATGAGGTTGCACATCCTGACGAATTTGTTTCACAGGTCTTTAGACTTGTTAGATTGTTTGGTTTCTTAGTTGTCTATGATTTTATCTCGGGTAATGAGGACGCTTTTGTGAAGACTATGTCTGAACACGGAATGAATGAGGAGCATGCAAGAAAGCGGTATCCACATATGTGCAAACATTCCGCAAATGATATTGTAGAACTCCTTCAAACCTCAGGATTCCAAGACTGCCGGATGATTGTTCTTGATGATGTTCGTGCAGTTGTGGCTGGACTAAAGAGGTAGGTGAATGTAGATTAGATAGAATGGGATGCGTAAGATATGCCAAAGGAATTTCGAAAGTCATCACCATGGGCGAACGATGACTCTCAGTTGAATTGTCCAAGATGCAGTAGCAAACGTATCGTACGTATATTGGATACCTGGGGCAGAAACCGTGGTGTTCAGATGTACAAGTGTACATCCTGTAACAAGAAGTTCTATGAACGTGGATTTGACGATTATAAACCGACCTTTATCAGATAACTATCCGGAGATGTGAATGACTTGTCTAGACGATTTCCTCAATTGAAGTATCCTTTCTCACTAGAAGCTAGGCAAGCATCACAAAAATTAGCTCACGATCTCGCTGTTCTTGTAGAGCTTCTTGATAATCCTGAAAACCATTATATCGTGGAAGAGGCTGAAAGAAGAGTTTTCGCCGCACTCACGCAGTCACCGATTGAATATCCTAAGATGCAGAGTGAGAAGGATGTTTTGATATATCCCACCGCACGTC
>JAEOUL010000185.1 GCA_016839345.1 Candidatus Thorarchaeota archaeon | reverse complement strand
TTACTAGGCTTGGAGATTTTGAAGGAGCTGATGAGGCTTTCAAGTTCACAAAATATTAACTCGCTACTTGGGACTTGATTTCTTTCTTCGGAGTTCGTGTCTATCTGAGAAACGCCGAAGGGTTTTCTCCCGATCGCGTTCCTCTTTGGCAGCCTTCTTTTGTCTTGAGCAGTTTATTCGAGCCGCTCGACCAAGAGTTGTGACTCGTTCAACCTCAACATCACTTCCAGATTTCTTGTATAACTTTCTAGCTCGTTCCCAGGCCTCTTCAGCAGAACAGAAATCATCAAGTCGTGCATATGCTGTTGCCTTGGCATCAAACATGTCGGGGTCATCCTTCACGAGATGTGTGTAGCCTGAAAATGCCTTTGCGGCCTCTTCCCAATCTTCTAGCTCCATCAGGACTAGTCCAAGATTCCTCAGTGCTGTGGGGTAGTTCTTCTTCCTAATGAGTGCTCTTCGGAGATGTTTGACTGCCTCATTCAATTTACCATCTTTGTATGATACCATGCCCATGGTGTTCTCCACTGTAGCATCCTCAGGATTAAGTTCAGAGGCTTTCTTCAGAGCTCTCATGGCAGACTTGTGTTTTCCTGCTCTGAGATGTACATCACCTCGAATCAACCATGCCTCAGAATTATCAGGGTCTAACTTTGTGGCAGTTTCTACCGATTTTATAGCATCCTTCCATCGTTCCAGCATCGCTAGGGCAATCGATCGACGAACAAATGCAGCAACAAGATCATCTTTTAGTTCGATGGCCTGGTCATAACTTGTGATTGCAGAATCAAAGTTGCCTAGTTCCAGTTCGATATCACCGATTCGGACCCATACTCCCCATTCATTTGGCACAAGTTCACTCATCCTTCTATAGGATACAAGCTCATCTTCAGCTCTTCCCAATGCATGAAGTGCTACAGCTTTATCACGCAGAATCTCAATGTCGTCAGGAGTTTGATCTAGAGCTTTCTCAAATGACTGAAGTGCATCACGAGCCTTTTCAGGTCCCAGAGCTAGGAGGACTCGACCACGATTTGTGTGAGCTGGAGTGAGGTCTGGTTGAAGTTTAAGAGCACGGTCTAGACATCTGATTGCTTCTCCAAACTCACGTTTCTGTGCGTGAAAGACACCCTTGGCGTTCCATGCTGAGGCATCATTCGGATGGGTTTCTAGATGTTTGTCAACTTCTCTGATTGATGCATCGACTGAGTCCATAATTCGTCACTCATCTACTAGTTGAATCATTGAAAAGAGTTGAGATATCTGACAAAGCAACTTGCGATGGATACAAGTGGTTGTATGTCTGACATTTTGAAGCCATGAAGTTGGAAAACATCACAGGAATAATCTTTGATATTGGTGGGACACTCTTTAGTCCAGTTTCTGATATGTGTGGACTCACCCGAGATTTCTTGACTGATGCAGGAGTTGGAGAACATCGTGATTTTCCTGATGAAGTAATCAGGGAGGCTCTAAAAGAGCCTGATGAGTGGCTAACGAATTATATGATCGAAAATGATGTTGATATCCATTGGCAACCAATACATGAACATTGGATTGAGTACGATAGAATACTACTTTCAGCTCTTGGTGTAAAGAATCGTGATGACATAGTGTTTGACTATCAAAAAGAATGGGATAGGTTTCATGAGATAGCAGACCATAAACTCATGGAAGGTAGCAAAGAAGGTCTTGAAGAATTGAAGAATCGAGGTTTTAAACTAGCAATCGCATCAAACAGATTCACAGACCCTACTCATCTTCTTGAAGACTCTGAAATACTTCACCTATTCGATGCAATAGAGTATACCAATGTCCCAGGATACAAAAAACCATCTCCATATCTACTTGTGAAAGCTGCAGCCGCATTGGGAACAAATCCCCATAGGTGTCTATACGTTGGGAATATCGTTGAATATGATGTGGTAGCAGCCACGCGCGCAGAAATGATACCAGTCTTGTTGACTTGGTGTGACCCTCAAGAGGAGGAAAAGGTTACATCAGACACAATCGTCATTGAGCATATCAAAGACCTTATGGAGATACTCTAACTTCACAGATGAATACCTTCATTACATTAAAGCACATGCACGTTGGTTGAGATGAAATCGAGACTCCCAACTCTAATTTTAGTCATGACGCTTCTCTTTGCTCCGATGTTGGTTCCGGTTCATGCTCAATCAAATCACACATTTGAGTGGGGAGTAGATGTTGGAGAGGAGTTCATCTATGTCCTTCAGAGAGAATATTACTCAGACTCGGTCAGCAGGGTGTTCATGGAAACACAGCTTCCATTCCTGGCAGAGATTGAACCAGGAGAGAAAGTGATTCTAGAAATTGGCTCTCTTGATACAATTGAGAATCTGATAAACGAGTCAACCCAACTACCTTGGTCACAATGCAATTTGAAGCGATACAATGATTCTGCACTCATAATATCAGATCTAACAAATCTTGTTTTTCCCATAGGTGATTGGGACTTTCTGACGGAGATTAATAATGTGACAACAACACCCGGAATCACACTGGTAGATAACGAGAATGAATGGGGAACGATTGGTGTTGGAACACTAACTGGAGGAGATGGCAGCTCGGTTGAGGTTCGACTTGAGATGCGATATGAGAAGAGGAATGGCACACTTACTTATCTCAGACACCAATACACCACATTGGGAACAAACATCATAGATGTGGTCTTTGTCCATTGGTATGAAGGGATGCCAACAATCATAGGTGAGGATATTCAACTTACAACCATTCTTATCATCGCTATAGGAGGTCTTATAGTACCTATTGTGGCATTTCTCGTCTATAGAGGTATAAAAGGAAAGAAGTCAATTGCACGGAGACTTGGTGAGTGAGAATGGAGTCCTCAGAGGAAGAATTCAGAGAAATCAAATGCGAGGGTGATGACAGTGTTGAGAGACTGTCTGTTGATGAAGTGGTCTATTATGCATTTCATCGTCATGGGTCTGTTGGTGAGGATGCTGAGTTTGAGATTGAGAACGATGAGGTAATCTCACACGAGAGAACTGAAACAGAGTACATTCACATTGAGAAGATGAAGAAACCAGAGTGGACTGGTGGAGATGCAGAGAGAGGGAAATGGTTCTTCAAAGCTCTTAGACCCGGTTCCACAAAACTTACTGTGAGAGTCATGTTCCGATTTGAAGTTGAGAGTGAATGCACAATCAAAATCGTTGTTGAATGAAGTTACTTTAAACCCCAGACGAAAGAGTATCCAGCAGAATAAGTCAATTTTTCGCCACTCGAAAAAGCATTCTGCAATTCTTGGAGGCCTCTTTCATAGTCCTCTGTGCTAATCTTGTGAAGCATAGAATATCCCCTATTCTGAACTGTAGTAAGATAGTCCTCACCAAGCTGAGTTGGTCTGTACTGGTATTCTTTCAGTATCACTCTGCTGAACCCTGCAGAAACCATGTATTCCTCAATCACATCGATATCGGGGTAACGTTCCTTATCCACACTAGCAGAGGCAGGAAAGAATCTGGATGTCATTCGACCATCTATTTGTTTGTGAGACTGAGTGACAATGCATAGTATACCTTCATCTATGAGGACTCTGTGAATCTCTTCAATTGCAGAGCTTATGTCAGGGAGGTGATGGAGAACTTCGGTCATATATACAAAATGAAAGGACCCACTGGAGTAGGGTAGAGAATCTGCAGGTGCTTGAACAAGAGGTATTCTTGATGTCTTTTGGTGAGCCTTTTCGAGCATACCATATGAGATATCTAATCCAGCCACTTTCGCAGAGGTTACTTCTGCAAAGAGTATGGTGTTGTTCGCAGTACCACATCCGACATCGAGAACTAACGATTCCTGATTAAGGGTGATTCCCTGCAGAATCTGTTGAACCATCTCGGGGTCTCCCACTCGTACATTGTCATAGACCTTGGAAATCTTGTCATAATCGATAGACTTCTCATCCATGATATCACATCATCTCAGTCTTCTTGAAGGACAGTCTATCATCTATACTTAATGATTGGCAAATGCAGTAGGCTTGGTTAGTTTTCTCGTGCTACCTCTTAGGTTGTGCAGATGCATTGACAGGGATTCATCTTCCCTTCTTCTCTTTGTCATAAGACTCCCATGAATCAGCGGCTGCTGTTTCGCCTCTTGATCGAAGCTCTGATAGTACATATTCACGGACCTCTGAGCTCTCCATAACACTCTCTGTCCTTGCAGACAGAGAACTGGCAATCTCACGTGCGGTGTCATACGAACAACCACACTTCACAGCGCTGACGACAACCTTCTCGGGCATGAAAACCTCGGTCGAACCACTTCTCTTCTTAATCTCCATGTGAATCCATACCTTGGACGACAGGATGTATCAGTACATCCCAGTAGATTATGTATAATTTTCAAATAAGCAATTGCTTTGTTTGTTTTCACTACTTCTCAATTATTCCCCGATGATTTTCTAACCATGTTATCTTATATTGTATAGGTCACTCAATTCAACCGGTGAACCTTTTGATTGAGTGGCTGAATCTTCTCCTTCTTTTTGTGAGCACGATATCGAGTCTATACTTCTATCTCAAGAGTGTACAACCAGCTAAATTAGAACAAGAGATCGGAGAGATTGCTTACGAGAAGTGTGAGCGATACCGTATCTACGCAACCATTCCATTCTGTATCTTCTTCATATCGTATGTAATCTATGTATTCTATCCATTACCTCTTCCAATACCGAATGAGTTGCCTTGGGACTATTCGATATCAGTTGCTGCAGCAATTATCATTGCAATACCATCTTTTGCCCTCATGGGAATAGGCGTGAGAGCAGCAGGAGAAGAAACTGTACGCCCGAAGAAGGAACATGAAATGTATGGCGGGATATACAACAAGATTCGCCATCCTCAATCTCTTGGAGAAGTCTGGGTGGGTCATATTCTAGCTCTGATTCTAAATCGGACATTCCTATTGCTGTTCGCATTCATTTGGTTTCCAGTATTTTACTATATGGTAGTGGTTGAAGAGCGTGATTTGATCTTAAGATATGGGGAGCCCTACATAGAGTATCGCGAGAAAGTAGGGATGTTCTTTCCCAAGAGATCAACGAAGGCAGAATAGCTTGGGAATTGCAAAGTATCTATAGACAGGCGACCTCCTCCAACAGCTCGCATAGCATGACTCATACATGCAATAGGCAATTTACAGTGTTTATGAGATACATATTGTGCGTGATTCACGAAACTATAAAGGATGAATAAATGTCAGAATATAGAGAACTTGATAGGAAGGGCTGTCAATCATATGCCTCTTCAAGTGGGAATAGCCAAACTGACTCAGAGTGGTGATATAATACTTGAATGGCTGAACCCAGCACCTGATGCAATTGAGAGAGGTGGGTTCACTGAGATTCTTGATACTAGTGGATGTGTTATAATAGAATCAAGAACTGCAGATCTCACCATCGAAGAGGCGAATCAGTATGGTGCTTGGAATCGTCTAGGATTGGCGTCTCGCCATCTCTCAGACATCGTGGCGGAACAACTGCAACACGGACTGTTTACAATCGGATTACTTCCAAACTGCAATGGTCTAATGGGTATGCTAGCAGGATTCCAGAAATCAGGACTAAATGCGAAACCACTCAGAGTCGGCTTGATATGGATGGATGCTCACGGAGATATCAACACACCTGACACGACTCTCAGCGGACTTCTTGCTGGAATGCCTGTGGCAATCGCGACAGGTTTGTGTCTAGAACGATTAAGGATGCAGTGTGGACTGGAGGCCGCACTTCCTACGAGGTGCATCACAATGGTAGGACTTCGTGATATAGATCCTCTTGAGCAGGAGATTCTCGATGCGAGCGACATCGAGTACATCACATCGGATGAAATTCGAGAACTCAGCCCTGTAATTACTCAACAAATGCAACGCCTAAGGAAGATTACAGATATTATCTATGTCCATATTGATATTGATGTGCTCGATCCCAAAGAAATACCGGGACACGGCCTGCCAGTAGAGGGAGGGCCGAGTATTTCACAGCTTGGTGCAGCTTTAGAAATTATATTCCGAGAGCCAAAGGTAAGAGGCTTAGGCATTGCGGGCTACCCAGTTGGACGCGATCCTGATAGAATTACTCTGAAATCAGTCTACGCATTGATTGAGCATGCAATCAAGGGAGTAAATTCTAGGAACAATCAGATTTGATTAGCTTACTCAGATAACACTCTAGTTTTGTCAAAACAAACTACTTTTGCTTTAATGACACATCCTAAAAGCTCCTATGCCGCGAGGCGAGTCCTGGAGGTCGTTAGATGAGGTCAATTGGATTAAGGTCATTAGCGAAACCCTTTGTTCGAAGAGCGGTACGGAACGCGAAGAAAAAAACTGTTTCTCAAGTATTGATATCAAGGTGTAGAAGGGATGGACTTCCGGAATTTGGCCGCTTTACTCCCGGAGAAATTAAACGAATAATTCTCCAAGCAGAATCAAATATTCAAGAGTTAATGCCATATTTCATTGACTCTGATAAAATTGGTAACTATATGAATGAGTACGGCGGATTAATTGATCTAGCTATATACAGAGCTCTGAAAAATGAAAAAATAGAATCTAGCTACGCCATGAACCTAGTAGGGGATATGATATGGCAAGCCCGTATGAATTCGAAAGGCTTAGTTCCAATATACGATCCGTTGAGAATGAAGCTGGCAAAACTAAGGACAAAGGACAGGATTTCATTCCTAGGAAAGCGCCTTGAAGATGGGTTAAAGTTTCCTTATAGCGAACCGGGATACAAAGCAGAGCTCTACAAAGACGAAGACGTGTATTGTATGGATTTCTATTCATGTGTGGTTCATGACTTCTATAAGCAATTTGGACCGGAAGAAATGACCTTGTTCAGAAGATCCTGGTGTACATTCGATTATTCTGTAGCGGAGATTCTTGTTGAAGGCGGTAAATATCAGAGAGAACATTGCCTGTCTGATGGTGATGATGTTTGCGATATGAGATGGTTTATTGATAAGGAAATAAAAGTCTAGGATTCAAAATACATCAATTGTAAACCTTTTCAAATCATTTACTAAGAACTAGAGAAAGGTTGGTGATATGCAATTCATGAGTTCAATTAGACTAACTGATGTTGGCAGCTTTCCTTTAGACGCAGATCTCAACAGGTATCTAAAAGGAGCTCATGATTTGCAGGTCAATTCGGGAGGTTTCGAAACAGAAGATGCACAGTATTTCATCACCAAACACAATGAAACCTTCATCAAGAAAGCCAGAGCCCTCGGACCAGAAAACGCTGTGACTAGCTATGCTCAGTGCAGAGGAATGATATCTCAGTTCTTGCTTCCAGAGATGCTCCATGCCAAAGGATTCACAGAATTAGAATTGGAAAAGAGTACCAGTATCAATGATATGTCAAAGACAGATAGCCAGACACTTGCAGCTGCCATTGCATTAGGTAAAGCCCCCCTATCAAGTGAGGGAATCATCTTTCCAGAAGTCACTGCGTTACAAGATGGAGCTAAGCAGATCTGTGAAGAACTTGGAGTGGAGAGGATATCATTCAAGATATGTATCACAGGCCCGCTAGAACTATCACTCAGCCTACAGAGACTAGCAGACTTTCCAAGGACATATGATGAGAAACTGATGGAGTTCCTATCAGATGTCGTTAAGGGTTATGTAAGTAGTGCAGTAATCAATTCAAAACATCTCACAACTGAAATTGTTACGATGGATGAGCCCACGATTGGTTTTGAGGGGCTTGGTGATTTCTTCACAGATACTGCTTCTGATAACAATCTAAATCATATGATTTCATGCTGGAACAGAATATACAGTGAGGTTCCAACTGACATCTATAGAGGAATCCATCTGCATAGGTCACCATTTGAAACGCTATTTCAGGCAAAGTGGAACCTGATAGAAGCTCATGTTGGGGTTTATGTCAAGCGTGAATGGCTGGAGAAACATGACAAGTTCGTCAGAGCTGCAGTTGTCAGAACAGATGGTCCCACATTTGGCGACGATGTTGATGTTAAGGCAAGCTGGCAAGAAATCTTCTCAGGGAATTATGAGTCCTATTTGCAGCCAGCCTTTGAGATGCAAAAACACCTGCAAGAAACGATTGCCCTTTATGGATTGGAACGGACACCATTTGCGGGTCCTGAATGCGGATTTGGACCGTGGGATTGGAAATATGGACCAGAGATGGCAATAGATACTTTAGAGAGGTTGAAGGATTTGATGAGATAGTTCATATTTCTGCTAGAGATTTAATTTGATGAATGAGATTCTATTTGGTAACACTCTAACTTGATTGAACTCTATTGAGATGACTTATCATTAGCATCCGACATATGCTGCTGACATATTCTCCAGCTTCCGCCCCGTTGTTCAAGAACACCTGTCCATCGAACATCTCTTGCTCCCCAAGGTTCACCATTGAATTCTCCTTCATCATCCACAACGGCTGAGAACCATGCAGTATCTCCGTTCCTTGAAACTACAACTCTCATGTCCCGAATCTCGAAACCCTTAGCTACATTCCGAGAATCCATCCATCTATCAAGATATTTCTCAAACTGGCTCCAACCTCTGACAGTATTCTTAGAGTCTGGAAAGAACGTAAAGAAATCATCATCCTTTGCGAATATGCTCTCAAAGAGTTCGCGATCTTTGGTTAACGCCCATCCGAAGGCATCATGCAGAATTTTGCTTATCTCGGACTCAACATTGTTCTTGTCTGATACGGGCAAGTCTGGTCACGTGGAACACACCCTCAGTGAATCAAATGTGTTCACATCGAAGCAAGTTGCAGTGCAAAACTCCCTTGATATTGCATACACACTAGTTCATCTGGCAAGAAATTTCCGCACGACTTTCGTATATAGGCATTTTCAGAAGCACAGAGTAACGTCTACCGGCTCTGACTACTTGGATACCACCTTTCAGCTCTATCCCAGTAATACATGAATAGGTCTCGTGTCCATTTGCGGAACCTTTCATCTTTTCCAAAGAAACCGATGTAGTGCATTTCTCCACTATGTCTGCGAAAGTGAACAACCGATTCTTTTTCGTTGATTAAAAAGGTGACACAAATTCTTTCTAGAGACCTTCTTTCTTTCAAGTGCTCCACTTCTGGAGTGATTTTAATGGTTTTTGCAAGATTCTGTTGCATGATGAATCTGAATTGTAGTCCTTTGGATACTTTCTCATTTGCTACTTGAACATGACTCGATTCACTCTGCTCAGCCATAGCCCAGATATACTCTTCAGCATCATAGACCATAGTTCTGACTCGATTAAGAGTAGCCAATGTGTCTCCGCAAAATTCTCCATGTGACAGCTCGCCAAGCCTGTTGACAAACTCATAAGGAAGACAGGAAAGATCATGTTCCAAGAAGTAGTTCGCATGTTCCAGAATAAAATCTAGGTTTTTGAGAAGACCAATTGACAGGATACCAAGAGATGTTATTGCATACGTGCCACCAACTTTCTTCTCAAGAAGTTTCGATTCGCTGAGTCTTTGTAAGTGTCTAAAAGTTTCAGTGACGTTCATGTCCAGAGTTTTGGCTATTTGTTGCATTTTGAGGTTCTTTTTTTCTAACTCAAAAAGGATACTCACTCTTCGGTCGCTGGCAAGCTCGAACAGGATTTTCGAGATTCTATCGGCTCCCTCATCGCTAGACATAGTAAAATTTCGCACCCGTCCGAAGTTTTTCGTATTCGTGCCAATTAAAGATTATCACATATTCCATCCATGTCTGTCTTGAGGATCAAGAGATGAAATTCCAAGAAAACGAAAACCTCGAACGCAGCTTCTCAATTGAACTCAACTATGACAAGCACAAACTCTCGACCCTCTCAACTGACGTGCATGACGGCGTCTTAATAGAAGGAACTCTAGGTACACTGCAACATGCCACATTTGTCGAACCTGAAATACTCGAAGTGAAGGGTAGTTGTGGAGTCCTAAGGGTACACTTGTGGAGAAGTGAAATTACGGTCATAGAAAAAACCAACAAATGTGTGGGAGATGATTCTAAATGCAAACAAGGGATAAAGTAGTAATTACAGTACTTATGATAGCAATCTTCTTTGTGATTGGTGGAATAGCATGTAACTATTACACCACCTTCATGATTGACCCAATTTTAACGATTATACTCGGGATTTTGGTCTTCGTGGATAT
>JAEOUL010000021.1 GCA_016839345.1 Candidatus Thorarchaeota archaeon | reverse complement strand
TGAAACTACCATTAGCGTGATTAAAGCAGATATTGGATCTCTAGCTGGACATGTAATTGTTCCCGACTTCCTGTTAGAACTTGCCAGGAAGGAGTTGAAGAAAGCAGTCGAGGGGAAGATCATCAAAGACTTCCACGTTTCCCATGCTGGTGACGACCTCGAACTTATCATGACTCACAACAAGGGTGAAGGATGTGAAGAAGTCCACAAGCTTGCTTGGGATACTTTCATCAAAGGCACCAAACTTGCCCGAGAGAAAAAAATCTATGCAGCTGGTCAAGACATTCTTTCTGATACCTTCAGTGGTAATGTTAAAGGAATGGGTCCTGGTTCAGCAGAAATGACTTTTGAAGAACGTCAATCTGAACCAATTGCAGTCTTTATGGCAGATAAGACTGAACCAGGTGCGTATAATTTACCACTCTTCAAGATATTTGCTGACCCATTCAATACTGCAGGGCTGGTAATTGATCCGAATCTACATGATGGATTCAGATTTGTAATTCAAGATATTATGAAAGATATTCCCTGCTTCATAGAGATGAAAGCACCTGAGGAAATGTACGATATCCTTGCACTTCTCGGTAGCACCGGTAGGTATACTATCAAGAAGATTTACCGTAATGATGGTATGGTGACAGCCTCGGTCAGTACTGACAAACTCCATGCTGTTGCTGGTAAGTATGTTGGTAAAGATGACCCAGTTGCTATTGTTCGTGCACACTCTGGTCTGCCAGCTATGGGTGAAGTTCTAGAAGCATTCACTCTTCCTCACCTAGTATCAGGTTGGATGAGAGGTTCACATGCTGGACCCCTCCTTCCAGTTGCTCTGAAGGACTCACGATGTACTAGATTCGATGGTCCTCCACGAGTTGTTGCGCTTGGTTTCCAAGTCACCAATGGAATGCTGGTTGGTCCTGTCGATCTCTTTGATGATGTTGCATTTGATATCAGTCGACAGAGAGGCATGGAAATGGCTGACTATCTTCGTAGACATGGTCCATTCCAACCTCACAGACTCAGTGATGACCAGATGGAATACACCACACTACCAAAGGTTCTCACTCGTTGTGAAACACGTTTTGTGGAAAAAGAGATTATCCCAACTGGTAAAGAAAAGGACACCTCTGGTTCTGCAGAATAAACATCTAGATATTTAGGCGGGATATTGAATCCCGCCCATCTTTCATTTTGGATTCTTCCGTATGTTTATCAACTCTGGAGAATATTTTCTTCTAGGGGATGATTTTTCGTAAATGAATCGAGTGAATATTATCGCTCTGTCTCTAGTAGTGATAACTCTAATAATTCAAACTTGGTTGAGCATTTTTACTCTTGCAACCGATGATATTTCCTTTGTAACAATGGGCTTGTTTAGTGCGAGTATTGTCTTATTCATTACTGGAAGTGTCCTTTTTGCAAGTGCGAATGTCCAATCATTGTACACAATCCATCCCCGAATCAATTACATATTTTCGATAATTGGCCTTGCTGGCTCTGGTTTTCTTCTCGTATTTAGAATATCTCTTGAGAGCTTGCTCTTTCCAAGAACCCAGGTGATCTATTGTCTGATCATTGATTTCTTCTGGGTATTCATGCTTGGACTATTATTGAATCGAGTTAGAGTTGCGAAAAATAAGAATTCAGTTAACTGAGGGAATTACCCCTCAGTTATTTGTCTAAGCTGTGCGTTTGATAATATGGTATCCAAACTTTGTCTTCACAGGATCTGTGGTCATCGCACCAACACTTAGGTTGAATGCCGCTCTCTCAAACTCAGGAACCATCTGCCCCTTACCAAAGAAACCAAGGTCACCGCCTTTCTTCTTGGATGGGCATGTACTGTAATCTCGTGCAATTTTCGCAAAATCCTCGCCATCTCGAATTCTGCTAATCAATGCGAGTGCTTGACTGTGTTTTTCGACCAAAATATGACTTGTACGTACTTGTCCGGGTTTTCCTTTTGCCATTCGATTCACCTGTTATTGGGTCGTCTAAATAATGTCTTAAAAATCGACCGTCTTAAACTTGTGTAAATATGAACCTAACCGAGGCTTTATGTCACTTTGTGCAGTACAATCACTGTTCTGGTGAAATAAATGAAGGCTACCGTTTTTCATGAGCATGGAGGTCCAGATGTTCTTTCATACGAGGATATCGATACACCTTATGTTAATCCAGACCAAGTTTTGGTCAATGTGAAATATGTCGCATTAAACCACCTAGATCTCTTCGTACGAGGTGGACTTCCTGGTCTAAAGCTTGAGATGCCGCACATCCTGGGTAGTGATATCAGTGGAGAGATTGCTGAGGTAGGTAGTAAAGTTCGTGATCAATTTGAAGTGGGTCAAAAGATAATGGTTGATCCGGGCATATCTTGTGGCACCTGTGAATTCTGCGTACGGGGGCAGGAATCACTCTGTTCATCATATGGGATAATTGGTGAGCATTATAGAGGTGGATATGCAGAGTATCTGAATGTGGATGCAAAGAATATCATTCCAATTCCTAATGAAGGCGGTCTTGACATGGCTGGAGCAGCATCAATCCCTCTGACACTTATGACTGCTTGGAGAATGCTGATAACAAAAGCTCAAATCAAGCCTGGAGATGATGTCTTGATTATTGGGATTGGTGGTGGCGTTGCATTGGCTGGATTACAAATAGCCAAAGCTGCTGGAGCTAGAGTCATTGTAACCAGTTCTTCCGATGAAAAATTAACCAAGGCATACGTTCTTGGTGCTGATGTTGGCATTAACCACAGTGAAACTCCAGAATATCACCAGGAGATATCCAAACTTACAAAGAAGCGTGGAGTTGATGTAGTACTTGATTCTGTAGGACAAGCCACATGGACTCGTAGTCTTCGTAGTTTGAGAAAAGGGGGAAAACTAGTGACTTGTGGAGCAACATCCGGACCTATGGCTGAAACAAATGTGAATCTTCTATTCTGGAAGCAACTCGAGATTTTGGGATCAACCATGGGAAGTCGAGATGAGCTTCGAACGGCGCTAAAGCTAGTATGGAATCAGACAATCAGACCAACTGTAGATCGTATCCTTCCCTTATCAAAAGCAAAAGACGCACATGAAATCCTCGAAAAGGGCGAGCAGATGGGTAAAATCGTACTAAAGCCATGAAAACCTTGTAATACCGTGATACGCATCCCAATCAGACACCCCTTCATTATGGTGTTTGTATTGAATGAAGTTGGTGTACAATGAGAGTCGTTACTATCTGCATGCCTGAATCTTACGTGAAAGGCGTCGATGAACTAATAGATCAGAACAAATATCCCAATCGCTCAGAAGTAATACGAATCGCTATTCGAGATCTTCTTGTTGAGGAGTTATGGGGTGAACGTAAGGTGTCTGTTGGACTTCCATTGATAGCTCAACTACAACAAATGGACCTCCAAGATACACCCTCTCACAATCCGCAACAGTGATGGGTACAGCTGAACTACCTTTTTCTATATCTGAGTTAGATTTGTAGAGGAGCATAGGACACAAGAGTAGCGCAAATCTGAATCCATATGCTAATTCCTCATAGGAGCGAATCAAAAATATGTCAAGATTCTTTCGACGTAAAAAAGACGAGAAAAGTGATGAAGGGACCGAAGAAGATGAATCAGTAGAAACTGTTGAATCCGAGAGCGAACAAGAAGAAACCATTGAAGCTCCAGAAGCTGTGGAAGAATCAGTAGCTGAAGAAGAGACCGCAGCTGAGGAAAGTCCTGCAGTTGGTAAACACACTATACCATACCATTCTGAGATCAAAAATAGGCTCATGTACATGTTCAAAGATTCCGGTATGGGTGCAGGAATTGAAGGTACTGACGAATTCTATATTGAATTCATGGCAATGGGTGAACGTTTCTGGATCGGAAAGGCTCCACTAGGCGAGATTTCACTAAAGACTGGAGCAATGACCGATCAGGATGCACATGTTCGAATATCAAACGATGTGGTAGCCGATCTTCTATCTGCTGCAACCTTTCAGGAGTTTTCCAAGATTTATCTTGAATACTACAAGAATCCTGAAGCTGGTAAATTCGTTAAGATTGAAGTTCGAAAACCGATTACTGATTTGAACAGACGCGGATATGCCAGAGTCCCAGTCATGAAACTCCTCATCGGATCTGCTCGATAGTCGACCGACAGCAATCCCAGATGTATCTAGCAATAGTTATAATGAGGACCTGATGTTGGCAGACACATTCAGGTGGGATATAGGATTGACAAAGATTAACACTCCTGTAGTAATTATCAATCTGA
>JAEOUL010000184.1 GCA_016839345.1 Candidatus Thorarchaeota archaeon | reverse complement strand
GTGGCGAACATCCATGATGAGGAATCATACCTCAGAACACATTTTCGTTTCTATCTTGAAGAAGAAATATCCACAACTTGAAGTCGGAAACATTTGGATTGATGGATTGCACGGAAATGTTGAACTCGTTGGCGTAACTGCTTCATTCGAGGAAGTGTTCAATGCAGAAAGTGAAGTTCAACGAATTATCAGTCTCGACACACCAGTAGAGAGTCAATATGTTGATGCTAACAAAATTGATCCTTCTGTTAGAACCCGTGAAGGACTTGCGGGAAAGCATGAAAAACTGAGAGTTGTAAGTGTAGGAGAATTAGATAGCTCAGCATGTTCTGGAATTCATGTAGAGAGCACAGGTCAGATACGATTCTTCAAAGTGGTGGATATTCGACATAGTGAGGGGAACACAAGAATCGAGTTTGTATCGGGAGATGGAGCAATATCGCTGACAAAGGAATTATTCAACAATGTTCTACTTCGTAAAAACTCATACCCCTTTGAGATGGAACAAATTGGATCTGTACTGGATAAGGCGAAGATGGCAGTTGAAGATAAGTCTCAAATGATTGAGAAATTTAATGATTTACTATTAGAAGGACCGCACATAGAAAACGTTGAAGGAATTCTCTTTAGACATGAATACCTCCCCGGCTTTGAATCTAAATCTCTCAAAAACCTTGCCAACCAATTCATATTTTCAGAAACTGCAATTTTACTGCTTTTTGCTCCCGGACAGAAATCGCAAATCATCTTCCGTACATTCTCTACACCTCACGATGCTCAACACTACATCTCAAAAACTATTGAAAATCTGGGTGGAAAAGGCGGTGGGAGTGAAGATGCATATACAGGAGGATTTGTGGATGTAGATGATCCGAAAGGGCTCTACGAACAAATAGTGTCACATGTAAGGAACTCCCTGTCTAAGAGATAAGAGGTCATAAAAAGAAAATCAGTAGGATGTATACTCCCATAGTATTTGCCATACAGACATAGTATCCCTACCAGCACTTGCGTATATTTCCGGAGGAATGTGAACTGTGTATAACTGTTCAACTGCAGACCAAGGCAAGTAAATGCGCCAATATTGGAACAATTCATCAAAGAAGACAAAGTAGTTACAGCCTTGTTCATGGAGATACCTTAGAGTTTCAGGAGGAGTCATATTACCATGAATAATATCAGGACTCACTAGACCAGCGATGTCAATCATTCTACGTCCAGATATGAAACGAATCGCACCAGCATCATGAGTCGCAAAGACGGCATCTTCAGGAGTATTATCAGCAATCCAATTTCCAATGTTGACATGCATATCATTGATCGTTCTTACAGACTTCGAGAAATAGTTCGCTTGTTCCATGTAGTATGGGATTACAGGAACAACAAGAAGCAGAGTAACTACTGTAACTGCTAGAAATCGCGTTTCGGTTGCCTCTTTTAGTTTCAAAATCATTGTGAACGCATGCCGTATAAGCCAAGCTGAAAAAACTATTGCAGTTATGAAGAACAGATCAAATATAGGAACCAAGTATCTGGCATTATTAATGAGAGAGGCATATGGAGTCGATAGTCTATATAGAATTGTCAATGCCACCGCGAGTATCCAAGGATATGGTTTTTTTCTTAGAATTAGATAAGCCCCAGCGGCCATTCCAATAGTTAGAAAGGGCATTTCTCGTATGAAAAACTGCCACCATGTATCCCAGGCGCTTTTTTCAAATTCTGTAGGGGCATGAACCTTGGCATAGAATGTATCAGGCAATGGATAACCAGTTACACTCATGCAGTGAAGAATCCATGGTATAACAATGAGAAAAGCTATAACCGCGGAAAGAAATAGTGCCTGGATTCGTCTGTAACTCACTCCTTTTTGATATCCAAGCAAAACAAACCGAGTTGGTATCAATAGGATTGCAACTATTATGCCTTCAGGTCTTGACAGGTATGCTAATCCTGCTATTACCCCAAGTAAGAGGTCGTATTTTAGGTCAGTCTTATCAAGAAACCATATGGAAAGTAATAGAATAAAGAGGAAAAGAGGGGTTTCCATTCCGGATAGCATCAACCATGTATTTCGAGGAATGATAACAAAACCAATGATTGCTACAGTTCCCCAAGATACGCTCTCTGTATAGTTTCGGACCAAATGCCCTACAAGGTAGGAACATGCAATGAAGAAAACCATTGATATGAGAAAGACGCCCCAAACTAGTGTTATTGTGTCAGATGAAAAAATGAAAAGAACCGATAACAAAAGTGACCAGAGTGGACTTGTCGATCCAGTACTTGGATATCCAGGAGAGTATTCCCAAGGAGTTCCTTCATAGATAGTTCGAGCAAACTGTAGATGAATCCAAGAATCATCTAGTGTAAAACCGGGCATTCCGAGTTCAAGCATTGCAATAATATAGTAGATACTGGAAAGCAGGGTAGCTGTCACCGCTGTGATGAATAGAATCACTGAATCTTGATTTGATGATAACCAACCTTTTGTCATCATTCTGAGGGAGTCATTTTTCTGCTCTGATACAGACTCAGTTTTACTGTCTGGATCAGAATGTGGTTCCGTAGATTCGTTCATGATGCTCTCACTGTGAGTGTAATAGGCCTGAAATGTTAGGACTATATGTTTTTCGAGCCTTAGGATACTTTCGGACACCTCCCCCACGGATTTTGTAATTCATTATAGAGGAATAGAACATCCAAGAATAGACTTAGCAAACGTTTTCCCTCTAATGTTGAGGTCCACCTAGACGGGGGTATGGATTTGGCAATTGGCCATATTGGAACAACACAGATGCAACTTGAGCCCGCAGCCACGAACAAACAGATGACTGTCTATAGTCCACCCGGATTGTCTATAGAGGCTGCGAAGTATCCTATAATGAAGGCGGGAATTCTAGCATCGGTAAATCCTCACAATCATCTTTCAATATTTGATCATCCCGAGTCTTGGTGTGGGTTGGACCGAGACGCAATTCTGGCTATGCGACGAGAATTGTACAGATTTTCGGTATCAATAAATGCAAGGGCTATGGAATCCTCCGAATTTATCGAAGTCTTGCAGACTATAGCTCTATCAGTAAGCCCTGTTGCATTAGAAATTGAAACTACGAAACTTCCTCAAAGAAATCTCAATCCCCTCGGAGGGCAGCTTCCTTCAAGTCCTGCTGTTGAAATCAGTTCATTGGAGATTGTTTCAGACCCTGAGATTAGTAGAGTAGCCAAAAGGATTACTCAACTTGATATTCCTGCATCTGAATCGACATGGAAACTACTTGACTACGATTATTCATTAGATCAGGTAGCTCGTCTCATGTCAACCGGACTTCTAGGACGGCTTGATAGTCGAAGACTAGTTCCAACACGAGGTGCATACAAAGCTGTCATTGATGCATATATCAATCGTAGTCTGATGGAATTGGTTGAAAAGCCTCATGCGTCATCATATCGGCTCTGCACATCTGAAATACTTGGTGAAAATTTCACGATTCTTTTGCAACCCGGCGAATCACGAGTTGATTATCTCAGAGTTGAGAGAACTCAAAAGGGGCTTGAAAAAGGTTCAAGCTTTGAACACTTGAAGAGAAGTGTCAGCGACCCGAAGACTGCGGTCTATGCGGATCACGCGAGATTTTCGGCGTACGAGAATCTAGTAAAGAACAGAGAAAATTCTCATATGACGATATTCCATTTTGCTAGAAGTAGTAACAACAGTATACTTGGACCTTGGATTGTTAGAGCAGGAGTAAAAGCAGCGCTCGAGTCAGATCCACTTGAGCTAGATACACGGAATAATGCATTCCTGGTTCTTGAATCGTTACTTTCACCAAGCCTGACTGTCTGGACAGAAGAGTATCCACTACTTGATACCTTCAGTGGTTCTTTCAAGACTGTTGAGAATAGTTCACCACTAAGTAGGCTCAGTTAAAACAAAAAGAAAGGAGTGTAGGTTTCCCTACACTGCCTCTTTAGCCTCTTTGCGAGAGGCTCCTTTGTACATTAAGACAAGACCAATGATGAGTAGTAATCCACCGGAAATCAAACCGCCACCAGGAAGGATTGCTCCTATACCCAGAAGGTCTAATGCAAGCGCAATAAGCCCAGCACCAATCAAAAGCATGATGAGACCGACTCCGATCCCGGCAGCTCTGAAGGCCATTGATCGAGGATACTTACTCTCGATCACGTAACCCGTTGGAGCCGAAACTGAGGCTTTGTATTTCCTATTCCCGTAACGATATTGGAGTTCCCAGACTGGAACATGAACCAAGAAAGTTTCACCGACTTCGAGTTTGTCTTCTCTTGTCTCAATCTTATCGACCTCTTGAAGAACCAGTTGAGTCTGTTTATCCTTGGCAATCTGTTCAGCCATGCTCTTAGCCTGTTCTATGGTCATATTGCTGTGAAGCACTCTTCCATCGAACTCCTCAGCATGTGCATGACTGAAGAACTCCTTTGCACGAGTTGGTATAGGATGATGACGAATATCTTCGTCTATATCTTTCACCGCTGCTATGTTTATCTCGTGTCTTCGGACAAACTGACCTGATTCAGGCTTCCAGAAATATTCAATGTTCTTGTAAGCACCTCTCCTTTGAGGCCACTCATTATGGAAATGAGCATCTCGACCAAGTCCCCGGTAAGTTGTATCAGCATCGACTCTAGTTATCCAAAATGGATACCAGATTTGCTCAGCTGATAGAAATCTCGCTTTGGCTGGTAGGTCTTCCGGAGCACCGAGTTGTTTTGAAACCCAATCGAGAAGGGTTGTCTGAGACTCATGTTGATCAAAGTGGACTCTAATCATATAGTGGTCAGTAAACTTCGCACCATCGGTTGTCTGAGCAGTACCGCAGTACGGGCAGACAAGCAGAAGGTCGCCAGGACCAGTATCAAAATCTGCATCACAGAACGCACATCTTGCCATGATATCACCCCTTCTTCGTTCGCTGGGTCATTATCAGAACTCGGAAACCAGCGAATGTCAGTATTATTCCAAGGATTATAGATGCGATTCCACCAACTGTGAACAACATCTCTTCAGTTCCCATTCCCATCATGAGTAGTTCTCCTCCAACACCAGCCATAATGATACCTATAAGACCCACTAGAGTCCATAGAACACGCTGGCCCATTGTGATTGGAATTTCACCCTGCACAACTTTTCCAGTATGACCATCAATTGCAGCTTTGTATAGGTCACCTTGGAATTTGTAGCGAATCAGAGAGAATGGCGCTTGCAGATAGGTCGTGCCCCTCACACTTGTGGTTGTCCTACAGTCAAAGAGCTCGGCTAATCCGCTTGCTGCCTGTGC
Source organism: Candidatus Thorarchaeota archaeon (assembly GCA_016839345.1). Next base: position 301 of record JAEOUL010000184.1, on the reverse strand, counting down.
TCTGTGTCTATCAGCCACGCGTGAATGAGCAGCCAATTCGAACTCTTTCTGTCCGATTTCTGCATTCAACATTGTTGGTTCAAGATCCTTGATCTTTTCAAAATCGTAAGGAACTGTTTTGCTCAGGTTGATGGTATCAAGATAACCCTCAAGCCCATAGAACCTAGCACCTTTCCGAGCCAGGAGGGGTTCGTCTGTATCAGTATGAATCTCATCCTGAACAGGAACATATCCAGTCTCATAATCAGTGTAGGTTTCGGTTCTAGAAGTCCCATCAGAATCCCGAACAGTTCTTGTTTTT
>JAEOUL010000183.1 GCA_016839345.1 Candidatus Thorarchaeota archaeon | reverse complement strand
TGTTAGATATCACCTTGATATTCCTTTCACCCATCATGTATACTCCAGTGGCAAGCTGAGAAAATGTGTTGTTGGCGATGATGCAATTACTTACATTCCATATCGTAATCCCTCCACCTTTTACTATAGGGTATCCAGAGAGTTCGTATTCAAGCCAACCTCTAAAGGTGCAATTTCGAATTACTATATGTGCATCTGTTTCGAAGAGCCTAATTGCGCGTGAACTGGTTGATTCATTGTTGAGGCTGAAGTTAAGAAACTCGATTCTGAAAGGATCACTCTCTGTACCAGAACCTGGTAGATCAAGCGCCTCTAATTCCTCGTTTGAATTTACATCAATTGGATCCGACTCAACAGCCCTTGTGATCCTTTCATGTTGATGAGTTCTTTCGTTATCTTGGGGGTATGTAGCAACGCCAATCAATGTCGAAAGAATGATGATTGTAACTGTGGCATACGCAATCGAATGTCTAACATTCATGCCTTCCTACTCCTTACCAGTCCAACATTAACTTCCTCATATCTTTTCTCATATTCATGGTGTCAATGGTCGAAATCAGGTTGTTCGAATTCTCTTCCTACATTTTCTCACACCATTTGACCATCCAATCTCACCCTTGATGCTAGGACTAACTTATCTTACTACTTCCATATCTCTCCTTATGCAAATCTCAGAGTTTGGGAATTATTTGGTCTTTCAGTATCTTGATTGTATCCAATCCATTCTTCAGAAGGCTACCAACCATGGGAAGACCCAGAATCAGAATGTCAATTTCATTCTTATACTTGGAGAGTTTCTCAATAACTTCATCGACAGTACCTGAAATCTCCCTTTCTAGCATAACCTCTAGGACCTTTGGTTTTAACTCGTCAGTTATCTCTTCGAACAGCCAGTGTTGATTCAAACGTTCCTTCTTCTTCTCTTCAAAATCGTTAGTGTCTACTCCGATTACTGATGTTGATAGATACATTGACCATTTCAGTTCATCATAGTCACGTCCGACCCTATCGCAAGCTTCTCTCATTCGATGTTTTTTCTCAATGAAATCTTCCGGTGTATTGGAATCGTAATTTAGTCCATCGGCATAACGAGCTATAATCTCCTCCATCATCGGAGTTTTGAGTTTCATGTTTCCGACCCATATCGGAATACGGGGCTTCTGTACTGGTTTCGGTAGGAACATGGTTTCTTTGATGCTATAATACTCTCCATCAAAGCTCGGTCTCTCTTCTGTCCAGAGGAGATTGATAATCTGAATAGCTTCTCGCAACTGGCGGACTCTTGTCTTGGCAGATGGGAATGGGTAGCCATATGCCTCGAATTCTGACTCTTTCCAACCCGCGCCAATACCAAATTCTATCCTCCCATTCGATGCGTTATCCAAGGTTGCCACAATCTTGGCCAGGTGTGCTGGATTTCTATAGGATTGGCAGCTAACTATTGTTCCCAGGTGAATACGTTCTGTCTGTGGAGTCAATAGCGCAAGAAGTGTCCATGCATCATAGGCGTGTTTCTCGACGCTCTGAATATTGCCAAAGAAGTGATCTGAAACGGTGAAACTGCAAAAGCCAGCTTTCTCTGCAGCCTGTGCAAGAGTCACTATCTCTTCATATTTGTAGCCCATCTGAGGCTCAATCTGGATTCCAATCTTCAAACTGCCACGCACCTAATAAAGCACTCATCATTTTGCGTGTAATAACTTGTTATGTTTACGTAACAATTTCGCAGCTAGAGAAGTCTGTTCTCAATTCTCGCGAAATTTCCTCTTATGTTTCCTCACACCTTTTGGCCATTCTTCAATATCTCGACAAAGTGTTGTTGTAAGTTGTATATTGTCTATTTGGAAATCAGTCAAAGATACGCAATCAAAAAGAGGTGTGATGTCGAGAGAAGTGAACTCATTATCATCTAACTTTAGGAACCATAACTTTGTGAAGCCTCTTAGAGGTGAGAGATCGATCTCTCTGAGATTCATCCCATCTATATTAAGAACTTCCATATCTTTACATTCCGATATTGGACTCAGATCAAGCTGTGATATTCTGTTTACTCCAATATTTAGACCAGTTAATTTGAGGCAGGACGAAAGCGGTGTGAGATCTATCGATTCAAGTTTGTTGGCTGTCAAGTCGAGATATTCTAAATTGGGGCAGGACGCTAATGGGGTGAGGTCGATGGATTCTAGTTCATTCATATAAAGAATCAATTCCTTCAGGTTAGTGTTACCAGCCAGAGGTGATAGATCGATTGTGTTCAGTTCGTTAATTCCTAGACTGATTCTTTGAATTCTGTCTAGATTCTGAACATCCTTGAAACTGAACTCATGAAGACGAGAACTTTCCAAGTCCAATATTTTCGATCCCGGAGTGACCTGTTTACTTTTCTTACCTCTGAACTCGTATTCGAGATAGAGAATTGAAAACGGAACTCCTACCAAACCTATACCGAAAGCAAAAATAGTCCCCAAAAGCCTTTGCAGAAAAGTTACTTCGTAAAGTCCGAGAATGTGCCATGCGACTAAACTGATTGCGAGACCTGAAACGAATCCAAGAATTCCCATCTTTTCATTGTATGTCATGTCTGTCACTTATGCGTTCCCAATATTATGTGCTCTTGAAGGTTAATTTATCTTGCTTCCTATTTTCTAGTCCAAAGCTATCGTTAGCCGAATCCTATTTATGATGGAACTTTCCAGCGAGGTCTTGCTTTCGACAATTCACGAATCAGCTCAAAGGCTGAGAATGGAGGATTAGTCATTTGGCAGAATACAACAAGGTCACCGACGATGTGGTCAAGAAACTCACAGCAATTTGTGGTGAGCAGTACGTTACCACTAGTGAGCCACTTCGTCACAGCTATATGGCTCGAGGAATTATGGGTCTAGAGGCTGTCGTTCCAGAGGTCATTGTAAGACCTGCAAACGCTGAGGAGGTATCAAAAATCCTCATTGTTGCGAACGAGAACCTCAGTCCAGTGACTCCTGCAGCCGGAGGCCTCAGTGGAGGCTTTGCGTTGCCAGCAATTGAGCCTGGCGGAATCTACATGGACATGACTCGAATGGACAAAATGGAAGTAGATACAGAGAACAGAGTCATGGTTGTAGAGCCGGGTGTCCGGTCTGGAGACGCATGGAGAATTTTCAAAACTAAATATCCCGATTGGGCTCCCCCAATTCCCGATGGTGCGCCACCTGCAGCAACTGTGCTGGGTGATGCTATTGAACGTGGGTTCTCGCTCGTTACTGGTGTATACGGTCCCCAGGCAGATATGATAATGGGCATGGAGATAGTCCTGCCAACCGGTGAGATATTCCACACAGGTTCATGGGCCCTTCCTGGTGCGAAGCCATTCTATCGATGGGGCGTAGGACCTAATCCAGATGGTCTGTTTCTAGGCTCTCAGGGTTCAATGGGAATCATCACAAAATGTGCTATCAAAATGGTTCCACATCCGCACTACAAGACTGTTGTGGCTTATGGTGGCGAAACATGGGATGATATCATAAAACCAGCTTGGGAAATTTCCAAGCACGAGATGGGCATTGGTGAGCGCACGGTGATGGTTCAGGGTGGCAACTACGAACTAGTTATGACCCGCTGGCCTAAGGAGAATGTCCCTATTGACTATGAGTTTTACAAGAACATTGGCGTTGACAAAAAGTGGATGAACTACGAATGCTGGGCTTGGAGCAAGGAGGAGTTGGATGAAACTCTGAATGGCATTGATAGAATCTACAAGGACTATGAGGTCCGAGAGAAGCGAGTAACTCCAAAACAAGACCTGCATCCCAAACAGGTCGCATCCAGACTTAAAAAGCCAAACAAGATTGCTATTCCTTATTCTCTATGGGAAGCTGGCTTCTTGTTCATCACTTGGTACTGTCCTTGGCTTGAGAGCAGCAAGATGATGGAGGAGTACTGTGCTGCAATGGCTGATTATGGGTTCCCTGAAACCATGTGGGTTGCATCCATCGATCATGCCAGGCAGGCAATCGTCATGCCAATCCTATGTTTTGATTGGACAGAGCCAGGCATCACGGAGAAGATACGGGAGTTCAACCTAGAAACCACAAAGAGCTTCCTGAAGAAGGGCTGGCTCAACTATCGGCCTGACCCATTCGTCCACTCACCACAGACCTTTAGCCAAGCTAAGGAATACTACAAGATGCTGGTCAAATTCCGAAAGGTCTTGGACCCGAACTTGATAATGCACCCAGGTCGTCTCGCAATCCCATGGGAAAGCGTAACGGATCTTCCCAATCCGATAAAGGAATGAAACCAAGGTGCGAAATATGTTACAGAACATAACCACTAAATATGCTAATGATACATGGAGGATGGATTGAGATGACAAATCTAGAAGAGCTGCGCAGAATCAACGCACGTTGTATTCACTGTCGAGCATGTCAGTA
>JAEOUL010000020.1 GCA_016839345.1 Candidatus Thorarchaeota archaeon | reverse complement strand
TGTGAGGACTATGGTAGCAAATTCCACTGCATCTCAGATCCCTACATCAGTAGGGGGTTTAATTCTAGAATCAAGCACAGGAAAACCTCAAGTCGAATGCTGGGTGATGATTCCTGTGTTCATTACTATACCATAGATGAAAGCAAATGATCTTTTAATTCTTTGATTCGTTGTAAAGATTTTTCCCTATATTATGTGTATATCACCGCACTCGTTTATATGATACGATAAGCTAGGAGCTCGGTGGAAACGCAAGATGAGGATCAGTCCAGAAGTTAGAAACAACAAACCGCTCTATTATGGTGCATTGGCTCAGATGATTTATGCCTCAGTTGAGTTTGTTGATAGCTTTTGCATTCCTCTGATTGCACTTAATTTGATACCGAATTGGTATCTCATTGTACCACTTGCAAATCCAGAAATTGCAGCACTTCTTGAAAACGAGCCCTTTTGGTTCATTCCAATCTTTTGGTTCTTCACAAGTTTTCGACTGGCTTCTGGATATTGGATTCTTCAAAACAAGGCAAAGGGCTTCTGGTTAGCAATCTTCATATCCGGAGTTACATTTGTTGCGGCATTCTTCCTTCTTCCTTTTGCAGTGATTGATATCATTGGAACAGGTATAGTTGTCTTTTTGCTCTTCATGGGTTACTTCAAAGATCAACCAATAATCAAGGAGGAGGAATCAAGATGAGTGAGGAGAAACAGAAAATCTATCATGGAATTGTCGCTCGATATCATTTTCATGATGCAAGGTGGTTTGCTGTCTTAGGTTTTGCACCTTTTGTGATTGCATTTGCAGGAATGACCAGCTCCAGTGTCATTTACTTTGGATGGAGCTTTGATATCGGCTCCTTTCTAGGGTTTAGTTCATTTGTCTTGACTGAAGGTATGCTGATGTTTCCTGTATACCTTCTAATCAGCATGATATTCTTTGCAGGAGGGATCGAGTGGTATGTCCTCTGTAGGCACTGTCCATGCTACGAGCACTCAGGTAAAGAGCGTGGTAATGAGAATCGGTTCTATTGTCTGGGAAATTGGGGAAGTCCAAAGCTGTTCAAATTTAAACCAGGTCACATCAGTCGAGCTGGTCAAGGAACATTTTTAGGATTCACATCGTTCTTTCTACTATTCCCAATTTTGTATTTTCTTGACCGCTGGGAGTTTGTGCTCTTCCAACTTGTCATGATAGTTTCATTCATGGTCACGCTCCGTCATTGGGGATGTTCACAGTGCCCCAATTTTGGGTGTATTCTAAATTGCGCGCCTGCAGATAGGAAGGAGGAATTCATCAGAGCTATGGAATCTGGAGAAATCTATGCTTAGATATGCCGCCTCAGCAACACTTTAGTTACTGTCAGGTTGTCTCATGGTCCGAATGCAACTATCAACTGATCTTCTCATTGGAAGTGCGATTGGGCTTCTTGCCGCATTTCTCTGGGCAATGTCAACTAATGTATACAAATCTCAGAGTGATGAAGCCACACCTCTGGCAATATCCACCTTGAAGACTTGGATGTCTTTAGTTGTCATGTCAGTCCTAGTCATGTTGCCATTCAGGACCACTCCATTCTTCATGCCCCTCAATGCAATCATCTTCCTTGCTGCTTCAGTTACGATTGGTCTTGTAATTGGAGATATTTCATTCCTGACTGCTCAAGAGAGGATAGGGGTCTCCTATGCATATCCAATAGCGACTACATACCCCATCTTAACCTATATCATTGCGATATTCGTGGTAGATGAAACCATCCTCTTCACACGTTTCAGCGGCATCATTCTTGCTGTTGCAGGGGTCATGCTAATAACCAGAGCACAGGCATCTGCTGCAAAAGAAGCCGAGATACCGAGTAATTTCGATAAGGTGGGATTCACACTAGCTCTCTTCACAGCACTATGTTGGTCTGTCGGGAGTGTTCTCCTTCAGATTGGAGTGGCCGAGGTTGATCCGATTGACGCAAACTTTGTTCGAATGATTTTCGGAGCAGGAGTCATCGCACCTGTCTATCTGGTTTCGATTCGTCAAGGGATGGCCAAGCCAACCAGGAGAGCCACAAAGATAGTTCTCGTCGCAGCCATATTTGGTATGGCAGGAGGTTCTCTCCTCTACACCATGGCAGTCAAACTGATTGGGGCGTCAGTTGCTTCAGTACTGGGGTCTGTATCTCCGTTGATTGCACTGCCCATCTCAATCATCTTTCTGAAAGAGAAATTTACGTTCAAGTCAATACTGGGAGTCTTGCTGACCGTACTGGGTGTCATCATGGTCGTCTTGATTACTTAGATCCATTCAATTCTCCTGAAATATCCTATCAGAATTACTGTGACTGCAATCATAGCGCAGATGAAGATCGGATATCCCCAAATTCCCATGAACACGAATTCAGGCATATATGGCCAATTCATTCCATACACACTAGCCATGAGAGTGAGTGGAATGAAGATTGTTGAAACAACTGTGAGGACCTTCATGACCGCGTTCATCTTATTGCTCACACTAGAGAGATAGATGTCGAGCATTCCTGTTATGGACTCACGATAGGTCTCAACGTGATCAGTCACGCGAATCACATGGTCGTATAGGTCTCTAAGAAAGACCTTGGTGTCCTCTGTAACAAAGGTTGGAGCGTCTCTCTGCAACTTGAGGACAACCTCACGAAGAGGCCAGATATGTCGTCTAAACGAGAGAAGGTCTCTCTTGATCTTGTAGATGCGGTTCAACATTTCAGGAGTGGCACGCTCGATGAGTTCATCTTCTAGATCCTCAATCAAATCTCCTATTTTTTCCAAGACGATGAAGTACCGGTCAACCAATAGATCAAGGATTGCATATGTCAGATAATCTGAACCACTAGAACGAATACGACTGCCCTTACGTCGAATCCTAGTGCGAATCTGTTCAAAGAGGTCCTCTGCAGATTCCTGGAAAGAGAGCACAAAGTTCTTCCCAAAAACTACGGACACCTGTTCTGAGTGCAGTCGATGTTCCTTCTCCTGGAACTCATATTCCCTGAGTACGACATAGATACTTCGAGGCATTGCCTCAAACTTCGGACGCTGTCCAACACTAGGAATATCCTCCATGATGAGTGGATGAAGATCGTAGTAGTTCGATATAGTTTCAACAATGTTGGTATCATGAACCCCAATAACATGTACCCACTTGATTGCAGAGGGGTCCTTTGATGGCTCGCAGTCATCGAGTGAATCAGCATAGTACTCTCGCATCTCTTCATCTGAGAATTCCATCACTTTGATAGTGACCTCTTCTGTTCGAGCTTTCCCTGTATGTACGAGAGTTCCTGGAGGGAGCCCAACCTTCTCTGATATATCCCCTTGACTCATGCTGAACACATATACAACTCTTGAGATGGATATTAGAAAGTGAGGATTACACTCCTCTCATATATTAAAAAGGAACCATGTCTTCATTAATTCATAAATCCTGGACTTCATTAAGTATAGAAAAATGAAAAATATTAACAGAAAAATCTACTAATCATTCAATCCCTTTCCATTGAGAATTTGCTGCACATATTTTTCAACCCTTGACTCACGAGTTTTCGATTGTTTGGGTGCTGAAAAATAAAGAATGTATGCTCTTTGCCGTCCCGGCGTTAATGCATCAAACGCATTTTTCAAGGCAGGGATTTCATTCAATTTGCTTTGAAATTCTTCAGGAATTGAGTATTCTTTAGTCTTTTTGAAATCGAATTTCAAACCTGCTTTTTCCACTTCAATGGCTTCATGAATATAGGCTTTCAAGATAGTTTCCATCTTAACTATCTCTCGAACATTGGTGAACCGAATCTGGCGCGTCGCCTGTGTATTCTCCGTTTGTGAGATTAGAATGCCCTTGGCATCTTTTAACAATGCACCTTTGAAAAACAGAAACGCACAGTATTCTTTGAATCCATGTATCAAAACTATGTTACTTTTCTCAAACGTGTAACAAGGTTTACCCCACTTGAACTCCTCGGTCAGCCCACAGTTAAGAACGATCATTCTCAGTTTCTCAAATTCTTCCTGCCACTTTTTGGCTTTGCTTAAAAATACATCAACCATAGGATTCATCCTTGTCATGATATGTTGTTTTAATTTGTTCATTTATTTCAATTTGCGTACTCTCATTTCGCATCACGGATCAATGAAACCCGGTGCCATAGTGAAGTACTTCAGACTTCAGATTTTGCCAAGTCCACATAGAGCTCAGTGGCAAAGGGAGTAAAAGTTAACGAAGTCAAAGATGACCTATTTGGTCCAAGTTCAGGTGTGAAGTGGTTTAACCTTACCAACAATTTCATAGACATCTTCAGCTTCATTCCTCTCATCTTCTCTTTCTCTCTGACTCAATTACTTTCCAATATCTGAGGGATGAAAAGATGAGGATTAAATCCAGAAGATTCGAGTTTGGTATTCCTTATTAGGAACAGACCGTATGTAGAATGATTCAAACAATCCGGTGATATGGCGTAATGAGTGTAACATCCGATGGTGGAGGTATTTGGAAAACTGTTTTGGTGGGCAATCCTGCTGTTGGAAAGACAAGCATACGAAGGAAGTATTTGGGTGAGGGATTTATTGCTAGTCATATCGCTACTCTCGGGGTGGATTTTGCTCAGAAATACGTTCATCATGCAGGAGCGACTCATCGCTTGATAATCTGGGATCTATCTGGACAAGCAAGTTTCGAAAGTATAAGGCGTCATTACTACCATGGATGTAGCTCTATCATTCTGGTCTATTCGATAACAGACAGGGAATCATTTGATGATACAACCAAATGGCTCGTTGAAGCATATAGACATCTTGGAGAACTTCCGCCAACAGCAATTATCGCAAACAAGATAGATCTTCGACATGTAGACTCTATGGAGAATACAGTATCAACAAAAGAGGGACTAGATTTTGTGGAATACTTCAAACAGAAACTAAATGTTCCTGCATTCTTTATGGAAACAAGTGCTAGGACTGGAGAGAACATTCAGGTGACTTTTCACAAGCTGCTTGACATGATGATCAAAACCGGTTT
>JAEOUL010000019.1 GCA_016839345.1 Candidatus Thorarchaeota archaeon | reverse complement strand
ATTAACGTTGCTGTTTGTTTATATCAAATCAAGGCTCAGGTTATTCTCTTGCATATTTCGTCAGAACATGTAATTTCGCACATCTTAAAGCTCATATACATAAAATCAACGATGCCGCATGGGGATGTAATTGAGCACACAGACACGAAGAACTGCAATTTGTACAATAATAATAGCACTTGTAATTTTGCCAGTGGGAATAATCCTCTTCCTCATACCTCCTGATCCCGATGGGGGTACTACCACCATTACTATCTCCTCGGCAACACCTCCTTTACTTAACCCGGTCCCACCTAGTGATGACCCACCTGTAAACTATACGGACTATGAGACAATCACTGTAGGGTTATTGATACTCAATGCGACAGGTAATATCTCAGGGATGATTCCTCATAGTGGTCCTATTACTTTCAATGTGGCCCTCATGATAAATATCACAAATACTGGGGCCGAGGATATCACAGATTTTCAAGCAATCAAAATGAGTCTATATTATCAGACTTCTGATTTGTTCTACACATTTAGCTTCACTTCTGATGAAAATATCACTATCCTTGCTGGAGAATCTCTAACCTTGAACTGTATCAACAAAGAAACCCTTCTGTATACTTCATTCAACATCGCGGTCGGCGTATATGCTCGTGTTCTAGTTTCCTTTAACTCCGATCAAGAATGCATTCTAACAACACCTATCTTGGAAGGCATCTTCGCAATTGAATGAAGATAGCTTCCAATTTGAGGATAGTGAAGATCAGAATGGACGAATCGGACATCAGAAGAATCATACTTGATTTCATCCACTCAGAGACAGGTTGGGGTGATCCATTACGACCCTATTGTGAATTTGAAGACCTCTTTTTGGACGAGCCTGAGAGCCTGGAAGACAACGGGACTCGAGTCACCTTTAGATACACTTTCGATGAGGATGGTTTTTCGCAATACCCAAAGAGCCATCACCTCGAGGGGATGATTGCAATAGATGTTACCGGGAAGATTGTGGAATCTACGCTTGAAGAGACTTATACAGGCCCAGCATGTGTCCTTGATCCCTATGTTCCAAAAAGATAGGACCTTGCTATCCTGCAGGAAGCAAGAATGTGAACACATTATCAAGGGACATCATTATGAAGAATCCAACCATTAATCCCCAGGTCGCTAGTCGTTCATTCCCCCCGGAATGACTCTCGGGAACCATTTCATCACCGACGACATATACCATCGCTCCGGCAGCAAATGATAATCCATACGGCAAAAGTCCAGTTGCAACGACAACTACGGTGACCCCTATTATTCCTCCAACAGGTTCAACTAACCCCGTCAGCAATGCTAGCCCTGCTGCATATTTTCTAGAATATCCTTCTCTTACTAATGGTGCTGCCACAGCGAGTCCTTCAGGTATATTTTGGAGACCTATTGCCACCGCAACAGACATACCAGTAATCAGTTCATTTCCTCCAAATGACACACCTACAGCAAGTCCCTCTGGAAAATTATGGATAGTAATTGCAATAACGAGAAGCCATACTCTCCCTAACTTGGAAGATGGTCCTTCTGGCCCCTTTTTGAAATGTTCATGTGGAATCTTTTTGTCAGTCATGTACACAAAACCAGCACCCAACATAAAGCCCAAACCAACTATGGTAAATACACCTGTCCATCCTGCAGTATGTACTTGTGGATCTTCAAATGCAGGGACAAGTAGACTAAATGATGAAGCTGCTAACCTAACTCCTGCGGCAAAACCTAGCATAAGATCAAGGGTTCTCCTAGTGAAGTCTTTTTTGAAGAAGATAGGGACTGATCCTAACCCTGTCGCAGTTCCTGCTAAGAGACTGGCTAGTATTCCCATTGAGAACGGATCAGAAAACAACTGCATGGCGGTTTCCTCGAATAGAATCCGAATATCTATTGAAGTATAAGTCCGTTATGATATAAAACTCGAATCAGAACTGGAGGTCGTCAGCAGTGAAACCATGCGCCTTGATGCATTCCTCACAAATCATATCGGCATCGTTCGTCATATTGTAGCACTCAGTACATATTTCCTTACCACAGAAATCACAAATGAATATGTTATCTGGAGACTCTGCTCTACAGCAGCTACAGGTCCTTCCCCATCCATCTGACATGATTAATTCTCCTTTCTATTGAAATATGATCTGATTTGGAACAAGTACAATCTGCACAATAAGCGTTTTGTTGAGCGAGAAAAAGAGGGTGGCCTCAAGAAGAGGCCTGAAAGAACGAATTGGGGGTAGACGCGGCAAGTCTAACGGATTCTCAACAATGTACCTCCGAACACTTCATCTTCAAAATGATATAGATATGATACTATATTAGCACCTATCTCGTTGTTTTCGAGCTATGGAAGATATGAAATAGCGAAACGGATCATGAATACATAGGAGTGGATGATTATTGACAGATAATAAGGAACGGTGGCGTCGCTCTCCTGAACTTCTCGATGAGGCTCTTTCTGCGTGGAGAAAGCAAGGAGGTACTCTAAATCCAAGCTCTGTTGTTGCTACTATTGATGCTGATGGATCTCCACGTGTTGCTCCTTTTGGGAGCCTTCGTGCTGTTAATTCTCGGCTCCTACGATTCATTGCCCACCAATATCATGATACTCTTGCAAATCTGAAACGTGACCCACGATGCATGGTTTCAATGATATGTGCTCCAGATATTGCAGTGAGTGTACGGGGTCAAGCTAGAATTGTCGAAGATCCCTTCTCTATTGATAAGAACTATGCTCTAATCGAGATTGATATTGAAGAAGTGAAGAATGACATGCCAGTCAGAATCGGGATTGACTCGGGCATCTCTATTTCCCCAAGTGGTCCTTTTGTCCAATGGTGGAATACTATCTGGAAGCAAATGGAATCAGGCTAGGGCTATCAAGGATATATACGACCTCTTACAGAACCCTTAACAAAGTTTATTCAAATCCCATAATTGAATGGATTGTGTAATTACGATGAATAGTGAATCTACTAGCTTTTCTTGGAAAGGATTGACTGTACTCCTAGTAATTCTCATCATTGTGAGTATCATCGCCTTCATCCTATCCAGCATTGAGGGTTTTCTTGCAGGAGTCGTTGTCATATTCATAGGATTCCTACTCAGCTTCTTTAGAGATGATTTGAAACGAACTCTTGGGCTCTCATCTAAACAGAAGGAATCAACTCAAATTACTAAAACTGAAGAAGATCCTCTAGACAAACTGAACAAAATGATACAGTTGGATATGGATAAGAAAATAGCAAAAGAGAGGCAAAATCTCGCCAAGACAATTGCAAAGTATAACGAGAAACCTAAGAAACAGCAAAAACTTGGTTCTGAGGTTGTTGAAGAAGCAACAGCTCTTCTTGCACTACTCGATCAAGCAAAATCTCAGGCTATTCAATCTGGTAACCATGACTTGGTTGCACATTATCAAGAAATTGCAGTAGAAATAGAAGAAATCCGCGAGAAATATTGTCAGTAAGAAGTGGTGGGCCCGGGGCGATTTGAACGCCCGACCGACAGGTTATGAGCCTGCTGCTCTACCAAGCTGAGCTACGGGCCCTTGAATATGCTTGGTATGGCTGGTGCACTTGCTATGAGATATTAACATTGCGAATGTGGGCTAATACCTTTGAGACCTATTAGAATTTATGAGAGGACAAATTTCTACACAGAAATTTGAAGAACTAGCAAAATTGAATGTATCCCCCCTCATTTTTTCTCCGACTTTATATTACAATAGCAAAACTACGAGAAAACTTCAGAGAGTTATTCATATGATTCTACTATTCACTTCAGATCACTGTGCTTGGTGTGATGTACTCAAGAAGATGTTGGATGAAGAATCAGAGGAACTCGGATTACTAGAATAAATCTTTGTAGTAAATGTAGACAGATACCATCACATTGGAGAAGCATATAGTATTCTTGTTGTTCCCTCTCTTGTTTCTGGAATGCACAAAATATCCGGGGTTCCAACTGCTTCTGACTTGAGGTCCTTCGTTCTTCAGGTTAACGCAGGAGTTCGTTCAGGACTCAAGAAACATACTCCAAGATCCGTACTCAGAAAGGTAAGGGAAATCCAGAGTTTCAACGACCT
>JAEOUL010000182.1 GCA_016839345.1 Candidatus Thorarchaeota archaeon | reverse complement strand
TAATGTTAGATTTACCAGAGTGCTTCCTGCTATATTTGTAAATGCAAGCTGTGATTTTCCTGTAATTACCGCAGTAATACTAGAAATAATCTCAGGTAAAGATGTACCAATTGCTACAATCGTCAGTCCAATGAAAAGTTCTGACACTCCAAGTCGAAGTGCTAATTTTGATGCGGATTCAACGAAGACATCTGATCCATAGATAAGAAGTGCTAGACCTAGTATAAACATTCCAATATTGAGAATAAAATATACTAGCTGCATCGTTTTTTCTAAACCACCAAATCTCGTTGTTTATTCTTCTATGCATGAAAAACTCTAGGTTGACATTCTAGCTGCAACAGCTTTTCTTATTTCCTCCGCAATGAGCACAAAGAATCCCAAAAGGATAATTTCAACGAGTTCATACATTTCAAGGGGAACTAGCCTGAATATTTCACTTAGGTAGGGTACTAAGAAGAGTATTCCAACCAGAAAGATGTCAATAGCATAGACTCCCAAAATGTACCTATTTCTAAAGACACCCATTTCACGAATCGATTTCGTTTGTGACCTACAGTTTTGAACACTAAACCACTGAACTACGATTAATGTGACGAACATCATTGTCCTTACTTTATTTTGAGCAGCAATCAACTCGTTCTCAGTCTGTGCACTCGTTATGAACCCTAAATTCTGGTAATATACAAGTAGGACCATAGCAGCCATTACTATTCCATAAAAAATAGATCTAGTGAGAATCTGACGTGAAAGGACTCTCTCTTTCAATGATCCCGGTCCTTGGTCCAATACTCCCTTTTCTTTCGGTTCGAGAGAAAGTGCAATGTCAAGCATGCCATCTGTAACAAGATTTACCCACAAGATCTGGAGTGGTAATAGAAGGACAAGATAGTTTCCTGTGAATAGAATTAGTATAGATAGTATAAGAAAACTCTCGGCAAGGTTTGTGGAGGTTAAAAATAAAACTACCCTCTTTAATGAACTCAGGATGTTGCGTCCTTCTTCGATGCCATCCACTACTGTTTCAAATCTTTCATCTTGAAGAACCACATCAGCTGCTTCTTTTGCTATATCAGTGCCTGTGATGCCCATCGCTATACCCACATTTGCCTGACGAAGTGCTGGACTGTCATTGACACCATCTCCTGTCATGCTCACAATTTTCCCAGTTTCTTGAAGTGCCTTCACAACCCTCAATTTATGAAAAGGAGTAGTTCGCGCAAGAACTGTTGCACCTTTTTCCAGAGTGGCTCTGAGAACTTCATCATCCAATGTATCGATATCATCTCCATTTAATCCGATATCTCCACGATCTTGATCAAAAATTCCTACCTCCTTACCAATAGCTTGTGCTGTAAATTCATTATCCCCTGTTATCATCAATACATCGATGCCCGCTCTATTACTCTTCTCGATATATTCTGCTACTCCTTCTCTTGGGGGATCATTGATTCCGCAAAAGCCTACAAACTTCATACTCTTTAGATCCTCTTCTGAAATCAGCAAATGGTCTTGGGGTAAATATTTGATAGCGCATGCAAGAACTCGGAGTCCTTGAGATGCAAATTCGCCTACAATTTTCTCAGTTCCTGATGGTTCGGATAAGAACAATTCAATTTTTTCAGGGGCTCCTTTTACAATCAAAAGATTTGATTCATCGGACTTGCGTCCCCTTCCAGAAGTATGCAAAGTAGCCATATACTTCCGGTCGCTAGAGAATGGTATTTCAGCAACTCTTGGCCTAGCTTCATCGAGAACATACTTGTGGAGTCCTGCTTTCTCCAAACTGACTAATAATGCAGCTTCGGTTGGTGATCCTCTAATCCGCCATTCACGTTCTTCTCCAGTACATTTCCTAACTGGATCATCTTCATCAAGACATGCAGAATATAGATCAGAATCGTTGCAAAGTGCAAAGTAAGAGAGAAGTTCTTCCAGGTCCGGAAAATCGTTGAGCCTAGTTCCTTGAATTGGTTCCTTAGAATCAGGATGGATTTCGAGATCGTTTTCTTCATGAAGTTCTTGTGACCGTAAACAACCTGATGGTCCACACCCCTCTTTGAAAATGCTGCCACTTCTGACATCGAACCCGGAACCACTCACCTCATAGAAATGATTTGGAGTATATATTCTCCGAACCATCATTTGATTTCTTGTCAATGTTCCAGTTTTGTCAGAACAAATGACATTGACAAGCCCAAGGGTTTCAACGACCCCCAAATTTCGGATGATTACTTTCTTTCTTGAAAGTCTGTATACACCTACAGACAGTACGATCGTTATGACAGCAATGAGTCCCTCAGGTATTGCTGAAACTAGTGCAGAGAGAGCAAAGAGTATGAACTCACTGAGTCCAACTTGAGATGGGATGTTTCTATAGAATCCCAGAAAGAGAGTTGTAAAAAGAAACATGACTGCCAAAATAATGAAGAAAATACTCAGTCTTTCTAATCGTACCATGACGGTTGTTTTTTCTTTCTCTACTCCGAGGAGCTCTTTGTTTATCTCTCCGAGAACAGTGTCATCTCCTGTTTTCTCAACAACAACTCTGGCTCTTCCTTCAGTGACATAGGAGCCTGCGAACACCTGATTCGTTTTTTCATAATAGTGAGGATTTTCTACAAGACATATCACGTCTTTCTTAATTGGCACACTTTCGCCAGTGAGAAGACTTTCATCAACATGTAGATTACTTTCAAAAACCACTCTCCCATCAGCAGGAACTTTCTCTCCTGTGTGAAGTAATAATAAATCTCCTGGGACAATCTCTGATGATCTGACTTCAAGCTCTTCTCCTTTTCTGACGACAACTGATTTTTCTTCAATGAGTTTCTTGACTGATTCAATTGTTTTCTCTGCCCTCCATTCCTGTACAAATCCAATTATTGAGTTGATTAGGAGAATGATTGCAATTACAATAGTGTCTTCGACATGATTGCCAATCAAAGAGATTGTAGCAGCTAAGATAAGAACATAAACAAGCGGCGACTTGAACTGTCGTAAAAACATTACTAGGGGACTGTCTCTTTCTTGTAAGGTCAGTTTGTTTTCTCCAAACTCATCTCGTTTCTGTATGACCTCCTCATCGCTGAGTCCTTCCGGATTTGTACCAAGACTTAGCAAACATTCATTGTAGTCTACATACTTCTCTTGCATGTTGAATCTATCCTGAGTCATATTCTTTCTCAATGTTGATTCAGGTTCATATGGAATTTAAAAGAACTTCTCTAATATCACTTGAAAGATATCTAGTCCTACTGAATACTGAAAGAAAGTAGTCACTATTCTTCCGATTCCATTCGCTTTTCCTGCATTCTGATTCTGTTCACTACTTCCTCAATTTCAGCAGTGAGTTCATTCTTCAGATCTTGAAAAATACTATCTGGGATCTTATCTGATTCATATTGTTGCTCATAGAATTCCAGTTTTTTCCTGTAGATTTCCTCCCGAACTTTGAGCTCCTTTATTCTGGCTCGTCGCTCTGAAACAACACGTCTAAGTTCATCTTCCAGATTGAATATTTCTTCTTCCAGTTCGGCTTTTAAGCGAGAATACATTCCTGATTCAATTTTTCCTTCAGTATATTGATCAACCAAGTGCAATAGAGCCTGCCGAGTTGCATCTCTGTGAACTGTAATCTCTTTAGCCAAATCTTCTTTTTCAGTAAGTCCCAGTATATTTGCTAAAAATGTTGTTGATAGTCCTTGTACAAAGAGACTGACAATCAAGACTGTAAATACAATTGCATAGATTGTTGGAACGACATACTTTATTGCATCTACATATGTTGGTGCAGAACTAAATTGAATAATCACAGTTACTGCAATAGCCGCAAGGGCTGCACTGGCAACTCCTTTCACTCCCGCCCAGCTTAGAAAGAATCTGTCTCTCATTCCCATATTTCGATCTCCAGCTGTTACTAGAAAAACCGAGATTGGTCTTGCAACAAATATCACTAATACAGCTGTAACTAGACCCAGAACTAGAATTCCTGGATTAGCAAAAATGAATGAAATGGTTTCTGTTGAATGATCCCCTTCTATTAGGGGAACACTCAAAGAATACCCTAGTAGGATGAAAATAACGATTTCAAAAAAGAATGAAACATTCTTCATAACTCCTCTCATCGATTGCTGTGGAAGTGGTTCAAGTCCAAGCCTTCTGGCATTTGCCATGAATATACCTGCAAATACAGCAGCAAGAGCTCCAGGATGCACTGGGAAGCCCGGAATGTAGGTAAACAGCTCACCAACTCCATATGCAAAAAATGGTGAGGTGGCTGTGAGAATTGCGATATTTGTGTCATCACCAGCTTTTGGAATAGCCCATCCAATTACTCGAGCTACAAAGTAACCCAGAACAACACCTAATCCCATACTTACTCCAAACTCTGCAAAAATCAGACCCCAGTTTACACCCCCGGGTAGATCTGCTAGTGAAGCAATTACTATTGGTTCAAACACAAGAATCACTAGGATGACTGATGTGGCATCATTAAGCACCGCTTCTCCTTCCAGAATAGAGAAGAGTTTCCTCTTGACCCTCACACCTCCCGTTTCAAGAACTGCAAACAGTGCTGCAGGATCTGTGGGCGACAATATAGCTCCAATGAGAAATGCCGCGATGCCAATTTCAATTCCTAATGCAGTAGTTGATGCTTGTATTGCGATTCCACCAATTAGAGATGTAGCTAGAACACCAATCGTCGCTAATAGCATAACGTTAACAATTGAAAGTCTGAGATTTCTAAGATTAAGTGTTAGCCCAGCATAGAAAAGAACAGTCGCGAGAGTGAGCTGTGCAATGAAATCGAATCCAGCAATCTGAACGAGTGGTTCCGTAGGAATTAGAACGACCAGAACTCTTCCCATTATTAGACCCGCAATCACCAAGGGAATAGGATGTGGAACTCGATATCTTTCAGCAATCTTTGCAAGTGCAACTCCTATGATAAGAATACCAGCAACCAATACAAGAATGGTAGTTGGTAATTCTTGCATCAATGAATATCAAATCTCCGCAACAATTTCAGCACATTCTTTGACATAGTCTGAAACATGTTCCAAGTCCGCAACAATTTTCCTCATCATATAGCAAGGGAAGTCTGAGTTTCCCCCTGTAGCTACAGAAATCTGACGACAAATTACAATGTTGTCCTCGTCGATCTGTCTCTCAAGTTTTATTATAAGCTCAAGTGTGTTGTCTGCATCTTCTGAATTGACTGCTTTTTCGCTGACCATCAGCTTTAGTGCAGTCATCATTTCATGAACTCTTCCTGAGATTGTAATCAGTGAGTCCATAAAGATCTCATTGAATTTTTCATCTTGAAGCATATCAATACGAACCAAGACTCTAAGGAAGGTGTGTTGAATATTAAGAAGATGTGAAATTATCGATTGGGTCATGATCCCCAATTCATTCTTTGGTAGTTTCTTTGAAAAAGCGTATTTGTCAATCAATCCTCTAATTTGTTTGAAGGCTTCTTTCCTTTTTTCTTCTAAACCCTCTTCGAAGACCTCATCACATTTGAGACAGAGTCGCTTGTCAACATACTCTGATATTCTTTCTTGAACACCTAGAATTGATTCAAGTTCTTTAAGAATTGTAGATCTATCCAAGAACTCAGAGGACATAACCTAAATCTCCTCCTCCTTTCTTCTTCTCCATGATAGCGCAAAGTCTACATGAATGAAGTGACGCCTAACTGTGACCTCAATTCCAGTTTCAATAGGTTCTCCGAGAGGTACCTTTACTGTTCCTTCTTGCAATGTGGGCATAGGAAGCTCCAGTTGTTCTCCTGCTCGTATCTGTTCTGCAATTTCGACGAGTAAATCAGCTAAATTGTTGAGTGTCTTTTCCTCCTCGAACTCATATTCTTCAATACGCATATTGCATTCTCCTTTGATATGAAGTGCAATTGATAGTTGCTTTGTGAATTCATCCTTTTTATTATAGCTCTTTGTCGCCTAAGTCCTATCTGTAACATCCACCGCAGTTTCACTATGTATGATGTTTGGAGGACCTTTATCAGTCACTGCATATGGCTTTGAAGTTTCATCCAAATCTCTCAACGCTTTTGTGAGTATCAATATGCCAATAATTCCAGAAATGAAGGAAGCAAGTAGAATGGCTCCTTTTGCTCCTACTAATGCATTTCCTACCAAAGCAAGAGATGAAATAAAGATCGATATTGTAAACCCAATCCCACCCAAGAATGCCATTCCAATCATGGTTTCCCAATTGACTCCATCTGGCAGGTTAATAATTCCCAGTTTAATTGAAATCCAAGTGAATGAGAGGATGCCTATTGGCTTTCCAATTACAAGTCCCACTATAATTCCTAATGAAACTGGATTGAGTATTGTATTGATTGTGAGTTCAAAAAGAACGATTCCTGCATTTGCCAGTGCAAAAATTGGTATGATCACAAACACAACCCATTTTGTTAATCCATGCTCTGCAAGTTGAAGTGGCGCTTCAACATCCCGACAAGCCACTCTTAGGGTATCCGAAGTTTCTTGAAACCTTTTGGAGTCAATATCATCGATGCCTTCTGCTGATGCATCTTGAATTCTCCTGACCAAATCTGAGCTGATTGAAATGAATTCTGCATAATCAATCTTCGTTGTTGCAGGTATTGTTAGAGCAATTAAGATGCCTGCAACTGTTGGATGAATTCCTGATAATATGAATTGAAGCCAGACCATGACTCCAATTACTGCATATACAAGAAGTTGCCTAATACCTAATCGATTAATGACTATCATTATTAATAGCAATAATGCTCCAACAACTAGGGGGATGACAACAAGCTCACTTGTGTAGAAAAGTGCTATGACAAGAACACCACCAATATCATCTGTGATTGCTAATGTTGTAAGAAAGATTTTGAGTGAAGTTGGAACTTTTGAACCAAAAATCGATAGCAAGCCAAGAGCAACAGCAATATCCGTCGCGATGGGGATCGCCCATGCCTGAGATCCTATACTTCCAAGAGGATTGATAGAGAGAAACAGAATTCCTGGAATTAGCATTCCTCCGATAGCCGCAATAATTGGTGCAAGTGCAACTCTGGGGGTACTGAGTTCACCAATTAGCACTTCACGCTTAATTTCTAGACCAATCAGAAAGAAGAACACCGCCATTAGGAGATCGTTAATCCAGAACACGAGCGGTTTTGTCAAATTGAATGAACCAATCGATATTCCAACATATGTTTCCCATATTGAAAGGAAGGAATGACCAATAGGAGAGTTTGAGATTATCAGAGCTCCAATCACACAAGCTAATAGAGCGATTCCTCCAGATGCTTCATACTGCATAAACTCATTGAAAGGTCTAATGACTCGTAGTATCTTGTTTGGACGCCCCTTCTTGAATCGCTTTCTACCTCGTGCCATCTTTCTCTCCTATCTTTGCGGTTTATCAACTCATAGATATAATCCCCTCTGTTGGTACAAAGCACCACCACCCTTAATTGCAATACAGATTCAAACTTTGTAAGTAATTAGTTGGAAGGACATCCACATGGGTGAAAAGCAGGAAGACGACTTTGTAGTAACTCCTTGGGAAGTAAGGGGAATTGTGGACTACGATCGTCTCATAGAGCAGTTTGGAACTGAAAGGATCACTCAAGAGTTGAGAGACCGAATCTATAAGATCACGAAAGAGAAACACATGCTCCTAAAGCGAGAGCTCTTTTTCTCTCACAGAGACCTCGGTTGGATTCTCGATGAATATGAAAAGGGAAACAAGTTTGTCCTTTACACAGGTCGAGGACCAAGTGGTATAACTCATATTGGACACTTAGTTCCATGGGTCTTCACCAAATGGATGCAGGACAAGTTTGACACACGTCTATACTTCCAGATGACCAATGATGAGAAGTATTTCTTCGAATCTCATCTAAGTCTAGATGATGTCAGGAAGTTCACTTATGATAATACCTTAGACCTTCTGGCACTAGGATTCGAACCTGAGAATACTTTTGTCATTCAGGATATCGAACACATCGATCTTCTCTATGAGATTGCAGTAGAGGTCGCACGGAAGGTGACTTTCTCAACTGTGAAGGCTGTATTTGGGTTCGACAGCAGCACAAACATCGGGTCCACCTGGCACCCTGCTATCCAGGCTGTTCCTGCATTTCTACATTCATGGCTGTATGAGAAGACAACACCATGCATAATCCCGTGTGCCATTGATCAGGATCCTTTCTGGAGAATAACTCGAGATGTGGCTGAAAGAATGGGATACTACAAACCCGCAAGCATCCAGTGCTCATTCGTGCCTGGCCTGAAGGAGGGTGGGAAGATGTCTTCTAGCGAACCAATGTCTGCGGTCTTTACTACTGACACTCCGAAGATGGCGAAGAAGAAGATCATGGCGGCATTCACCGGTGGTAGGACAACAGTAGAAGAACAGAGGAAACTAGGTGCCAATCCTGACATCTGTAGTGTGTTCAAGTACTATATGTTCATCTTCATGCCTGATGATAAAGACTTGGCTGATATTGAAGCAAAGTGTCGCAGTGGAGAGATTCTCTGTGGTGAGTGCAAGCAAATCCTTGCCCCGATGATGATGGAGTATCTTGAGAAGCATCAGGCCGCTCGTGAAGAGGTCGTGGACAGAGTGCACGAGTTTTCAGCTGATAGGTTGAGAGAAGATGTTCGTAGATAAACCTCACAATCTAAATCCCAGTTTCATCAATTTTCATGAATAGGGATTTTCCAATAAAGAGCAAAGGTTATACAGCAAGAATGCCAAAGAGGACCTGCTATGGCCGATAAAGCGGAACCCATACAAGATGAAGGTATTATCGTAGAAACCTCTCTTGACATTCTCAGAGAGGGAGCGAAGAAGGTCCTCTATGAGTATATTGAAACCATTATGGACATGCATGGAGAACCACGAAAGGATGAAAGCGAAATCCAGTCGGGTGATTCAGTTCTATTTTTGGAAAACATTCCGACTCTTCCCATTCGTGTCGTAGCTGTTTATATCATTAGGAATCTTTGGTATGTCAATGTAATGTCTGACACTCCACCAGGAGGGTATCCCTCCGGGATGGATGCGATGAGAGCAGCAAAGTCAGATGAG
>JAEOUL010000181.1 GCA_016839345.1 Candidatus Thorarchaeota archaeon | reverse complement strand
TGTACGCAAGATTTGCCCACCACCCTCACCATATGAGCCATCAATCTCTATCATCGAGGTACCCCACTCAGAGTATTGCTCATCCCGTTATGAATTTCCTCCTCCAGTTTAAATTTTGACTGAGTCCCAAGCCTTATTTATATCAGAAACCCCTCAGAGAGCGTTCACGATGAAGTCACTATTCATAGGGCGATTCCAGCCAATCCACAAGGGACATATTCACACAATCAAGCAAATATTGGCCAAGGACGAAGACATAATCATGGTCATTGGCAGCTCACAGTACTCACACACACCAGATAATCCATTCACTGGGGGTGAGAGAGTGATGCTCATTAGGCAAGCACTGATTGATGAGAAAATCCCCTTAGATCGTATCACTGTAGTTCCGCTATCAGACATTAACATCCATCCGCTCTGGGTCAGTCATATGAGTTCCTTCGTTCCTTATTTTGACAAGGCATACAGTCACAATCCTCTCGTCAAGCGACTTCTCGAAGAAGCTGGTATCAAGACGGACTCAACCAAGCTTTTAGAGAGGTCTCAATACAGCGCTAGTCATATTCGCGATTTAATTAGGTGGGGCAATGATGAATGGGAAACATTAGTCCCAGAGGGTGTAGTCACCCTGATAAAGAAGCACAAGCTAGATGACCGAATTCGAGAAGTTGGCGAATCACGCACAAAACGTTGATTTCATGGCATCCTTTAAATACAAAACCGGATGACGAAGTGTTGGTGAACGTTAATGCTAGGTGAACACGTTCCGAAATATCAATAGCAGACTATTTTTCAGTCCTAGTCAATACCATATATCACAACTTAGACAGAGGATAATATCATGAACAGTCAAAAGAACGATGCTAAAATTGCCATCTTCGACATAGACAAGGAGAACAACTTTCCTGACTGGTATACCGAAATTGTACGAGTGGCAGAGCTTGCAGATATCAGATACGGTGTCAAAGGGTTCACTCCTTTCCCTCCGTGGAGTACAATGAGTATCGAGCTGATGTTTGACTTTCTGGAAGATGCCTTCCACAGGACGGACCACTTGCCAATGATATTTCCTACTGTCATTCCGGAAACAAACCTCAGGAAAGAGGCCGAACATGTTGAAGGCTTTACTCCCGAGGTATTCTGGATTTCAGAGATTGGCGATGGTGAGAAACTTGAGGAGAGACTGGCTCTCAGACCTACCAGTGAAACCGCAATCTATCCTATGTATTCACTATGGGTCCGCAGCTGGCGAGATTTACCGCTGAAGAGGTACCAACGCGCGTCAATCTTCAGGTCGGAGATCAAGAGCACTCGTCCATTCCTACGGGGTAAGGAGTTTCTCTGGATTGAGAGCCACAATGTGTACGCAACACATGAAGAAGCCAAGGCTCAAGTCTTGGAGGACATAGAGATTACAAAAGAGGTCTGTACTGACAACTTCGGCCTGCCAGTGATGGTATTCCGAAGGACTCAGTGGGACAAGTTTCCTGGAGGGTTCAATACCTATGCAGCAGATGCGCTGATGCCCGACGGGAAAGTGATTCAACTGCCCTCAACCCATGATCTTGGAGACAACTTCTCTAAGGCTTTCGACATCAAGTTCCTGAACAAGGAGAATGAAATAGTCCATGCATGGCAGACATGCTATGGTCCCGCCATCTCCAGAATCTATGGTGCAATGATCTCAATTCATGGAGACAATAAGGGTCTCAGACTACCCTTCAAGGTAGCTCCCTATCAGGTAGTGATTGTTCCAATCTTCAAGAGCAAGGATGCTGAAGCCATACTCAAGTACTGCCAAGACATCACGAAGAAACTCCAGAAGGCTGGTATTCGGGTCTATCTTGATCAGACCGATGAAACTCCTGGTTGGAAGTACAACTACTGGGAGATGAAGGGTGTTCCCCTACGAATCGAAGCCGGTCCTCGTGATCTCAAACAGAGTAAGGTCGTTGTATTTCGTCGCGATACAATGAAACGAGAAACCATTGACCTTAAGGACCTGAAGAAGAGAGTCATTGCACTTGGAAAGGAGATCGATGAGAATCTTCTCAAAACTGCAGAAACAAAGCTAGAAGGAAGCGTCGTAGATGCTGAGAGATTCGGCGAGATTGATGATGCCCTTGACCACGGAAAAATTGCACGAGTGCCTTTCTGCTCAATAGAGATGGATGCATATTCCTGTGCTGAACAGGTTGAGAAGAACACACGAGGGGTTATTCGTGGAACCCGGATGGATCTCGACGAAGAACCCGAAGGTCTTTGTGTTGCCTGTGGTAAGGTAGCAAAAGAGGTCGTCTACATTGCACGGTCCTACTAGAGTAAAGACCATGGTTTTCTAAATACTAGGAAAACCATGGAACAACTTTATTGGAGTTGAGTGATTGAAGGTACTGGTTCCTTATCCCGATGAACTTGTCAAGATATTCAAAGACATAATTGGTGACCAAGCTGAGGTTGTTCAGTCGGAACGATCAGTGGAGTCGATGCTTGAGATTGGTGGCGATGCTGAAATAGTCGCGTCTGTTATTGTTCCCGGTGAGTATATTCAGAAAGCATCGAATCTTCGCATGATTCAAACATTTGGGGCTGGAATAGATAGAGTGGACATTGATGCTGTCAGAAACCGAGGCCATGTAATCGTCTGTAACAATCATGTCAACTCAGCTGAAGTAGCCGAATTTGCATTATCACTGCTCTTTGCTGTCGCCAAGAACCTAATTCCAAGCGATAGAGAACTCAGGGCTGGGAACTGGGTCCATAGATGGGGTGGTCCTGTTCATAATCTTGAGATTCGAGGAAAGAAAGCCCTCATCATTGGATTGGGTCACATTGGTGCAGATATAGCTAAGAGATTGAAGCCCCTTGAGGTCACAATTACTGCTGCAACTCGTAGTGGAACTTCAAACAAACAGGATTTAGCAGACCAAATTGTTAGTATTGGTGAAGTAAAACACCATGTCGAAGACTCAGACTTTGTAATCCTATCCCTACCTCTTACAGAAGAGTCGGTGGGTCTCGTTGATAGAGAATTTCTCTCTTGGATGAAACCAACCTCTATCTTGGTGAACATATCTCGTGCTCAAATCATTGATGAACAGGCACTCTACGATGCCCTGAAGGAGAAACGAATTCACGGTGCAGGAATTGATGTGTGGTGGAGATATCCCTCAGAATGGCGCGGAACAGCAATTCCGCCTTCTGATATACCATTCCACGAGCTCGATAATATAGTAATCTCACCTCATAGGGCGGCTTATTCCGAACCTGTTGAACGTGAACTGTTTCTGTTTGCAGCAAAAAACATCCTCCGATTCATTCGTGGTGAAACCCCTCTAAACATTATTGACCTTGAACTGGGCTATTGACCCTCAAGAGATAGAAAATGTAGGAGTACTTCAATCCCTCTACCATATCTGATTGTAATAGGGAGTATAGTCTCATGGCGCGCACATTGTATCTCAGTGAGTCGGAGAGTCAAGACTTTAAGGACAACATCACTCATCGCAAAAGAAACAATCAATCGAGGGACAACATTTTGACCCTAGAGAGTCTGTCTGAAATTCCTGGTGTAGGTGAGAAGGTCAAACAATCATTGATTGATCACTTTGGAAGTGAGGCTGTAGCACTAAAAGTAATCCAAGATTCACGTGTAGACCTAGTGGCTGCTGTTCCAGGCATTGGCTCCAGACAAGCAGTAAATCTAGTCAAGGGAGCTTTTGAACACGAATTTGGCGTAACTTCCAACATGTTGCTTCGAAGCGGAGACATTCGAAAAATCTACGAAAATAGCCTCGATATCATTAGGGGTTATGCAAATACATCATATGCAAAAGACAAGCTCTTCCTGTATTTTCCATTACCTCCAGAAAAGACAGACGTCATTCTTGAGAGACAGAAGTATTTTGCTGATGCTAGAGAAATGTCAAGAGGACTCAAGACCGAACAACGTGAGCAGCTTAGGAGCCTTTTGAGTCAAGTCAGAGGACTATATCGAAGGATAAAGCCGCGGAGAATAGAAGGCCGTGTTATAATTACAAATGATGGAAAGGTCTTTGACACACTCGTAAAGGAGGGTGTAGACAGATGGTGTCCCGTCTATGTCTTGTCCGAAGGTGAAAATGGTGCTGACTATGCTCAGGGATATGACCTTGTGATTTACATCTCTCCACTCGGAGTCTATGATGATTCAATAGACATGCTAGATAATGTTGAGATTTTAGGAAAGGACTGGTCGATAGAAGATGTTCTCCCCGAGAAGACAGTCAGCTTTTATGCACGCAATTATCGTGTTATTGATGCTTCTTGTCAGATAGTTGAAGCCTTCGATAAGATTCCCACAAATGAATCCGTTTTGACATTTACATCAGCTTTAGATTTTGAACGTCTCACAAAAGTTGGTAAGATTCTGAAAAACATTGACGAGAATGGCGATTTGGCTCAGGGGATTGATTCTGACCTAGATAGGTATCGCAATGCTGTGAAGGTGTTCCCAACTGCTATAGCTGAAACCGAGGCTTGGCTCAATGAAGAGATAACATCACGAATCTCAAAGAGCGAAGTCACACTTGGAGGACAACAAATCATCAGTATCCTACAATCAGCAGATATGGAGGGGGCTGATGGAAGTGCATTGAGAAATATGCTTCCTGCTGAGATTGTTGAAACTTTCACTACAACACTTCAAGAAGCTGAGGACAAACTAGTACAAATGCTTGGACTCACAGTCAGAGAAGCAGACTGGGTAACTGGCATCATAAGTGAAGAGATCTCTCTACCAGTTAAAATGGTCGTCACACAAATCAACGACCTTGAAGATAGGTTGAGACGAATATTCGCAGAGAAGCAATTCCGACTCATAAAGAAGTTTGCGAACGAATTAGATGATCTCAAAGAAGTCGTGAATCAAGCAGTTCAGACCCTGCTTGAGTTTGATCTGTTCCTTGCTGTAGGACTCTTCTCTATCGATTACAAATTGCAGACTCCTGAAATCTCTCGAGAGTATAGAGGAGTAGGTGTACAGGGAGCCACTAATCTCTTCTTGACTGAGAGCCACATCAAAGGTAAACATGGTCCTGTTCAAGCGATTGATTATGCAATTGGTTCAACACCATTTCAGCCCGAAGGCACGAATGGCGAGAACTGTGCTCTTCTGTCAGGTGCTAACAGTGGTGGAAAGACCACCACAATACAGACACTTGCTCAGATAGTAACATTAGCTCAATCAGGATTTCCCGTGCCAGCAGATAAGGCATACCTCCCAGTCTTTGAGGAGCTATATTTCTTCTACAAGAGCCGAGGAATGGTGAGCGCTGGGGCATTCGAAACAACACTGAAGCAATTTGCAGAGATTGTAGTGTCAGACAAATCAAAACTAGCTCTCTTTGATGAAGTGGAAGCAATCACTGAACCAGGTAGCGCTGCAAATGTGATTGCAGGACTTATCGAGATTTTGCAAAGCGATCCCAATACATCAACTGTCATTTGCAGCCACCTAGCTCGAGAGATTGCAGAGGTGACAGATGTTCCAATCAGAATTGACGGTATTGAAGCAAAAGGTCTTGATGAAAACTTGGATCTTATTGTAGATAGAACTCCAAGATTCGGTATACTCGCAAGAAGCACTCCTGAGCTCATTGTTGAACGCCTCTCGAAGCTGGCAAAAAGCCCTAAGAAGGAAGTCTACACAAAAATCTTAGATAACCTCACCAAGGAACGAACCAAATGAGCCAATGTGTGCTAGTCTTTGGGGATGCTCATATCCCATCTCGTAGGGATTCAATTCCAGAAGCATTCTACGACCATATAGAGAAGACTAGCTACACACTTGCTTTGATTACAGGCGACCTAGTACGAGAAGAAGACATGAAGTCTGCACTTCCGCCATTACCTCGTTCTTTCACTGTGGTTGGTAATATGGACTACGGCAGTCAATACAATTTTCATGAACTGATTCAGCTCGATGAGTTCAACCTCCTCCTTCTTCATGGAACCCAGTTACGCCCGAGAGGAAACATCAAACAGCTCTGGGAAATTACACAAGAAATTGGAGCTGATGTGGCAATTCACGGTC
>JAEOUL010000100.1 GCA_016839345.1 Candidatus Thorarchaeota archaeon | reverse complement strand
TTGAGAGCTTCAATGACCTGAGCTGCATCACCGCCTCCTATGACTTCATTGATCAAATCTGCAGCAATCTCGAACAAGTCAGGAAGCTGGTTCTTGTCGAAAGCTCCATTGAAGAAACCAGTGAGCATGGTCATTGTATCTCGGACAACATCCTTGATAGCTTGTGTGACCCCAGTTGTTGCTGAATTAAGGATGTCTGAGATTTGTGATTTGAAACCGTTGACATCACTGAATGCTCCTTCTTGGAATGATTTGATGACTGCCATCATCTGCTTTGCGAGGTCTTCAGCACCATCCGGGATATTGGATGGACCAACAATCTCCTGCAACATCTCGACTCCGAACTCTAGGAAAGACGTGGTGTCAAACTCATCGAGTAGATTGAAGGCTGACATGCCCATCTTCACAACTGACATTACTTTGTCGACAGCATCACTCAGACCCGTGACTGAGAGGATAGAACCTAGAAGGTCGGTACCAATAGTTTCGACAAACTTCACAAAGTCCTTCCCTGTGAGAAAGTCAAGGGTTGACTCCACGAAACTGGTGATTCGCGGAAGAAGTGTTGACACCTGACCAGAGGTCATTCCCAGTGTTGCAGCGAGTGTCTTGTTCAGAAATGTTTGTAGAGTGTTCTTCGTGAAGAAACTGAATATAGTGTCAAAGACACCTTTGCCTTCTGAAACAACTTGGCTAATTATGTCCCAAAGACCATTTTCGGTGCCTAGGATCTGTCCGATAAAGTCCTTCACCAAGTCCGGGAGAGAATCAGGTAAGAGTGCTGTAATGAGTTCTCCAACTATTTCCAGTATACTAGCAATATCACCTCTGAAGTTGAAGAGAGCTTTCAATATAATGTTCAAGTAGTCCTTGAACTCAGCCATGAATGGGAACTCGTTCGCTATGGCTTGCACAATTGACTTCAGAGGGGAATCAAGATCGAAGTCCTTCACGATTCCTATTATTGGTTCAAGAACTTCGAAGAGACCTTTGATGGTTTCGATAAGGTCTGTGGGTATGGATATTACAGTTGAACCGGAGTCACCCAAGACACTCAAGAGAACATCGATTATCTCTCCAATAGGTCCTCTGAGGGCAGAGAGTAAAGGAATCTCACCAAGAATATAATCACTGGACGAAACTTCAGATGCGGCGCTTATTTTGATTGCAGGTGAGAAGTCTTCTGGGAGTTCTTCCTCTTCTAGCTCGACAAGATTTCCTTCATTACTCATTTTATAGAATGCAGGCTCTATTGTTGGCGCGTGCTCAGCCCACATTGCATCTGTTCTCTTCTGCAAGTCCTCTTCATCAATCTCGCCAACGGGATCGATTGGTTCAATACTTCTCTCAAAGAAAGTTTGGAAATTGTCACCATAAATCTTCAGCGCGATTGTCCGAAGATCTCCTGCGGCATTCTCATAATCACTACTAATACTAGCTCTTGTCGAAATGGCTTCGTGTATAGTCCACATATCAAAGAAGGCTAGGAGTAATCCGTCTGCCTGTTCCGTCTTGCTTGTACGAATATTCGTGTCTGTTTCAGCAAGAAATCTCTGCAAGCTTAGTGTATTCCCCATTCCAACGATATGTTGAGTCGTATCATGTTTCGCCAATAAATTGTAGAACTCACCCCATGTAACATTTCTATCATGGAAATGAACGCTCCTCAAATCCGAACTGAGTGCGTAGATGGCAATCCATGGGTCTGCTATCAAATATGACTGCAATGTTGTCAGGTTGCAGACTGGTACGACATGTACATCTTCAAGCCGAAAGGCAAGAACTTCGTGAACATTTTCTGCTATCGTTTTCAATAAGGTACTTGATGGATCATAGAAGATGAATATAGGGTCTATCTTGTACTTTGCCAAAGGGTCTCGGAATAATGGTTCTTCTTGCTGAATCATTTCCCCGGCCCAAACAGCCTGAGGTATGAATCCAACAAGCATTATTGTGATAAAAACAGCAGAAACCAGTTGAACTCTCAATAGTCTCCGGTTCATATGCATATGCTCCTCCTCTCATGACGTCCAGAAGGAGAAGATGCATTCCAAACCATAATATATGGTGGCAATGACTCATGTGTCTTGCATATATGCGTGCAATCGACCTTCCTCTCCTTGGCCGTCCAGCGAACTGGCATGGAGAAACATAATACCGATATATTACTTCTTGGTATTCGAAAAATTCCCATTAGAGTCTAAAAATGGTCCATTACATGTTTTTTAGCTTCTTGACTAAGCAGAGTTGTTTCGTTTCATCTGAGCTAGAGTTTCGGCCTCATCAACTGACAATTTCTCTTCAGTAAGGAGTTCTGTCAAGATCTCGAGATATTGATTATTGAGTCTGAACCCATCTCCCTCAACGACTCGAACAGTGGCTCGATGATTCCAATCTGCATCAGGATCATCCACAGAGTGTAGGGTCACTACGAAGTTCTCTCCAGCTCGAGCTATCATCAACCTCACATTGTCGTATGTGAGTCCTCGCATCTCACTACCAATTGACCTTTGGGCATATGACTGAATTGCAGACATGAAAGAGCCAAACAGTTCCTGATTGACCTTAATATCCTCAAGACCTACTGAAGCCTGACGGATTCCTGCTTCGTCAAAAACGATTATGCCCTTCAATATAGTAACATCCGGTATGTGCTCTCAAATAATTCTTAATGATGACCTGTATTATGGGTACCTAGTATATACAGAATTCACATACCTGTTACTGACCGAGAAGCTCTCCCACCTCTTTGGCATACTTTCTCATCTGGGTCACCGCAAGTCCCATCGATGTCAGGTCCTTGGCTGAGCCCATTAGCAAGAACTCACCTGCATGAGATAGAACCACGAAGCCATCTTTGCCTCGAACAACCACTTCGTAGAGATCACTCAGCTCCAGTTTGCTTGCAGCCATGTCTCCTGTCA
>JAEOUL010000180.1 GCA_016839345.1 Candidatus Thorarchaeota archaeon | reverse complement strand
GAGTTCAACATTTCCGTGCAATCCATCAATCCAAATGTTTCCGACTTCAAGTTGTGGATATTTCTTCTTCAAGATAGAAACGAAAATGTGTTCTGAGGTATGATTCCTCATCATGGATGTTCGCCACTCGATATCAATATCTAGCTGTGCCTTAGTATTTTCAGAGAGTGGTTCTTCCGTGACTAGCATCACTTCTCCTGATTCAGTAATAGTATCAAGAATAGTGACTCTTTGGTTTCCAACAGATAAAACACCTCTATCCCCAGCTTGGCCTCCTCCAGCTGGTCTGATAATGTCTTCTCTAAGACGAATATGATATCTATCTCTAATTTCTATTACATCTTCAATGAATACAGAGAATGAGCTCCTGTATGGATCTGTCCAATAGGGAAGTCTTTCACTCAAAGGCTATTTCCTCCAGCAAGACACCTATGTTTAAAATACCTCATTGTCAAAACTGTTTCCACATGGAGTTTCAGAATCGGACTCCTTATCATCACCTTCGCCGAAAGCGATATAGCGGACCCGTAGTAATCAGACTTCAGAATAGAGGCATATTGACATGTTCAACTTCTTAAAATCTGATCCAGTCAAGAAGGCAAAGAAACACATTGAGAAAGCCCTGATTGAAATTGAGGAAGGATATCCGGATTATGCTAGTATCGAGTATGAGAAAGCCGCGCGTCGATTCTTAGAAGTGGAGCAGACTGATTTTGCAGTCAAGTATTTCCGAGAAGCGGCAATCTATGCTCTGCAGAATGATGACCACTTCAGATGTGCTGAGATGAAGACTGCTGGTGCAGCGTGTCTTCTACTTGAAGGTCGATATGACGAAGCTGGAGGTCTCTATTCTGAATCTTCTGATCATTTATACAGAGAGAAAAGGGTGAGGGATGCTAACAGAGCTCTTGGTATCGCAATTATTGGTTATCTTGCTGCACGTAATTTTGACACAGCCACAAATCTAATGCGAAAAGCTGAGAAGCGTCTGAAAGAGGTTTCGACCAAGAAAGATGCAATCTATTCTCTTGCGGAAATGAGTGTCAGAATTCTCTGTGAAGGTGTGGATATCCGCAAGGACACATTTGAAGATGTAGCCAAACGAGTCAAACCAAATGAAAACGAGCAATCTCTTGTCACTTTTGTAATTGAGTCGACACGATTAGCAATTGATACTGAAGTAGCTCTTGAATGGGCTGGAGCACCGCAAGACAGTGTAAAAGTCAAGGAACCATTTGAACTCGAAATACGCTACAAATGTCCTGCAGAGGTACGAATCGTGGACCAT
Organism: Candidatus Thorarchaeota archaeon; assembly: GCA_016839345.1. The sequence continues at coordinate 6,779 of JAEOUL010000180.1, read as the reverse complement.
CGGCTCGCACTCTCAAATAGCGTGATTGTAACAAAGGAACCTGAGTACTCGCAGAATGCCGCAAAACAAGAGTCTTGGTTGGTTGAATTCAAACCAGTCTTGAGTGGTTCTGGTAGTATAGGCCCATTTACAGTGACACTTGAGGGTGATAGAGTTCTTGTGAATAAGCATAGCAATAAGATTGAGTTTGAGATTGCGCGTGCACCTTCTGACATCGCATTGGATGTCAAACCAGAACGAGTTTCCTGCAATCTAGGTGAAGAGGCAGTACTTGAAGTCACAGTGCTTAATGAAGGAGATGGGCCCGCTGAGAATATCAATGTAACCGTTGAGCTATCCGATGGACTCGAAATCTCTCTAGGAAATGAACAAAAACTGATCAACTTCCTTGGCAGTGGAGAGAATGTGAGATACCAGCTTTTTGTTAGAGCTGTAGGTCAAGGCGAAGAACTAGTCACAATAAAAGCTGTAGATGGTAGATCAGGTCAAGAAGTTATCAAGACTTCAATGGTACGAGTAGGATGAGAATTACTATCTTCTTTTCTTCTTCTCAATTTCCGCTCTAATATTTAGACATGCACTCATCACTTGTTCGATAGCTTCCTCTTCCTTGAATGTCTTCAACATATCATCTGCTTCATCAAGATCGTTCTCAGCGAGCGCTCTACTGAAGGAAAGAAGAGTTTCCAACCACTCCCATCTAGTTTTTGAGATAATCCTCTTTGCTTTTTCAATTCGATCTTTTGCCTTCTGCATCTTCTCGATGGTAGCGAAACCCATTGCAGCAAGGGAGAGATTGATTACAGCTCTCTCTGCATTCCCATCGTCAATAGCTTTGTCAGCAGCCTTATCATACAGATTGCCCATATTCTCCGCACATGTCAAGAAATACTCGGTATTTCCAGTCCTGTGACAGGAGTACGCTGCCCACAGATATGCTTGTGCTGCGGTTTCTGTCATTCTCTCTAGAAGAGCTTCCTTGGCTGCATTTTCATAGAGTGTCAAAGCGGTGGAAAAATCACTTACCTGTCGATATTGTGTCGCTGCTTCAAGGTATGATGTAGCTGCAGCCCTGTGATCGTCTTTTCCAACACTCTCTTCAGCATGCATGTGATAGAATTCCGCAGCTTTCTTCGTCATCTCCAAAACTCTGTCGAGATAGCAACTCGCAGCATTCTTGAACTGGTTGGCAGCTTGATAGTACTTCTCAGCTTCGAGGAACTCTTCTGCTATACTTTCCCATTGTGTGCATTCATCTACCATACTATCCCGACCTATCTAGATGAGGCTCATACAGAACCTTCTCTGAGCCCGAACAGGTGTTATCTAGGATGATTGTGCTACACAAATATGTTACTCTGATGTAGACATCTCGATTTATCGAAAGATGAAATCGATTTCATGAATTTAACTATGAACTTCGAGAACCTTTTATGTGAAATTTGAAGATAGCATATTCAAGAAGGTGTCTATTGGAGGACAAGTTTGAAGAAACAGGTACGAAAACAGGCCCCGCTGGTTACCTGTCTGAATCTATAGATTGAACCAAAGATCGGGAACCCCCTTTTTGTTCCCGACTTTCACATCTTACTCCAGCTCTTTCAGAATCTCCTTGGCTCGCTCAACCTTGATATTTTTCTCCATGACCAAACGCTCTGCCACAATGTCTACTTGGTTCCCTCGTGCACCTGCTGTCGCTGCAACATTTCTGGCATGTAACGCCATGTGTCCCTTTTGGATTCCTTCTGATGCCAATGCTCTGAGAGCTGCCAAGTTCTGAGCAAGTCCAACACTAGCAATTACATGCCCCAATTCTGTAGCAGTTTCAACTCCCAGTATCTTCACACTTGCGCGTGCTACAGGATGGACTTTCGTTGCGCCTCCTACAAGACCAACCGCCATTGGAATCTCAATACTGCCTAAGAGATGACCTTCAGGTGTTCTCTCATATTTTGTGAGAGAGCTGTACCCATCCATTGCGGCGTAGCTATGGGCTCCTGCTTCGATTGCTCTAAAATCGTTTCCAGTGGCTATGACCACGGAATCAATACCGTTCATTATTCCCTTATTATGCGTAGAACATCGATAGGGGTCTGCTTCCGCAAATGCCCACGCTGCAATAATATCATTGACAACCTCCTCACCACCTAACATCTCCTTGTCAAAGGTTGCACGGACACGAACAAGTCTGAATTCCGCAAGATTGGAGAGGATTCTCAGAATGACCCTGCCACCGGTAATTTTCTCAATTCGTGGCGCAAGAGCCTCAGCCATTGTATTCACAGCATTCGCTCCCATGGCATCCCGAGTATCAACAATTAACTCAGCAATCAGCATTATTCCTGCTTTTGAATCAATAATTCGTACACGAATGTCCTTCGCTCCTCCACCAAAACGGACAAGGATTGGATCCTGCTCATTGGCAAAAGCCAGAAGTTCATCTTTTTGTTCCATGATTTTTGTTTTCGCTGCCTCAGGTTGTAGAACATCAACAACTTGAATTTGTCCAATCATGTTTGGTCCTGTATCGGTAGCAGTGAAGCCACCATGCTCCCTTGCCATTCTCGCAGCATTACTCGCTGCAGCCACGACTGATGGTTCTTCTATTGCCATCGGAATGAGGTAGTCTTTTTCATTGATGAGGAAATTAGTGGCGATTCCTAGAGGGAGTGTCATTGAACCAATAACATTCTCGATCATGTGGTCAAGAACACCCAAGTCCACCTCTCCCGGGTTTATCAGTGGACCCAAGTCCTCATCAGAAAGTCCAGTCACTTCTTTTAGCTTCTTGACCCTTTCCTCTCTTGAGAGCTTATAGAAACCTGAAATTCTCGAATCTTCAACCATCTTTGTCATCTCGAAAGTGTTGATACCTGTCATTGAAGTGTCCATAAAAGTTCGACCATAGTGTTTACCATAAGGACTCTCTCCAACATCCTCTGATATTCCACTAGCCACAAATTACCTCTTCAGATCTTTTGAATCAATAAGAAGGCTAATCCAGGGCAAGAACATCTAGCATTTTTATGAAGTAGATGAAGGCTTTTTGGTATATCAGGCATTCTTCGCACAAGATAAATATGAGTAGTTATTTTGCTATTGTTTAGTGGCCGGAGATGAAACGAAAAACAGCGATAACCATAGTAGCATTTTGTGTAATCACTTTACTGATAGTATCCAGTACTGACTCTGCGAATTCTCTATCAAATGAATCAGAGAATCCTATTTCTGGAGCCTATATAGACAAGGTCGTTTATGATGTGATTACCGATCCGAACCTAATGAATTTCGATCTTCAGGCAGGAGATATCCAGTCATATATTGGATATCTCAATCCCGATAGTCTGGAACTCTTCGAGTCAGACCCCGATATTGAGATATACACCGCCCCACAGAATATGTACGCTCAACTCCTGATAAACTGCCGTGATTATCCGTTGAACATCAGTGGTCTGAGGAGAGCTTTTGCTTATGCCTTTGATAAGACTCGTGTGCCAGTCGAGATACTGGATGGTCACGGATTTGAGCACGATTCTGTCGTCCCGAAACCGAGCATCTGGTGTGCTGAAGATGACCTTCCTTGGCAATACTACAATAATCAGTCTGACCTTGGAAATCAGATACTTGACTCCCTCAACTTCATTATCAACGAGGGTACAGGATATCGTCGAGCACCTAATGGTAACCCATTTTCGGTGGTGATAGAGGTCCCTATGGGATTTGATGCAGGGATGGAATGTGCTCAGATTGGTGTGGAAGCTCTTGAGTCACTCCATATAGATGCAGACAGTAGTTGGACAAACACGGGTGATCTAGTGAGTAGACTGGACAATCATGGTTCATATGATATGGCAATTTTTAGTCGTAGTTTCTCAAGAGAAATGAGTATAGAATGGATGGAGTCTTCATTTGGGTCGGAATATGCCACAGTTGCTTTCGCGAACCCTTCAAACTTCGTGAATGAAACCTTCGACCTGTGGAGCGAGCAATTCATCAAAAGCACATCCTATGAGGAAGCTTTTGAGGCCTCTACCAAGATGCAGACAATCCTCCATGAGAATGTTCCAGTATTGATTTTGTACGAACCTTTTGAATATCAGGCTTATCGAACTGATGTTTTTACTGGATACATAGAGGATACAGTGTGGGGGATTGCTGGTCCTTGGACCAACTTGAAAGTTCACTACAAGACAGGGAGTCCATTTGGCGGCACCTTCGATATAGGTCTGGCATCTAATCTCGACTCTTTCAACATATTCAATTATCCATCAGACATCGAAGAATTGATTCTGACCAACCTTTACTCTAGTTTGTACAGGACAGGTCCTGACCAAGTTCAGTATCCCGACCTTTCTGAACACACTCTGATTGAAACTCATCAATCAAACCAATCAGTACCAGAGGGACACACACAGATAACGGTCGATATCAAATCTAATGCAAAATGGTCTGATGGGATGCCCTTGACTGCAGAGGATGTAGCATTCACCTTCACATACCTTTACGAGAGTGCGATTTATGGAAATCCCTTGGGATTGAAAATGCCAGATTTGGTATCTTCAAATGCATTATCATCCTATAGTGTGAGAATGGAGTTCAACACAGAATCATACTTGGACATAATGAGAGTTCTGACAACAAAGATAATCCCCATGCATGTCTTTAATGATGAAACAGGGATAGGGTACGATGGCTGGGGTAGCTGGAACCCTGTTTTCGGATTAGGTCCGCATGTGACTTGTGGGCCATTCTTTCTGTCAGATTACGATACATATGCTTACGAACTCAGTCGAAACCTAGACTATCATTGGCTATCTGGATCACCTCCCAAGGTGCTCTCAGCTGAAGATATCACATATATTGAGGGGACCACTGGGAACCAGATTGTATGGGAGGTCGAAGATGAAGACCCATTTGATTATGTAATCCTTCAGAATAACAGTCTCGTATTAGCAGAAGCCTGGAATGGGTCAGATGTGATCCACAATGTAGATGGTCTGTCAGTTGGAACCTATAATTACACACTAACTCTTTCCGATAGCTCTGGCTATTGGGTCACCAGTACGGTATGGGTTACTGTTACTCCCAGAGAAAGCAGTGAACAACTAGACCTCTTGACTTTGGGCATTGCAGCTGGATCAATTGTCATCATTATATCTGTTGGAGTAGTAATCTATAAAAAACGCTGACAAAGATACTGGAAATTCCTCTCTCAGAAAATACTTGCAGACTCTTGTCCAGTGGTACGAGTCGCAAACTGACAGAGGCTCAGTCAATCCTGAGATATGCGAGGACGTACTGCGAGGAGTGCTGCGGCACGATGACATGTGGGTGACGAAACGATGGGGGATGGTCTACAATTTCCTCGTTACTCTTGGAAACCTGCTTCATATAGCGGTCAAAAAACCTGCTAATGAAATCTTGAGATTCTTACATTTCTAACGGCAGGACCATCGACCATAGGGTTTAAGACACAAGCAACTGAGGATGCTGAGTAGATGAGCAAGATGAGTTCAGAGCGAGATTTCAGTGACATAATTACAGGCCTAGCAAAGAAACGTGGGTTCTTTTGGGGTCCATCACCTGAGATTTACGGAGGTAGCTCTGGATTCTATGATCTTGGACCTCTGGGTAAGTTGCTTAAGAACAGACTTGAAAACCAAATTCGCTCAGCCTTTGTCCGTGCTAATTTCTGGGAGGTCGAATGTCCAACAATAAGCCCTGCACAGGTCTGGAAGGCTTCTGGCCACCTTGATGGTTTTATCGATCCTGTCACACAATGCACAAAGTGTGATCAAGTCTTTCGTGCGGACAACCTAATTGAAGAGAAATCTCCAGACACAAACATTGTGGGTCAATCAGTGGAGGAGCTGACTGAAACCATTTCCAAGATTGGACTAGTCTGTCCATCATGCAAGAGTGCACTTGGTCCAGTAGAACCCTACAATCTTATGATGCGAACTCGTCTAGGTTTGGATCAGGAAGCCTACCTGCGACCTGAAACAGCAACGAGTACCTACCTACTATTCAAACGGTTCTTAACTTTCTTCCGCGACAAGCTCCCTGCATCAGTGTTTCAAATTGGTAAAGCCTACAGAAATGAGATATCTCCTCGTCAAGGTATGCTTCGCTTGAGAGAGTTTACTCAGACAGAGGGTCAGATATTCCTTCTTGAAAAGGATGAGATGGAATGGCTACAGTTTGAAGATATCAAAAACGAGAAACTTCCACTTGTCACCTCTAAGGCTCAAGAGAAGGACAAGTATGAGCCTGTCATGACTAAGATGTCTGATGCTATCAAGAAGGGATTTTTCCAGAAACCCGCCTATGCATGGTGTGTGTATCTAGGTTATGATATTTTTCGTAAGATGGGTTTTTCAGAGGATAAGATGCGTTTACGTCAACATCTTCAAAATGAACGAGCACACTACGCCGCGGACGCTTGGGATATCGAGATTTTCACTGATAGTTTTGGTTGGGTTGAATGTTGTGGGGTTCATGATCGAGGTAACTATGATCTTACTCGTCATCAAGAGTTTTCAAAGGAGAATTTGCATGTCAAGGTTGACAAGAAACCAGTCGTTCCTGAAGTGCTCGAGATTGCCTTTGGTATTGAGAGACCCCTGTTTTGTTTGATTGATAATTCATTTCAACCAAAGACTGAAGAGCGAGATACTGACTGGCTTCGGTTTCCACCAGAAGTTGCACCAATTCAAGTAGCTGTGTTTCCATTGATGGGGAAACCTGAACTCCTAGATCCTGCTCAAGATATATTCAAT
>JAEOUL010000099.1 GCA_016839345.1 Candidatus Thorarchaeota archaeon | reverse complement strand
TATTCTCATCCGATTATCCTTCACATGCGCCTATTCGCATATATTCTGACCTTGATTTTGAAACGCAGGGATGGCCCGGAAATGGTACTATAGATCAGCCATATGAAATAAGCGAATACTCGATTGTCCATTCCGACACATGCATTATCATAACTGGAGTTACTGTGAAATATGTTATACGAAATTGCGAATTGATCAATACAAATCTACAGGTTCCTTCTTCTGGTATTATTTCAGACTCACCAGGAACAGTAGAAGATTGCGACATAACGGCACCATTTGGTATATGGTTCACAGGTCCAAACAATACAATCCGAAATTGCAGAATGATAGACTGTTGGACGGGTATCCGCATAGAGAATGCGCATAATAGTAATATCACTGGAAATGTCATTAGTGACGTGGATTCTGGGATTAGGAACATATTCTCCACAGATTGCTTGATTGATCAAAACACAGTCGATGACTGCTCCATGGGAATCCGAGTTGCAGGTTCAAATTGCATAGTGATGAGAAATGTAATCACAAACGCAATATGGGGGATGCAAATAGACGAACCTAATATTCTGGTTCAGAACAACACACTCGTAGAAAATCAGCTGTCAGGTTACAGTGCACTAATTGTCTTTGGCCCATACTGCGAGATTGTCGAAAATAGAATATTTGGGGATCTCAGAATCCAAAGTATAGAGTGCACATTGAGAAACAATGAGCTAGACGATTACCTGATCTTTACAGATTCATCCTATGAGAGTTGGAATCACACTTTAGTCGGAAACACAGTGAATGGAGAACCCATTCTCTATGCAAAAAATCAGGTTGACGAAAGCATTGACGCCTCAAACTATGGGCAGGTGATATTATTAGACTGCTTCAATTGTATTGTTAGTGGTGCGATTTCAGATGCACCCATAATGGTCGGATATAGTACAAGCATCACAATAAAGAACAACGTCATCACCGATTTAGACTTCGGACCTACTTTTACAGCAGTAGTCAACTCGACAATTTGTAATAATACACTACGTGGTAATGAGTGGGGATTAAATATCATGAATTCGTTTAATTGCACAATAGAAGAAAACATGATCAGCAATGGAGCTTTTGGAATTGTTTTGTCTGACTGCAACAATCTAACCTTTAGATTCAACGACATAAGGAATTGTGGAACAGGAATTGAATTAAGTGACGCATACTATTGTCAACTTTACAATAATACATTTGTAGACAACATATGGTGGGGGATTAATGCTGCCCCCCCTACACCGAGTGTTTCTTTTGTATTAGCAGATGAGGTTCCTCAAAAGACCACAAGGATAGCATGGAATGATTTCATTGATAATCCAAAGAATGCAGAGGACAATTCACAAAAAATAGCAGAATATGAGTATAATTACTGGTCAGACTATACTGGAATGGATGATAATGACGATGGTTTTGGTGATACCCCCTACAGTATCATAGGTAGTGCAGATGCCGAAGATCCAATTCCAAGAATGACACCAGGAGTTCTTCCTCAAGTTACACCGACAACGCCAACACCTTCAATCACAACCACAGAGCCTACGACTCCAACAAACAACACTGGTCAAAGTACACCTGATTACCTACCCTTCCTTGCCACTGTTGGTATATTGTCAAATATAGTAATCATTGCAGCCCTTGTAGTTTTCATGAGAAAAAGGAACTGAACTAACACAAAACTAATCCTCAACTCCTTCCTGGCATCGATTAATGGAGAGGTTTTTCTGACTTCGCGTTTCTCTACGAGTAGGGGAGATATTCGTGTTCGAAGATAGAAACTTGAATGGTCCTAAGAAATGCCATAATTGTGGATCTGAGAAAGTCACTGGCCCACATGTTGTACACAAAGGGAGAATTTTCTTTGGGATTTTCAAATCAGTGGGACGAGAAGCATACATTTGCATGGATTGTTTCTACACCATGTATTTCATTCGCGGAGAAGATAGAGAGAAGGCTAACAAAGAAGCACAGAAGATTTTGGACAGATATTAAAGATACTCTTTGCCACTGATACAACATTTAAATTCACAATTGTGAATTATATTCTATTCCATTAGTCCACGGATTGGAGAAATTAGATTGGCGGATATTCGACGAATCAAGACTGTGCTCAGGAGCAGACCAACCCTAGAAGGAGCAGGAGTACGACTAAAACGTGTTTTTGGGTATAATGAAACTGAAATGATGGATCCGTTCCTGCTGCTCGATCACTTTGGTTCTGACAATCCAGAAGACTACATGAAGGGATTTCCTTGGCACCCACATCGTGGTATTGAAACCATCACTTACATGATAGAGGGAAAGGTGAAGCACGAGGATAGCCTCGGTAACTTAGGTACAATAGAAACAGGAGACGTGCAGTGGATGACCGCGGGAAGTGGAATAATCCACCAAGAAATGCCTGAAGGTTCAGAAGGACTGATGATGGGCTTTCAGCTGTGGGCTAACCTACCCAGTTCAAATAAGATGATGCATCCAAGATACCAAGAGGTCAAGGATTCTCAGATACCTGAGATTGAAACAGAGAGTGGTGCCAAAATAAGAATCATCTGCGGCAAACTAGATGGAACCTGTGGACCAGTTTCTGAGATTGTAACTGATCCAGAATACATGGATGTGATTGTACCAGCAGGGAAGGAGTTTACTCACTCTGTAAAGAAAGGACACACTGTCTTTGCATATGTATTTGAAGGCAATGGGTACTTTGATGAAGACCAAAAGACACTCATAGAATCTGACCACCTTGTGTTGTTCGAGGATGGGGACCAGATTATGGCTAAAGCAGGGGATAAACAGGTTCGTTTTCTGTTGGTTTCAGGAATGCCCATAAGAGAACCAATCGCTTGGTACGGACCCATTGTTATGAACAATAGAGAGGAACTTGATGAGGCATTTCGAGAGTATCGAGAGGGTACTTTCATCAAACACAAGTAGAAGCCTTTGAATTAGACAGAGTGCTTATCTGTCATGTTGTTGCGTTTAGATATGAGAAGGATGACAGCGTACTTGATACATCATGAGGATTTGCGGATCTTCTCTCAAGAAGTGATCATGAAGATGGAAGCATCCGAAGAGGACGCATTCTATGTTGCAGACAACCTTGTGACGTCCAATCTACGTGGGATTGATTCTCATGGTGTTGGAAGACTGCACCGGTATGTTGAGGGAATCAAATCGGGATACATACTACCGAAGGAACGACCGTCAATTGTGAAGGATAGTCCGGTCATTGCGAACATAGACGCAATGAACGGTCTGGGTCAACCCGCGGGTGTCTTTGGAATGAAGGTGGCACTTGAGAAGGCTCTGAACACTGGCGTCGGAATAGTCACCGTTCATGATTCCAACCACTATGGTTTCGCAGGTTACTATGCAATGATGGCTCTGGAGCATAATCTTATTGGCATCTCAATGACAAATTCTGAACCACTTGTCGTTCCAACATTCAGCAAGCATGCAATGATTGGTACCAATCCCATTGCGTTCGCGGCTCCAACATACATGGAGCGACCCTGGGTGATGGATCTGGCCACAAGCGTTGTTCCAAGTGGGAAGCTTGAGGTACATGATAGACTCGGGAAAGAGATTCCAACTGGATGGGCGACTGATGAAACTGGCAAGAGCACCAACGATCCTGCGACCGTTCTCAAGAACCTCTATCGAGGTCTCGGAGAAGGCGGGATATTCCCTCTTGGAGGTGAGGGAGAGCTTCATAGCGGTCACAAGGGCTATGGACTAGCAACTATGGTTGAGATTCTTTGTGGAATAATGTCAGGCGCAAGTTTCCTTCGCGACACATCATTCATGAAGGATGGAAAGCCTCGGCATCCCAAAATAGGGCATTTCTTCATGGCTCTCGACCCCTCATTCTTCATTGACATTGACTCATTCAAGGAACGAATGGATGACATGATCAATCGGTTCAAGACAGCCGAGAAGGCTGAAGGACAGAGTAGAATCTTCGTGCATGGCGAGAAGGAACACGAAGAACATGACAAACGAGAACTCGATGGTATACCACTTGATGAGAAGACTGCGGAGAGCCTAAAAGGTCTCTCAAGTGAGTTCTCCATTGACTTGGAATTCATGAAGTCAAAGCAGAGATAGTGATTTCCAGAGTCGTACTCGGTCGTCAAGATGGTTCGATATCAATTGAGAGTCAACATCAAGCCGCATCATTGCTTTGCTGTTAGGGTCATACTCAATCCATCTGGGGAGTGAGTTATGATTTGGATTTCCTGAACGAGCAAAGTTGACCCAGGCACCCATCATTGACTCAGAGAGAGATTTCTCTCCTTCAGACAGAGAAGGTCTCATGGCATCAGATACATCCGTAGTGTCTAGAGTCCCAAATACAAAGAACAAGTCAAGTACATGAACTGCTACACCAAGATTGGGTGCTTTGTAAGCAAACTCATAGAAGTAGGTCGCAGCGTTGCCTTGGGAATGAGCGTCAGCGACTTTTATGGATGGAAGCCGAAAGCCAATATCAGTCATCAGTATATCGTACTCCTTGCTTGGGACAGATGAATCCCCAAGCTCTGTCTTATAGAACGACAGTGCGCTCTGCAGGTTAGCCTTCCTCATGCCCATACTCACAATTCTCTTGGATATCATTCGTTTGGCTAGATAGCGTATGATGAAATTGCTCGAAGTGAGGAATCCTTCAAAGATGGGAATCTCGTCTGAGGTGTGCCCAATCATCAGTGGAATATCTCTAGCAAATCCAGTTCTTATCGCATCCAGAGGATCATAGGGAATCGATTCCCTGTCTAATACAGGAGAGTGGTGATTGTCGGAAAGTATATCGCTCCCAATTTTCCTTTGAGCTTCAATGATGCATTCCCACGAGATGGTTCGCAATGCATCAACATCACCATTTGCTACCTTCAGTTTCGATAGTAACATCCCTGAAATCTTGGATGCTTTCTCCGGGGTTGCCGGCTCTAGGGGCAAAGTTGCACTCTGTGCAATCGCTTTGTGAAACAGACCCTCTGCCTTAGGCATAGTAAGAAGATACGACACTGAAATTGAACCTGCACTCTGACCAAATATGGTCACATTGTCTGGATCACCACCGAAATGGGCAATGTTATCCTTGACCCAGTGAAGAGCGCATATCTGATCCTTCAGTCCTAGATTTGTGGGAATTCCATTCATGAAGAGAAATCCTAATGGGCCAAGACGATACTGGATTGTGACTACAACAACATCTCCGTGTTCTGCAAGATGTCCCCCATACAGCCGAGGTCTTGATCCTGAGCCTATTGCATAAGCTCCACCATGAATATAGAACATCACAGGCCTTCTTTTTCCGTCGGTGTCTGGAGTATACACATTCAAGAAGAGACAGTCCTCGCTTTGCTCCAGCTCAATCTTTGGATCATCATCCCAAACCTGTGGAGCTATTGGAGCATATTTAGTAGCATCATAGACATCATCCCATGATTGCACAGGATGCGGCTCAGCATATCTTAACTCACCAATAGGCGGCCTAGCATATCTGATACCCAGGAATTCCTTATGGTTATCTTTCATCAATCCCTTGATTGTCCCAAGTGGAATTGTGACTAGGACCTCCATCTTCACCACCTCAATCAGCGACAGGCACAAAATACGTAATGTATTATTTATTAGTAACGTTGTACAATGGCACTGACGATATTTTCCTTTTACAAGGAGAACCCTCCAATTAAGGAACTCGGATGGAAACAAAATGAGCGTGACGAGTGAGAAACTTGGGAGAAAGAAGATGTTTGGCTACACTCTTGGTGTAGTACCAACTGCACTCTTTGGTCTCATCTTCGGAATGAAGTACATCGAACTCTTTTACGATGAGTTGCAGCTACTCCCTATCTACTTCATAGCAGGTCAAGTCATCTACATGACCGTTAACGCACTAAACGATCCTATTTCCGGACAGATATCTGACAACACAAACGTTAGTCGTTGGGGAAGCAGAAGACTCGTCTATATCAAATATGGTGGTCCTATTTGGGCTCTGACCTTCATCTCAATATGGTTTCCATGGAGCACCACAAACCAGCTCATCATATTCCTTCACTATGTAGTTTCAATCTGTCTGTTCGATACGATGCTCACACTCGTGGTTCTTGTCTGGATGTCACTACTGCCAGAGATGACCACTGATCATGATGAAAGGAACAAAGCAAACTTCTGGGTACTGGTTGGAGGTCTGCTCGTAGCGTTACCCTTCATACTGATTCTCGGTGAGATGAGTCCCACAACTGATTTGTTTAGAACAATCAACTTTGGCGTTGCCATAATTGGAACTATCGCTCTGTTTGGGGTAACTAGATTGTGTGAAGAGAGGCCAGAGCTTCACACTGGCACGACCTTGCCATTGATTACGTCCATAAAAGAAACTGTGAAACTGAAGTCCTTCCGAGTTTACATGGGCTTCGCCTTCTTTGAAGTTCTGTCTGGTTCGTTCGGCCTCAGCTACCTGTTCATCTATCTGCTTATCCTTGGAGAAGGAGGTCTGTTGTTCTACGTCCTATTTGGTATCGTGTTAGGATACGTATCAAACATCTGGGTCCTGAGACTGCATGAGAGGAGAAAGTGGGACATGCGAACCATCGTGATCCGCTTTTCTGCGGTTAGGTTGCTAGCCACTGTTGGACTCCTACCGATGATTCTTTTTACAGATGTAGTTCTCTTCATTTACGCATTGATGTGCATGGTCTCTCTGTTCACAGGCTACGTTGTCTTCAATACGCCAATACTGTATCTCTCAATGGATGAGGATGAGATCAAGAACGACACAAGACGAGAAGGCATGTTCTTGGGTATGAACGCTCTCTTCACAAAACCAGCCCAAAGTCTAGGACCCATTATCGCAACCTTTGTCCTTGGTGCCTTCGGATATGTCACAGGGAGTGATGTTCAATCAGCCACTGCAATCTTTGGAATCAAGTTACTCTTCTTTGCTATCCCTGCAGTGTTTGCAGCAGTTGCTCTCCTATTCATGTTCCTCTATCCACTCCATGGAGAGAAGCTCCAAGAGCTGAAGAGAACCCTAGAGCAATTACACAGTGAGCGTATTAGTCAGTCTCCGACGCCAGGAGGTCAGGAATTCAGTTCGGAAAGTGCAGATAGCTGAATGGAGAGTTCACTTGAAAATGGAAATCACTCATTTGAGATGTGAACACCTTGAGAATCCTATAGGAATAGATGAACTGAAACCTCGTCTGAGCTGGAAGCTTAGGTCAGACAGAACAGGTGCGAAGCAGAGAGCATACCAAATTCATTGTGCAAGAACCGAAGAGTTCGAACCTTCTTCGATCATCTGGGATTCTTCAAGAGTAGACTCAGAGAAGTCAATCCTGATACCCTACGAAGGTCCAGAACTATCCTCTCGAGATAGGGTTTACTGGAGAGTGCGAATTTGGGATGAAACTGAAGCTGAATCAGCTTGGAGTGCTATGGCCTACTGGGAGATGGGTCTGTTAGCCATAGAAGATTGGAAAGCAGAATGGATCGACCCTGAGGGAGAAATCGACTCAGAAGAATTCCAACCCGTTCCGTTCCTGAGAAGAGAGTTTGAAATAACAGGGTCGATGGAAGGTGCACGACTTTACATCACAGCTCATGGAGTGTACGAAGCTTGGATAAATGGAGAAAGAGTTGGCAAGCAGTACTTCACACCAGGTCGAACTCAATATGACAGACGCCTTCAGTATCAGGTATATGATGTCACCTCTCTATTACATGAAGGTACTAACACTATCGGAGTCATTCTCGGAGATGGCTGGTGGAGAGGAAAGCTTGGTTTTGGCGGAGTCAGAAACATATCCGGTGAGAGAGTCGCAATACTGGCACAGATTGAGGTCGACTCAAATGTAGTTGTCCTCACAGATGACGCTTGGAAGTGTACATCCAAGGGTCCTATCCGTATGTCAGATCTTCAAATTGGCGATGTCTATGATTCGCGGATGGAGATCTCTGGATGGTGTACAACTGGCTTTGATGATAAAAGATGGAGTCCAGTAGAAGTTGTAGAATATCCTGATGATGTTCTCATTGCCAGCATGAGTGTGGAGATTCGTGAGAAGGAGAGATTCGAACCAAAGGTCATCAAGACACCTCTTGGAGAGACCGTGTTGGACTTCGGACAGAACTTGGCTGGATATGTTGAGATGTCTATAAAGGAGGGAGTCCCTGCAGACACAACCATCCGACTGACACACGGCGAATCACTGGACAAGGATGGGAACTTCACTCAGGAACACATGATGAACCAGAAGAGCGGAGACTTTCAGTGTGACACATACATGCATGATGGCAAACCTCGAGTCTACAAACCGAAGTTCTCAGTGAAGGGATTCAGATTTGTGAAAGTAGAGATTGTTAATGCACCAGAAACGGTATTGGACTCTATCGAATTTACATCAATTGCAATCTATTCAGACATGGAACACCTCGGAAATTTTGAGTGCTCAAACGAACTTGTCAATCAGCTCATGAGTAATGCGCTCTGGAGTCAGAAAGGGAACTTTCTCGATATACCAACGGACTGTCCCCAGAGAGAACGCAGTGGTTGGTCCGGTGATGCTCAGGCATTTGCTTTCACCGGGTCACTCCTGATGAATACTGGTTCATTCTTCTCAAAATGGATGAAAGACGTTGCACTGACACAAAGAGAGGATGGTCGGATTGCGAATATCATCCCTATCGAGAGACCCATTGGCTTCGTAGAGGGCTCTGCGGGCTGGGGCGATGCAGCTGTAATCATTCCATGGACTCTCTGGAAACTGTATGGTGACAAGAGAATTCTGGAAGAACAGTATGAGAGCATGAAAGGCTGGGTAGAATATCAGCAAAATCGAGCCAAGAAGATACACTGGATCCGAAAAATCAATCCATTGAATTGGACTCCCAAAAGGCGAGAGATGCTTCGAAACATGTGGGATACAAACTACCACTGGGGAGAGTGGATGGAACCTTGGATCAAAACAAGAATCCGTCAGCTTGCTGGGATCATCAAGAGATTGATTGTTTCGGATCCTGAGGTCGCCACCGCATACCTCTCATATACAAATCGGCTTTTTGCTGAAATTGCAGATTACCTTGGACATTCAGAAGAAGCAATGAAGAGCCGTGAAGTTGCTGAGAAGGCAGCAAGGGCATACCAAATGAGATACCTGAAGAACGGCCGCATTAAGACAAAGAAGCAGGCTAATATCGTACGACCTTTGGCTCTTGGATTGATTCCGCCTGAGGATGAACAGAGTATTGCAGCCCAGCTGGCTGAACTCGTGAAGAAACATGACTATCATATTGGAACAGGATTCCTGTCAACCCCATTCCTATGTTCAGTACTCTCAGACCATGGATATATAGACACGGCATACAGACTGCTCACACAGACGACTGCACCTTCTTGGCTATACTCTGTGATAAAGGGTGCTACATCAATTTGGGAAAGCTGGTACGGAATAAAGGAGGATGGCGAGCCATTCGAATCCCTCAATCACTACTCCTATGGGGCGGTCGTTGGATGGCTCTTCACAACGGTAACAGGAATCAGACCAGATTTTGAGGTTCCGGGTTTCAAGCACTTCTATCTTGAACCAAAACCTGGTGGTGGACTGACTCACGCTGAAAGTTCCTTTGACTCACCATATGGGATGATCCAGTCATCATGGAAAATTGAGTCAGGGAAGATTCACTATGACTTCACTGTTCCTCCCAACACATCAGCAACTGCAATCCTGAAGGGAAATCCATCAAAGCCAATTGAAGGAGAGGGAGTCAGTAACATTCAACAGCAAGAGAATGGAATAACATTCGATTTGCAGAGTGGGTCATACAAGTTTGTCATGGAGTTTGAGAACTAGATGGTTAGCCTTCGGATGCGACTCGTGATCAAGGCACTCCGGAAGAACAAGGAAAAGCCGAAAGAAAAGACGGTTGAAGCCTATCGTCAGGGACTGGAAGGTGCAATAGAATCACTACCGGAGCCATCAGAAGAAATTGAGAGTAGACCAGAACAGATTGGACATGTGCCTGTGTTGTGGCTTCAGCATAAGCACGCTATTGACAATGCAGTTGTTCTGTATTTTCACGGGGGTGGCTATATCGCAGGTAGTGCATCCATCTCAGAATTCTTCGCTGCACAGTTTGCCCAGCGAGTCAAGACTCCATTCCTCCTCTTTGACTATGGTTTAGCTCCTGAGAAACCCTTCCCTGCTGGACTTGATGATGCCGTCTTCGTTTACAAATGGCTGATAGAAACAAAGGGCATCAACCCCAATCGTATCACATTCTTCGGAGAATCAGCAGGAGGAGGTCTAGAACTTGCCACTCTTGTCAAGTTGAGAGAGTTGGGCATCGAGCAACCAGCAACAGCGGTCTGCCTCTCACCTTGGGCCGACTTGGCCTTGACGGGAGAGTCAATGAGAACAAAAGAGGAGGTTGATCCAATCCTCTCACGCGAAGAGATGGAGTTTCTCGTGAAACTCTATATCGGTGAGAACAATGCAAAGAATCCTCTCATCTCTCCACTCTATGCAGATCTGCATGACCTTCCTCCCCTCTTCATTCAAGTTGGAACAGCTGAGATGATAATGGATGATTCGGTGAGAATCGCAAAGAAGGCCGAGGAAGCGGGTGTTGAAGTGACACTTGATGTTTGGGAGGGAATGCCCCATGTCTTTGCCCTCTTCTTTCAATATGCACCAGAGAGTAAGAAGGCCATCGAAAGAGTGTGCGAGTATTTGTCGAGGTATCTACTTTGACTCAGAATTGCTGGATGTCAAAGGAATTTCTGACAACCTCTCGGATCTCTTGAAGATTTGATACTTGTCCATTCGCGTATGCTTGAACCATGATGTTGCCTATCGCCGCGGCCTCACTTGGTCCAGCGAAAACATCTATGTCCTTGAGTGTTGATGCTATAATTCGATTGAGGGAAGAGTCCTGAGAACCTCCACCTACTACATACAGACGTTCTATGGGTTTCTTTGTGGTAGCTTCAATCTCGTCTATGACCTGCTTGTACTTCTCAGCCAGTGAGCTGTATATCAGGTGAATGATTTGTCCTCGATTCTCCGGAACAGGTGACCCCTGCTCTATGCACAGAGTAGTGATAGCCTCAACCATGTTGGGAGGATTGAAGAGCTCCTGAGAGTCTACATCAATGGTGAAGTCTACTGCTTGAGCCTCTGCTTCACTGGATAGCTCTTCATAAGAGAGAGGCGAACCAGTTTCTTTTTGCCAGATATCTCTACAATTCTGCAGTATCCATAAGCCCATGACATTCTTTAGGAGTCTCACTGTTCCAAAAGCCCCTCCCTCATTGGTGAGGTTGAATCTCTTACTATCCTCATTGATTATTGGGGAATCGATTTCTACTCCAAGGAGGGACCAGGTGCCTGATGAGAGGAAAGCCCAATTATCATCCTCTGCAGGCACTCCCACTACTGCAGATGCGGTGTCATGACTTGCCACTGTCCATACGGGAATTGGACCCAACCCTGTTTCCTTTTGGACTAATTCTCGCAAAGTTCCCAATTGAGAACCAGGATTCTGGATAGGAGGAAAATGGTTTGGAGTCAGTCCCAACGGTCGAAGGATTTCTTCTGAGAATAATTTCGAATGTGCATCCAAGAACTGGGTTGTTGTTGCATTGGTGTATTCAGTAGCGAGATTCCCTGTGAGGAGATAGTTGATATAGTCCGGAATCATTACAATGGATTTCGAATCGGAGAGAACACTGGGATACAACTCCTGCACTCCGAAGAGATGAACCAATCCATTGTAGATGACCTCTTGAATTCCAGTGATCTCATAGACCCTGTCTATGTCCAGAGCCTTTCTCATCTTTTCGTCACCGGTGTGGATGAGACTGTCACGATAATGAAAAGGTAGACAGACCAATTCATTTTCATGATCCAAGTATACGAGGTTTACACCCCACGAGTCAACACCGATGCCGTGGAGATCCATTCGTCCAGAGGCGCGACTGAGTCCATCCTTAATCTCACTCCAATAGGATGGGAGGTCCCAACGTAATACATCAGCATCATGGAACCCTTTGGTTGGAAATCGATGAAGTGTCTCCAGAGTTAGACATCTACTTCGCAAGGTACCGACTAGGACTCTCCCAGACTCCGCGCCCAGGTCAATTGCGATGTACGAAGTTTCATCCGACATCTGTTACCAACTTTTGAAGTCCTTCTCTGTGCTGTAATCTCTCTTCAGAGGTTTTCCAGTCAACATTGTGAGGTATCGAATCTGTGCTGAGAACTCAGTCCCTGTAACATTTTGGAGTGCATCCTCCAGCGTAGTCCCTTTGGCAAAAACACCATGACTGCGAACAATTACTACTGGATAGTTCTTGAGCATTGGAGGGACCTTCTCTGCGGCTTCCGATGCACCAGCAGGAACGTCGAGCTCCACTACTGGTATTTTCTTGTACATGAAAATCCCCTCAGCGTCAATGCAGGTCACTTCATCCTCAATCATTCCGAGGACAACGCTGTACGGCGAATGAGCATGAATTATTGCCATGGCATCAGTTTCTCTGTAAATTGCGCGATGGACTCCAAGTTCAGTACTGGCAAGTAGTGAGGATGAGTCTTCCACCTCCAGCGAACACTCAATGAGATCATCAGGCTCTAGCCAGCCTAACATAGCAGCCCTCTTCTTGATGATGATCTTTCCACCCGACCGAATGGAGATGTTTCCGGAGTGACTGGTTTCAAGATTCCTCATCACAAGTGCCTTCCCTACTTTGTCGAAGCTCCGAAATGTTTCCTCGTCGATGGTCATTTTCCTACTTCCTCCAAACTTAACTCCGCTAGTTTTTCTGTAGTTGGGATTCCATTCTCATCCCATTTCCGTATCCTGTAGTATCCTTCTAGTAATGAATTGAGCGGAACTGTGATCCCCTTGGAGAATCCTTCCTTCAACGGTTCAGATAAAAACCGTTCAGGCAACGAATCATCCTCTTTCCTTAGACCGGCGCCTATATTGAACATCCTTTCAAGATTGTAGATTCGCTCTCCAATCTCCATCAATCGTGTGATGTTGAGGTCTTCGCCAGTAACCGCGGAGGCAAACCTGGAATAGAAATCAAACCCAAGAGCATAGCCTACGAACTTGCAAACAATCAGACTGTCCTCGATTGCACTCTGATGCTGTTTTAGGACTAACAGGTCAGCTTTGCTTGCTGTACTCTTTCGTGGGATCTTCTTAGGTGCAGCAAAGACCTCCATTGCGGCCATGTACCCTGTTAGATGACATCCACCTCTGTTTGAGGTCGCATAGCCCAGCGCATGACCTATCGCCCCTCTTGGGTCATAAGCTGGCAACTCCATCCCTTTCACATGCATCGCTGATTCAGGATGACCGTACTTCTCAGCAAGTCTTGCAGAACCCAGTGCTAGTTCCTGTCCAATCCCATCCCTCGAGGCAATCTGCTGTACTAACTCCACGAGTATCTTCTTGTTCCCGAAGCGAATCTGTTTGTCTTTCAGAATTCCTTTCTCCTGAAGCTCCATGGCACATGCGATTGTTCCTGCAGTTGTGATCGTATCAAGTCCAAAGAGGTTACAGTGATAGTTTGCATGAGTCACTATTTCAAGATTGAAGATGTTTGTCAGAGTTCCCAACAACAGTGACTCGAACTCGGGACCCTTACCCTTCATCGAATCAGTTTCAGTCAGCCGTCCGCATCTGATTGGGCATACATAGCAGCCCTCTTCATCAACTAGTATCTTCTCACGTATCGACTCTCCACTCAGATTTTCTGCTTCTTCAGAGAACCCAATCTTGAAGTTCCTTGTGGGAAGCATTCCCAGCTCATTGATCACATTGACAAGTCCTGCAGTCCCGAAAAGCGGAAGTGAAGAGCGGGTGATGGGAACGACTTTGATCTTGTCCCTTGCTGATTTCACATAGGTCTTCAGAAGATTGGAATCTGAAACCTCGGTCTTTGATTCTCCGAATTCAATTACGATTGCCTTCAGGTTCTTTGAGCCCATGACCGCTCCAGACCCTCCCCGACCAAATGCGCGATGATTCCCATCGTTCATTATTGATGCAAAAGGAACGAGATTCTCTCCAGCAGGACCAATCATGAGGGAGTGAAACCTGTCTTCTATCCTATCCTTGAAGAAAGTCTGTGTTTCAAGTGTGTCACGTCCCCAGAGAAATTGGTTGCTGACTATCTGTGGATCGCTTGAGATTCTGATGTATCCAGGAGCTTCCAGCTTTCCTCTAACTACTAGGCCGTCAAACCCATTTGATTTCAGAGCTGGCCCTATTGTTCCTCCAGTGTTTGAATAGAGAATCAATCCTGTCAGAGGAGATTTGGTAACCAACGAGAATCGTCCACTGGTTGGTACGATTGTACCTGTCAGTGGTCCAGTAGTGAAGACAAGGCAATTGTCTGCTGAGAGTGAATCTGTCTTGGGATCAATCATTTCGGAGAAGAGCTTCACACCCAGACCGCGACCACCAAGATAGTGACTTAGAATGTCATCCTCAATGGGTATTGATTCGAAGGTGGTATTGGTCAGATTAATAGAGAGAACTTTTCCATACATTCCCTTCAATTTCAAATACGCTTCCTTAGAACTGATACCTCGTAGTCTTCCACCTTTCCGATCCAGGCTCGTCCCACGGGGACATTCATCTTCTGACAGTAATTGTCCCAGATCACACCAAATGGAAGTGATTTCAACTCCTCAAGCAAAGCAAGACGTTGGAAGTTCTTTCCACTTTCCTCATACTCCAAAAGCATCTCCCATGGCTGGAGCAACGCGTAGAGGAGGCTCTTCAAAACTGCACGGGCACCAATGACCCACGCACCTATGCGATTGATGGACGCATCAAAGAAGTCCAGTGCAAGATGGACCTTGTCGATTGCCCTCCTTCGTACGAGCTCCTCAGCCAGTTGGACCAACTCGTCAGTGAGAATCACGACATGATCACTGTCCCACCGAACTCCTCGACTGATGTGTAGAAGTATCTCATTGGTGAAGGGCAGGATTGATGATATCTTGTCCGCTACGGATTCTGTTGGATGATAGTGACCCGTGTCCATGGTGAGAATCAGTCCATTCTTGATGGCATAGCTCAGGTAGAAGTCATGGCTACCAACTACAAAGGACTCACTACCAAGTCCAAACAGTTTCCCTTCCAACGCATCCTTCATGGTGTTCTGTGGAAACTTCTTGGAGAAGATATCGTCAAGAGATTCTTTGAGTAGAGACCTATGACCCATCCTGTCTACAGGGATGTCTTTACTACCATCTGGAATCCATAGGTTGTGGATGACTGGATTCTTCAGTTGTTTCCCTATCTTCGAACTGATCTCTCTGCATCTCTGTACATGTTCGATCCAGAACTCTCGAGTCCCCTTATCCCTACTACTCAGTGTAAAGCCCGATTCGGCCTTTGGATGGGAGAAGAGTGTCGGATTGAAGTCAATCCCTAAGTTCCGTTCATAGGCCCAGTCCACCCAACTCTGGAAATTTTCTATGGTGATTGCATCTCTCTCTACAAAGCCCTTTGAGAAATCACCATAGATTGCATGAAGGTTCACACGATGCTGGCCTGGTATCAGTGACAGAGCGAAGACGTAGTCCTCTTGAAGCTCAGGTAATGATCTCGCTCTTCCTGGATAGTTGCCTGTCGCGAGAATACCACCACCTCCCAACTTTGCATCTGGAGTTTCAAATCCGCTAACATCGTCACCTTGCCAACAATGAATGGACAAGGAGATTGCTTCTAGTTGCTTGATACACCCCTCAACATCTACTCCGAGTTCGCTGTATTGCTTGTTGGCAAGCGTGTAAATGTCCATAATCCTTCACCTCATTTACCAGCACCAGAAGTGAATAGGTAATTCATTACTTAAATTCACTTGTGAGTTTCACCCTCGAATTTCTTTGTAGAGACCATGAATCCCAGTAAGGGATTTAGTAAGAATCCTATGGAATTCAGAGATTTCATCCTTGGTCAGGTAGGAGAATATCTTCTTCATATTATCATAGTTCTCCATCTCACGGTCATTCCAGAATTTTTCATTAGCTTCCGTTAGTTTCAGAAGCCTTCTCCTTCCATCTCTAGGATCTTTCAAGATTTCCACAAATCCGCGTATTTGAAGGTTGAGTGCAATCTGTGTTACATTCTGATGAGACGTGCTGAGGATCTCTGCAACTTCGCTGACTGATGGCTCAGAATCAAAGGCATTTCCAATCGCGATAAGTGTGAGGAGCTGTTTTGTTGTCAAATTATCTTTCTTTAGAAAAGAGTCTGCAATGTATTCAATACGTTGACTTAGAACGAAGAGATAGCTGAAGACCTCAGCCAGTTTTCTGGTTTCTTTACTCAACCTGTGCACACCCAAGAACTACATTGCAAAGATAGTTTATTTGTACTCTCCGGATTTAACCTTGCTAGAATTGAATTCGTACGAAGCGAAGACCATATATAGTGGAAAATTTGCGGCCTCGACAGTGTGTACGACCCACATTGAGGGACACTATACCGTTTATATTCGCGGTGAATACTATGAGAGACCCAACTAGTTGGATGAGAAACGAGTACAACAAACTCGTGGAACAGAATTTTGACTGGAAGATCAGGGAGCTACAAGGACCATCGACACCCAAGGCAAAGATTGACGGTAAAGAGGTAATCATGCTCTGCAGCAACAACTACCTCAACCTGAGCAACCACCCTAAGATGAAGGAGGCTGCTCTAGAGGCAATCAAAACCCACGGCGTTGGGTCAGGCTCAGTCAGAGCCATTGCTGGGACTATGGACCTACACCTTGAGTTGGAACGTAGACTTGCCAACTTCAAAGGTGCAGAGGCAGCTCTGACCTACAGTGCAGGATTTACAACGAACGAGGGTTTGATACCTCAACTTGTTGACAAGAGCGATGCTATCATCTCAGATGAATTGAATCATGGAAGTATCATCGATGGAGTTCGTCTGACCAAAGCAACCCGTTTTGTGTACAAGCACAATGATGTAGCTGACTTAGAGCGGGTTCTTGAAGAGGCTGAGAAAGACAAACCTGAGAAGATCTTGGTCATCACAGATGGTGTATTCTCTATGGACGGAGACATAGCGCCTCTAGATGGCATTGTGAAGACTGCTAAGCCCCACGGAGCTATGATCTATGTCGATGATGCGCACGGGGAGGCAGTCCTAGGTAGAGGAGGCAGAGGTATTGTTTCACACTTCAACCTCACCCACAAGGATGTCCACTTTGAGATGGGTACGTTCTCAAAGGCGTTTGGAGTCATGGGAGGTCATGTGTCAGGAAGCCGGGATATGGTGAATTACGCATTGAATAAGAGCCGCTCTTGGTTACTCAGTGCTTCACACCCGCCAGCCACTGCAGCAGCCTGTATCGCAGCGATTGATGTTCTCGAAACTGAGGAGGAACATGTCAAGACACTCTGGGACAACCGTGAGTACTTCATCAAGGGTCTCCAACAGATGGGCTATGACACTGGCTTCAGCC
>JAEOUL010000179.1 GCA_016839345.1 Candidatus Thorarchaeota archaeon | reverse complement strand
TCTAACGCCTTTGCAATATTAGATTCTACAATTGTGTATGTTCTGGGAGTATTGATGGAGTCCACAACTATGAATCCATTTTCTTCCAAATTATTCAGTTGTCGGTAGATGTACGCTTTTGTGAACTTCTTGTTAACTATTGATTCGAGACTAGTAGAAATCTTTTCGAATTTCACTGGTTTGCCAGTACCTTCAGCAGCAAATAGCACTGCTCGAAACACTTGCATTTCACTTGTATTCATATCCACACCAAGTTTCTCAAGGTCACTAAGATACTTCTTATTGCTCATTCTTTTCATCCCTCACACTCACAGATGTCTATTCCCAATTCGTAGTCTTTGTCGAAACTGTCAATCGCATTGTAAACTAATTCTGGGTTACTATCCTTTGGTATCCAAGTAGCTGAGAGAGGGTTCTCAGAAACCACAAGTACTATTCCTTCAGTGGCTCGGGCAATGAATTGGTAGGTTGAATCCTTCCTAGGACTGATTCGATATTTTATATTGTACCCCTTCTCGAGCCATGTTTTTATTGGTTCCATAAATTGTGCTCGGAGGTTTCTTTCTCCTTTGTCATGATCAAGTACTCGTAACTCCACACCATTTTCACATAGCTTTTCTATACTTTTCAGTCTGACCGGATCCATGATATCATATTGAACCAGCCATTCCAGAGTGATTCTTATCACGTCACCCTTCTTGAGACCTTTGTACACTTTATCGTCGAGCAACATCAGAATGTTGTCCCATCCTTGTGCAAAAACTGGTTTCTCGATTTTTCGTTTTCCAGCTGCAAGATCAATTACAGCACCAGCCATAATGTCTGAAACAATTTCTGAGAGTGTGGCTACCTCTGAGTCGGTATTCACAAGCTTCTTCTCGAGGGTCTTAATATTGGCCGAAATAATTCTCTCAAGAGCTCCCTGAATAAGTGAGATACTTGAATTATATCCATGTTTATGACCCGTTCTGTCAATCTTTAGGAACCCTTCCTTTTCAAGCCATGAAAGACTCCTGTAAATAAGGGAGTCTTTTCCCTTTCTGGTTCCTTCTTCTACAGCAAGCTGTTCTCGTATAGTTTCAAAATCGACGAACTCGGTAGGGATTTTTTGAGATTTGAGCAGGGCGCTTAACACGACCATGTCTTTTCTGATTTTATCAAGTCCTATTATCTCAAGCACTTCTTCATGCCGTAATTCAAATACCACCCTCAACCCTTCCATTAGTCAGATTGATTCCCGTCGTTGGGGTTTGTAATCTTACTAATTAGTCCTCCGGGTTGCACACCAAAAGCTCGCAAGTCATTAGGTTTCATTTCTAAGAATGATTTGGATTTTTTCCAGTGCTTATCAAAAGACTTCAAAGCATTGTCAATAAGGTCCGGATTGAAGTCCCTTGTGATCCAAGTAGCAGTCACTGGGTCTTCAGAAATAATCAAAGCCATATTTTCATTATTGAAACTCACTTGGTTGTATGTTTTTGGGCCATCATAAATTCGAATATCGAACTTCAAACCACCCTTCCGGAGTTCACTGAGATTGCGCATCAATCTCATCACTTTATCCATATCGAATGAAGTTTCAGACGCCATCTCATCGAGCTTAAAAACTTCGGTTGAAATCAGATATTTAACATCTGCACCTCTTTGGGCCGCTTCAATGAACTTTATTGTTCGCTCCATTGCACCTTCTACGAATGGTCCCAACCAAAGAGCCGTAGCTCTGATTTTATCTCCCTTCCCGGCCACATCAAGAATATTGTAGCGTAAAACTCTCTGGAGTTCTTCAACACCTCGAACAATCCGTGAACTGATTTTTTGTTGAGTCCCTGTGATCTCCTTGACAAACTGCTGAGCGATGAGTCCACAATCCAGTTTTAAAACACTTTCACGAATCGTGTCAATCTCGCTCATCTGAAACTCGAGTTCATTGATACGTTGACTCTTTAATTTCTCAAGCCCTGCCATCACTGTATTTACATCAGCAATGTACCTCTTGCGGGGGGATGCAGGGTTCTCTAAACGTACTAATCGTACCTCTACCAGTGATTTTAGCACTCTATGTACCCATGCTTTGGTAAGCTTGGTTTCTGACTCTTCTTTTTTCATCTGGTCGTATATCTCTCCAAATGTCAGTGGGATTGGTGGATCTGTCTGAAGCCTGAGGATGATACTTAGAAGACGCATCAGACGAGACTCTTGTCTATCTCCTGTCACAAATCCACACAGCTCTAGAGCTTTTGAAACATCGATATCTTCCGACATAGGGTCTTCCTCCTTACTCATGAATGGGTAACACTCAAAATTCGTCGTTTTACTAACTTTATGACTGTATACAACCACACATTATATATATTATCTTAGCATTACACTAGAAAGACAACAATGTCCGTTGTTAAAACTCCGGGTGGATGCCTTTTACGGTAAATCCACAGGCATGTTACAGGGCAAGCCGGTACATTACCGGTCCACACGAAACAGGTGGGCGCGGGGGGGTTGCCCATCTGTTTCTCCTGACTCTCTCGCGATTTTTTTAAATACTCTCAATAGTGATAGCTTTTGAGAAGCCATCTAAAGTCCGCTTACCGCAATAGCTCGAAGATATCCAATACCAATCTTCATCACCATCGGTAGGAAATCTGTCATCAACGACATGTAGGTTGATACTCCTGCAGACCCTTGAATGAGTTCATTCAGTGTCTTTGCATCGAGCTGACCTAGGACAATCTCTGCAGCTGCAATCGGGTCATTGAGCATGGCGTATTTTGAAACCGCCCACATTCCTTTCCCGGTGTTGGTTATGTTTGAGGCGAGTTTTGTCTTCCTATACTCTTTCTCATAGAGTTCAACACTCTTCTTCGAGAAGTCATCAGAGTCCACCATTCGCTTTGCGTGTCGTGCAAGAACAGTACCCGCATGGAAGCAGGTTGTCACGCCACCTCCAACAATTGATGAAACTTGTCCTGCAGAGTTTCCACAGAGTGCAACACCTGAATCTGTGAACTTGGGAATAATCCCTGCACAAGGCACGACTCCTCCGTTGACTGACGCAATTTTCGCGTTCTCAGTTTCTGGGTGTGTCCTCATGTATTTCCTAAGAACATCCTGCATCGGTGGGAGCTTGTGCCAGTTTGCTTTTGAGGAGGGCACTCTACCGATGCCAAGATTCACTTCAGTTTCTGATCGAGGATAGAGCCACAGATAACCGAGGCCTACGTCCCTTCCCACGTAGAAATAGGCAACATTTGGATCCACGTTCTTGCAGTTTTCAAGTTTGAATCTATATCCATAACTCAAGAGCCACTTTGGATGTGTGAAACCTGCGGTTTCGGAAACTCTACTGAACGCACCATCAGCACCTACAACAAGGCTTGCTCTTGCTTGTTCATTCTGATTGTATTTGACTCCCACGACTGACTTTTCATCCTTAATGACTGAACTAACCCTCGCTTTGTATCTGAATTCTGCACCATCAGAAAGAGCACGGTCTCTCATTAGCTCCTGACATTTGTCCTCATCAAACAGGTATGAGTTCCCAAGAAGTGTTCTGTCCACGATTATGTTTGCCCCAGTGTCCAGACTCTCCCCTACAATTGAGGTGTATTTGTTCGCTATATATCCTGAATTGGGTCTGACTCTAAGGAAGTTCAGAGCTTTATCAGTGACAAGTTCACCCATCAGTGAGTCAGTCACTCGCTCACGTTTCTCCAATACTAGTGTCTTCAAGCCCTGTTTCGCAGACTGTTCAGCTGTCATTAACCCGGCTGGACCAGTACCTGCGATAAGCACATCATAGGTCATACTTCTTTCATCCGTGGAACCTTGTGGTTAGACGCAAGTCCCTTTTGACTAGTTCAAAACTCTTTCTAATGGGTCG
>JAEOUL010000178.1 GCA_016839345.1 Candidatus Thorarchaeota archaeon | reverse complement strand
TGCAATGCTCCTAGCTGTAATTGCAGGAGTTTCGTGGGTCATACCTCTGGTTGATATTTTGATTGGAATCTACTTCTTTGTCATTGGTAGTGTCAATGCAATTCTATCCGTGATTCTAGTATTGATACGAAAATCTTCGTAGATGACTATTCAGGTTCCTTACCTTTTTTTGAGGACCAAGACTCTCTTCCAGTTTCCAGGAGTGTAAGTTGAGAAATCATCCAAGATCTGATGCCATTTTTCTGAAGAGTATTGATGCAACCAGTAGGTCAACCATGAAGCTGAGATTCCTGAACACCAGAAGTGAAGGATCTATTATTGCGATGACTCCAAGAATGACGTAGACTCCTAGCAGAATGATGAAGATTATCTTCTCTTCTCTGAAGTCACGAGGTATGTTTAGGGATACAAGTAGCATGACAATGAAGATAAAGCCAGCCATGTAGCTTGAAATGTCCTTAACAAACATCACAACCCAGAGTGTTGAGAACACATTGTCCGCTGGAACCCAGCCATTTGGAACTCCAGTCAGCAGGGCAATCTGAAACGCATTTTCTATAAGGTCGGAAACAAACGTGACACCACCAAGTAGAAATGCAATCTTTGCGAACAGTTCATCCTTTCCTTTAGTTATGAGATACAACCCATAGAATATGGACAGATAACCAATCATGAAGAAGTTGTCAAAGATCAGACTCGCAAGTTTGACAGTTATGTCCAGAGAAGTTGCTGCCAGTAAATCAGCAATCACATTAGCAATGGGTCGTATTTCATAGAGATTTCCACCACCAGGATTGAGAAAGATTGTTGCTGCCATTCCCAGCGTCATGAGGAAACCAAGAAAGATGAATATGGAAACCATCTTCAGTTTCGAGATCAAATTCTCACTCATATCATTCACCAGACCGAAAGTATAGAATGAAATTTCCTCTCCTGCACCATAAATCTGTTGATTGCTTGGAACATGTGTTCTAAGATACTCTATAGAATAGTGATGTGCAAACAGAGATCTGTAAAACTACTTCCTTGTCTTGAGACGACGACGCAAGGTTCTATCAGACTGGAGTCGATGCTTGCGGAGAATGGTAGATGTACCCTTTGAACGGGCCAGCTTTGTTCTCGCAGTAGTTGCCATCTTAATCACCACGGATGAGAAGGGAAGAGGGGCGTTCACCACAATTCACACAAGTTGTGGGGGACAAGCCTAGGGGAGCTTGTCACCCCACTGTGTCTCTGATGCCGGGAGGTGCACACGGAGACAGCGAATTGACCTCATTGGAAAATGAGGATCATAAAGGAAGTCAGGAACTTGCATAGAGGTAACGAAGACTCTGCGCGTCTTGGTCTGTTGGTTCACGGTCACTATCCAACAGGCCATAGAGAGTATGAAGGACTTCCGCATTCTTTTGGAGGGTAGATGTTGGTCGGGATTCCTCGGTCATATTCGCTTCACCGTATGTTTTAGTTAGTGTGGTACAACACACCTCTTCTTCGTATGTATCCACTGGAATTCTTAATAATACTTGGCGTTATGGAGAGCTGGACCCAGGTATTACCAGAATAATACATAGAGTACATCAAGACAATATACGCACAGAGGGGAACTAGAAGGCGGGAAATCCTACAGAAACGCACCTTAGAATTCAAGTTCCAAGAGAAGCAAAGGGGACAGGGGGTCGAAAAAAATGAAGTCAACGCGGCGAGGCTACACATTCACCGCGTTGGATAATGTTTCAAAGAGTCAAGTCAATCTTTTGGCAGCATCTATCCAAGTCTGGATTTGTTTCTTGCTGAACTTGTATCCAGCTGGAACTCTTACATCACCCTCATCCAAAGCAGTCTGAATCTTCTCATAGATGTCTTCAGCGGAAGCCTTGGCTAATGTTTTGAGATCGGTTATACCTGTAGCAAAGACGATTGCCTCAGCATCCTCTTCTGATACTTCTTCAAGCCAAGCAAACCTACTCATAGCAATCCACCGTTCTGCCTGCTCTTTGTTGACATCACAGACTTCAGCCACCTTTTCAGCATCAGCCACCATAAGGTCTGCAACTGTGGCTATTCCTGCATCCTTCAGTTCCTTGCCATAGACCTCTCCTATGCCCTCTATAGTTTCAATGGGTAGCTTAGTAACCGCTGCAGCAGGAGCTTCAACCTCTGGAACATACTCCTCTGCGTGTTCTTCAGCAACAGGCTCGCGTTCAGGTTCAGGTATAGGTCTAGCTTTAGGTTTTGGTTTAACGGTTGGCTCGAACTCATCAGCCACATCCATGATGCAAGCATAGACAAAAAGAATAGCGGCAACACCAAAAACAACGTATGATATAGTACGGTCAATTGGTCTGACAAAGACATATGCCACAATCGCTAGTATTGCACCGATGATGATGGCAGCCACAGCTCGTTTGTCACTAAGAAATCCCGGACTCATGAATATCTGTCTCCGGATATCCAGTGTTCAGTCTGAGATAATAATTCACCTATCATCAATTCGTACTAGGCTTATGTAGATGAATCAGTATCTTTGCTATTGCGTTTTTTAAAGAAATCTGTAAACTCCATATCTTCGATGGTTGGTTCGTGCTCCTCACATTGTACAATAATGCTCTTTTCTATAGCCTCAAGAACAAGAGTGCAACCGTGTGCTTCAGAAACACCGTAAGTTGCGAGACCATGAGCTAAGTAGACCGGTCTCGAGCAGTGCCGACTCACAATATCCTCAAACAATTGTTCAAGGATCCGATAACGTCGTGGGAATTTCTGATCTGGTTCAGCCTTATAGAATTTAATCAGGTTTCCATCCATTGTTTCATCATATACATAATCAAGTATCTCTGCTATTCTCGAGTCCAGAGTCCCTGTGGGTCTGCTTTCAGTATAGAAATCATCCAAGTATGTAGCAACCTGCATTCCATAATCCTCCATCTTCCTATTGTGTTCAATTGAAGCGGATCGCATTGTGATAAAGGCGCAAATCAGATTACGAGTTTGGACAGCCCGAATGATATCTGAAATCGGAATCACCTTCATTGCCTCTTCGTCAAACATCTCAAACTCCTGCCTGAAATGAGTGACAGCTGAGATGAAGGCTGCAACAATACCCTCCTCAAAACCACCTTTCACAATCCGCGAGTACACTGGAATGCCACTCCTTTTGTGCATAACAATAACACCAATGATATTGTCTGCATCATCGAAGCGTCGTTTATTGATCAGATCAGTTGCTAACTGGGCTTTCCTTCTTCTAGAATTAATTTGCACTACTGCTAAAAGGGCAACAAATGCAATGACAAAGCTGCTGCCCCCGATTATAATTGGTGTCCATCTAAGAACGTCATCATTATACTTAGCAAATGATTGTGTGAAAACCTCACCTATTAGTACGTAATTGTCTTTCTCAATTTTAATTTCCAATGTATACTGAGTTGTATCTAGATAGAGTGGAATGCTATATGATGCTGAATAGATTCCAGGGGTGCTTGTTTCCTCCATTCCAATGAACTCACCTGCTGGAGGTGTATCACCAGGTGTCATTCTGAAGGACACTAGCGCACCGGTGACAGGGTCATTTGTTACTTTTGTGGTTACTCTTACTGTTATATCGAATTCAGTCCCCTCAACCGCGGTGAGACCAGATATCATTTCAGCTTGGATCTCTATTGGATTAGCATTGAGAACGAATTCGATAGAACTACTTGCGTAACCTTCTAGTTGAGCAGTAATTGTAAATGTCCATCCTCCAACCCGTTCAGGTATAATGGTTACAACATATCCGTTTATTGTTTCTTCGATTGAATAGGAGAAACCAGTACTGGGAACACCTTGCACATCAATGGTAGCGGTTGAAACATTGAAGTCTGTGTCTAATCGCTCATAGAGAACAATGAGGTTGTATTCATCTGAAAACATCATTGTATCGGATGATAGACCACTAGCTGTACGAAGAGATGTGGGTATTCTGATTGCCCCCAATGTGAAGCTAGTATAACCATTCTGGTATCCATTCTTACTGGCTTTGAAAACAATGTCGAAGGTTCCAACTTCAAGAGGTGTAATAGTGACTTGGTAGTATCCATTGGTCAAATTAGCAATTTCTGAGAATGAAACTCCAGCAGGAGAATTTTGAATCGTTATTGAGGCATCCTCCAGTCCAGATAGGTCTTCGTCCTGAAAGAGAAGATTGACGGTGAAATTTTGATCAAAAGCAATAGTCGTACTTGCGTTGAGCATAACTAGAGTTGTCGCAATCGATGTGGAGGTGAGAGTGAACAATACAAATCCAGTTTCGTGATTATCATGTTTAGCTTGCACCAATAGTGTGAATGTATTCGCCACTTGCGGTGTTATTACGATGGAGTAGATTCCTTGTCCATGAGGAGTAGCATTTTCCCAAGTCAATCCTACCTCAGGCTCAGCATTTACGATAGAAACATTAGCTCCATCAAGACCATACCCGGACCCATTAGAATAACTAACGAAGAGTTGGTAGTCCTTTCCAAAACTGACAAGATCTGCTGTCCCATTCAATGACGTAAAATTGGTGGATATTTCACCTACGATTAGGAAGAACGCATTCGTTGCGCGTTGATAGTATTGTTTGAAAGCGGCAATTGTAATGAGATAAGTACCAGATGCAATCGAACTAAATTCGACAGAGTAATCACCATTTGTGGCTTCAGCCAAATCCCAACTCAGCGCATCTTTGACACCACCTGAATAAATGATGCTGATGTAAGCATTCTCGATTCCTGTGCCATTGAGCATCTCATATCGGAAGGTCATATTGTAGACATCAGTGAGTCCAATATCCACACTGCCTGTTCCAAGGATGACAACTTGAGTTTCAACATCGTTCACTACAAGGACAAAGACTGCGCTAGCATCTTGTGCATTCGTACTATTTGCGACGAACCGTATTGTGAAGACACCAGCTCCCTGAGGAGTAAGAGTTATTGTAAAATTACCTGGCTCACCTGGCTTCTCACTAATACCTGTGTAGAAAAGACCAGTTGGAGGCACAACGTTATCAACAATTACAATGGCATCCGTGACTGGATTACCGCCACTGTCTGTATATGACATATTTAGTATGTAAGATTCTGAAATATTAACACGTGCCGATAATTCCTGACTTATCGTGAGGGAACTCGTCATTTGGGATATTATTAGAGTCAACAATATCTGTTTGGACTGATGATGGGGATTACTGAATGTTGCATTTATCAGGTAGGTACCCGAGTCCATTAGACTTGAGTCAAGATACGCAACGTAAAAACCTGAACCACTATCAGTTACAACGGCACTCGTCCAATTGATACTAGCAGAAACAGTACCTGAAACATTTTCTACAGAGCTCCATGTTTCAGTGTTTGGATCAAAATACTCGTAGAGATATGTGAGACTAACAATATGGCCCCATTCATCAGATGTCCAGGGTGCATTAGGAGATGTAAGTCGTGTCACCAATATTGATCGGACTGTAATTTGGCAGCTCACATCGTCGTAATATGGTTGAGAAGCATTCACCACTATGATAAATTCCCCAGCTCCAGTGATTGAAGTGTCAAAATCTGCTTCCCACCAGTTTTGGGCACGAATTTCTATTAGAGGAATACTACTCCCCGACCAATTTGCTACCAAGATTGCTGAAGCATCTGTAAGATAGGCGCCTGTATCTCCATCAGTATACCTGACAATCCCTTTGATTGTTAGCCCAGTATCTGTGGTTATTTCAGCAGGGTCAGCGACTAGATTTGCGGAATGATGAACCTCGAATTGAGCCCTATCATAAGCAACCTCTGTTCCATTTTCCCAAGAAACCTCAATCCACCACAATCCAGCTGGAGATGAACCGGAGGTGAAAATCTGTGAACTACTATAAATTTGACCTAAAATACCACCTGAACGCAGTTCAGTTACCCAAATAACATCAGATGGTTTAAACCAAGTGATATTAACATCAGTCAGCAAACCAAGAGTTTGTGTATCAGTTCCAATTGTGATGTCTGCACGAGTTTCGTCATTAATTCTGAATATTGTTTCATCACTCCATCCAGCATCGAGTATCTGCGATTTAATCGACTTGGCATAATTTGGTGATTCTAGCTTGACCTCCCACCATCCTAGACGATTAATTATTGAAGTGGGAACAGTTACATAGCCACTACCAATAATGCAAGTACCAGTAAGATCAGTAAGGAAGGGATCAGATACTGTTAGATTCTCCCAGTCTGAAGGAAATACAACTGTCATCTCGGGGTCTTCATATTCTCCCAGATAACCCACGTAGGTATAGAATGTTAGATCTGAGCTTAAACCATGATCTACAAAGTACGAAACTCCGAAACTTGAGATATCATTCCTCCAATTTGAGTCTGTGAATCTATGGGAGTACAAACGAGTCTTATAATCGAAGGATATGCTTGTGTTTGAAGTTAGAGCAACTTGAACAGGAGTTGATGTCCAATATGATGCATTTGGAATAGATGCGTAGTAGGTACCCAGGGATCCCGTAAGTGTTTCTGATACCCCTCCAGTTGTGAATTCAAGCTGGACTTGCTCAGCTGTGGGTGGTATTGATTTTATGAATGAAACATCATCTAAATAGGCGGTGATGTAAGCCGCGTTTCCAATTCCATCTGCAATATGGCCGGGGTCGCCATCATAATCATCTCTCTTGTCCAAGATAAGTTCTTCATCGATAATTAAACCTAATTCAAGTTGAAATGAACTAGCAACTCCACTTACAGTAATCGGAATTACTCCTGAACTCAACCAAACGCCACGTTGTGATAAGAGCAAGAGACTCATGTTCCACACCACAGCCCCATCAATGAAGAGAGCAATGCTGCAATTTCCGACAACTGGATCATTACCATCAGGACCATCAATTGGACCTCTCAAGTAAAAATAGTCGAAACTAAAGAGAAAATCTTCTGTGTAGGGAGCATTTTGAACAAATTGAGTCCAAACAATTCTTGTTCCTGCGACATGTGCAAATGCATTTTGACCCTCCTTTGCACCTTGACTTTCAACTGTTACATATTGTCGTCCTGTTGCATCGTAGGCTGCATATTGTACATCATCAGTATAACTTGAAGGTCCGTCAGTACTGTTCGCAGACCAACCTAGAGGATAATAAATGGCTGTACCGTCTGGATTTCCGTCAGGATTTTCATTTATCCCAGGAATTCCTTCAGAGAAGCTCCCATTAATTGCATAGAGCCTTTCAAGATTCCAAACTGAAACCTCAGCTTGATCTGCAATCCAGTTATGATCCACATCAAGAGGTAAGTCATATCCAAGATTCTGGTAACTATCAGTTCGTGCAGAGATGTTCTCCGAAGCAGCGTAACCAGACTGCTCTACCTCCACCGGGTTTAGGATACCTTCAATTGGCGCATCATAGGCAAGGTTATGGGTCTTTGAATTTAGAAATTCAAGTTCCTCAATGAGAGTGTCTTCATTTTCTTTAACATTAATTGGTGATGAGTCATCTTGAAGGTTGATGTTTGAACTATTGTTGATTGCCAATGGTATGGTGGGAACCCATGTCATTGTGACAATAAACATTGAAAGCAATAATATCGAAGATAGGATTCGTCTGCTCATTTCCCTCATCACCTTATGATGTAAACTATACTGATGGCCGCAAATAGTAGACAGTATTTGGGTTTTTTAGTTTCAAGTAATTGTTCTAATTACATTTATGATATTGTATATGTTATCTCCTGACGACATCAAGCGTAGAAACATAGGGATAACCAATAGAAGTAGCTTATGTGTATAAATAATCAGAATTCGAATTGTT
This sequence comes from Candidatus Thorarchaeota archaeon, assembly GCA_016839345.1. Next base: position 1,632 of record JAEOUL010000178.1, on the reverse strand, counting down.
CATTGTCTGAGTTGTATGGATAAACAGGAAGGATGAATTCGCCCTCTATTGCTTTGAGTACATGAATGTAAACATCATCTTCAGATATTTCAGTGGAAGCCAATAGCCGCACCAAACGTATGAGGTCAAAAGACCCTTCAGTTTCTTCTAGATTTATTGCGTTTTCGATGAATCTCAAGGGTTTTGGAAACTTCTTCTCTCCTCTTTGATATCTACGAACTAGATTTGCATCCATAAGATCATCAAAAAGCCACTCAAAGGTCTTGCCTGTCTTAGCATCAATCACCTTTCCACTCTGCATTGCTAAAGTTTCATCGAGCATCATTCCGATTGCACGGGCATAGTTCACCATTCTTGATTCCTGCTCAGCTGATGGAGTCGTCACAGTGATGAATGCACAGATGAGATTGCCTGTTGTAACTGTACGAATCACTTCTGATATCGGTATCAATGAATAGTTCGCTGCCACTCCAGCTTCCATCTCTTCTCTGAAATGCATTATAGCTGAGATGAACGCAGAGAGCATTCCCTCTTCGAATCCGCCTTTAAATACCTTTGAGTAGATTGGCACTCCGCTGAGTTTGTGGAGAATAAGGAATCCTAGAATGTTATTCGCGTCGTTGAATCTATTTTTAATTGCAGTTGCTATTGTGCGTTTCTCAATTATTCGACGCTTGCGAACTCTCTGTCCTACAACTGCAGTAATAGCAAAAGCTGTTATGATACCAATCTGCCACGAATATGTAAGTAGGGTATTAATTAGTCGCGCATTTGTGTCTGCTAATGGCACGAGTGTCGCACTGAATTCTTGGACCATTTCATGATGTTCCTTCTCAACTGAAATCCGAACAGTATATGTTCCAGTATCTGCCCCGGGCATAGGGATAGATGTTGAATACACACCAGAACTTGCTTGGTCCATAGTTGTATCATAGTATAGAAGTTCACCAGGACGATATACTGCGAGAGTTACATTTGCATCAGCTACCAAATCCCTTGTGTCTGATTCGACGATCTGGACCTCTATGCTAAAGGGAGCGAGCTCTGGTCCAACAAATGTAGAGATTGGTACCACCTCGATTCCCACGTCATTCACTAGAAATGATAGAGTGTGGGTTTGATTCTCAAATCCTACCTTGTGGAATTTAACACGAATGCTAAAGTCACTGGATTCCATTGGTACCAATGTTAAGCTATAGTAGCCATTGCCTGGGTTTTCAACAGTTGCCCACTCGGATCCTTCTTCAGTCACCTCCACAGTTGCACCATCGATACCTGATCCATTGTATGACATTCCGAAAAAGTAGTCAAAGCTGTATTCTCTTCCATATATCAGAGGAGTTAACGGACCTGTGGGGGTATCAAGATTTGTAAGGAAGTGAGAAGTGATTTTTATCTCTAGAGGGGATGTTTCGAAGTATGGAGCGGCAGAAACAAGATTGACTAGGAATTCACCTGCACCAACAAGTGCAGTATCGAAATCAGCCTGCCACCAATTTTTCACTATGTCAGGTACGAATATTACATCAGGTCCAGCCCAATGTCCAATCACCGAAGCCCCATCATTAAGAATGTACTGGCCCGTTTCATTATCTTGGAATCTTAAGACAACCGTTAAGGGTTGCCCAACGA
>JAEOUL010000177.1 GCA_016839345.1 Candidatus Thorarchaeota archaeon | reverse complement strand
TCCTTGGACATGCCTACACTCCAATTGATGCGATGTTGACAGCCTCAGGACATCCTCGTGAGATACCCTTCCGTGAAGTTAAACGGTTAGGTATCAAAGAAACCCGACGCGATCTCATCAACGCTAACGGGGTCTCAGTATGGTTCGAAGACTCTGATGACATATGGAGGAATGAAGAGGTATGGACCATTGGAAAGAATGGAACACCCCAGATACTGCGGAATGAGCACTTCATAGGTACGGATTTCTATCAAGACCATCTCTCTCCTTTCTTTTTCTCATATGCAGACAAGATTAGAGGAGTTTTTCCAGAAGCCATGATCTTCGTTCAGGCTCCATTTGAACCAATATTGAAGGGTCAAGTGAGTGAGTTTGAGGTTCCACCCAACTCTGTGCACGCTCCTCACTGGTTCGACGTTGCAACCATGGGAATGAAACGGTTCATGGGGAAAGCGAGCTACGACATTATGAAGGGAACCACAATCATTGGTGGCGGCAGAATACGGAAGATGTTCACAGAGCAGCTCATGGCACTCAAGCTATTTACCAAAAAGATTACTGGAAACTCTCCTACTGTGATTGGTGAGATCAATCTTTGCTTTGACCTTGATAAGAAGAAGGCTTACGAGGAGTTTCACAAGAATCCAAATGGTGCATGGAAAACTCATATTCAGGCTTTAAACACCTACTATCAGGGTCTTGACAAGAATCTACTACATGCCTTTCATTGGAACTATACTCCGGACAATGATAACACATGGGGGGACCAATGGAACCTCGAGGACTTCTCCCTTTTTAGTAAAGACCAGAGAACTGAGCCAACTGATATCAACAGCGGGGGGCGAGCACTTCAAGGGTTCTGCCGACCGAGGTTCTGCCATCTCGCTGGAATACCTCACTTCATGGAATTTGACGTGAAGAATGGGTCATTTCATATCGGGTTTGAAGGGGTTTCTAATATATCAGCACCCACCATCCTCTACATTCCTAGAATTCAATTTCCTGAAGGATTCGTTGTAGAAACTGAAAATACAGAAATTGAACATGATTACGAGAATCAACTCATCTTGGTTCAACCAGTTAGTTCAGGAAAATGCTCTGTGTTAGTAAGAAGGAAGGGCCAATTTCATGTTGATCTAGATGACGATGAAATTGAGGAGGATTGAATTTTAGAACAATCAGGCATGTTTTCGAATGATACTGGTTTCGTTCCGGTTCTGAATACTCCATGATTGAAACTTTTCACCCTTTCAACGCACGTTCAAGTGCTGCTCGTGCATGGATGAAGGTCGTATCATAGAGTGGAACACCAGTATCCTTTTGTTGCAGCAACAATGGGATTTCTGTACAACCCAGAATCACTCCTCCTGCTCCCTGTTTCTTAAAGAAGTCAACTATCTCTAAGAACTTCTGCTTTGACTCATCTTTTATTATGCCCAAAGCGGCTTCATTGTAGAGTATACTATCTATCTCCTTCTGCATTTTCTCGTCTGGAACTAAAACCTTGATTCCACGGCCTTGTAGGTGATTCCTGAAGAATTTCTCTCTCATAGTGGTCAATGTCCCCATGAGTCCCACAGTCTTGTGTCCGTCCTTCTGTATCGTATCTGCTGTGACATCTATCAGGTTCAATAATGGCATTTCTACAGCCTTCGAGACCTCGTCAAAGACGATATGAAGGGTGACTGCAGATATGAGTCCAAAATCTGCCCCAGCTTTCTGAAGTACATTCAGTCCTCGTGACAGTTCTTTCGCGATAAGGTCGAACCGTTTCTCCTGTGTCCAATCAATGATCTTCTGGAATGTTACACTAAAAATCAAGATCTCAGGATAGTTGTGATTGTTGTATTGTTCCGTATACTCATGGATGATTGTAGAGTAATACGAAACTGTAGACTCAGGACTAGTGCCTCCGAGTATCCCTATTCGCTTCATGTTCATTTCCTCAGCAACTGGTCATGTGTTAGTCGTGGCTTGGAGATTAGAGTATTTGCATTCTCATTTAGAGTATGAATTGCTAGGATGTACATACTTGCTAAAATCCGTTCATCTCAACATTTTTTGAACTCGCTTCCAACGACATTGGTTTTTATCCTTAGAAAACGATATTCTACAATGAATGCTGCTCTTTGAGTGATTCAAATGAAGTACAGGCCCCCCTCACGATTCTTCTTGCCATATTCATCGTCAGTTTGCTCTTTATCATTAGACAGCGCCAAAGTACTCGAAGACAGTATAGCTTCTGACCTATGATGTGTTAAAAATGAACGAATTCAGAACCTATCAACCCACCACGAGATTTGACCCACCTGAAGAGGGACTTATGCCCGGGGAGAGTATCGTCTGGACTCGGAGGGCGGGGATTGGATTTTGGGTTGTCTTCTTTGGATTTCTTATTGTAATAGGAGGACCTGTTTCGATCATAATATCGATTGAGGACTTTGGTCTATCGCTTGCCTTTCTTCTTGTTGTTCCAGTTGCAGCTGGTATCATAGCAATAGTAGTATCCCTCATCCGTACAAAACGAACCAGATACTACCTGACAAGTGAGAGGATTCTCGAAACTAGAGGTGGACGAGTCTTAAAGGAGATTCCACTACATCACTTTGCTGGAAAACCTATTGGGCAATTTCTCGAGTCTCGGGTCACTCACAAAGCCAACGACCGACCAATCTATACGATACGGATATACGATCCAATGTCTGATGAGGTGTTCGAGATAAAGGGTCAGGATTACAATTCTACAAAAGCATTCGAGAGGATCGGCGATGTGCTTGAGTGTCCATACTGCAACTTCGACAATACTGCACTCAGCTCAAGATGTAGGAACTGTGCGGCTGTTTTATAGATTATACAGCAACCGCATGAAATGAATTGATCTACTTGTTTCGAGATAGACTAAGGTTTATTTCCACACAGAAGAATTTGAAGTGAGGACTGGCGTTTCATTGGTGAGGCCGATCAAGGTATCAACAGATGCTCATGACAAGGACACATGGTTAGGTTCTGAAAGAAAACAGAGTTTTGCCAATTTTGATGTCATTATCATCATTATTGCAGCTATGCTATTCTTTGGAGTTTGGGCGTTAGGAGTTTCACCTTTTGAAAATCCTCTCCTGTTTCTCATGGCCGTGCTTATTTTTCTGTTTGTCCTAGTCCTTAGGTATGGCCTGGCTAAGGCACTTTTTGGAGGTATAAGAAAGCCCTCACAAAGACAGTAGTGATTCAGATGAATTACCGACACCTGAAGTTAAAATAATGTTAGCGGAGCCAAAATCCCAATACTTGTCTGAAAAAGAAAGGAGAGGGATTGATTGAAAGGTATGATATTCTACTTCACAGGAACGGGCAACTCTCTGATGGTCGCGAGGGACATCGCCAATGCTCTTGAAGATACAGACATTGCTTCAATAGCAAGACTTCAGGATGATATCTTAGACGAATCATACGACACTCTGGGTATTGTTTTTCCTGTTTATTGGGGAGGACTTCCACTGAAAGTCCTAGAATTTCTCCCGGCTTTGAAGAAACATCAAGATAGTTACATCTTTGGAGTTGTGACACATGCTGGTGGTCCTGGTCAAGCACTTCCACATCTCGCCTTCGAACTACAAAAGATTGGCTTAGAACTCACTGCTGGCTTCTACCTGAGGATGCCATCAAACTATATCCTAAGTTATGATGCTCCTACTAAGAGTAGCATACAAACCCATCTTGAAAGGGCTGATCATACAATAACTGAAATGGTGGACACAATCAGAAACAAGAAGATCAATCAATCTGAGGTATCATCCTACTCTGGTGGTTCCAGTAGCTATCAACGATTCATAGCAGATGTTCAGCATTCAGATGAGAAGTTCTGGATTGATGATAGTTGTACAGAATGTGAACTCTGTGTGAGAGTTTGTCCGGTTCAAAACATAAACCTGAAAGATGGAAGACCTGAGTGGTTACATCATTGCGAACAGTGTCTAGCTTGTATTAACTGGTGCCCAGAGAGTGCTATTCAGTTTGGTACTGGTACTGAACACAGCGGTCGCTACACAAACC
>JAEOUL010000176.1 GCA_016839345.1 Candidatus Thorarchaeota archaeon | reverse complement strand
CAAATTGCTTCAGGACTATTCAGGCGGGGATTCGTGAGAGTTTTTGATTGTCCTATATGAGGAATATCTATGGATGTCACAACAACCTGGGATAATGAAGACTGGATGCGCAATGCAAAGAATATCTTGCACTGGGTAAATTCCATCGAACAAGATAGACCGTTAATGCTCCTATTGAGACATTCCCATAGAGCGGCTCTTCGAAATCACACAGAGATGCTTAGTGCAGGGCTCACAGAACTTGGAAAAGAGTTAGCTATTGAGGTTGGTAGACGGATTCCAGTTGGCAGACGGATGCATGTCTTCACAAGTTTCATACCAAGATGTTTTGAAACTGCTGAGGGAATTGCAGAAGGCTTCACTGAAATGGGTGGAGATATATCGGACATAGACCCACTCCCAACACTCGTAGGACCTCAGGTTCCAGAGCAGGGTGTCTGGAAAGAACTCCATCCAGATGGCGAGAACATAACCGATTTTGTAAATCGATGGGTCGATGGAGGTTTTAAGGATGGAATAGAACCCTTTGAAGACTACCAAATCAGATTCCTTGATGATACTGTAAATCGACTGATTCAAACCAGCGAGAATATAATCCATATACATGTAACTCATGATCTATCTCTGATGAGCGCGAAGAGAATGCTACTTGAAAGAGCTCTCACTCACGATGATCGTGAACCATATCTTGGAGGATTAGGTGTAACACCAGTCAAATCGAAACTACAACTCTTCATTGCGAGTTCGAATAGTTACATTTCGATAGTAAGATAAGAGGTAGAAAGAATCGTATTCGAATGGACCAGATAGTCGATCAGACACCGCATAAATGGGTCTACGAAGAGATTGTGGAACACGTACCACCTTTCAGATGGCTGCCACCAGTCCTAGATGTAGTAGCTCAACTCCTTCTTGTTGAAACTGTAGGAATCATAGCGTTCTTCTACTTCAACATGCCAGTAAATGCGGCAATCTTTGGATCGATGGCCATTATCTATACTGTTGTCTGGTCAGCTGGATGTCTTTATGTAATTCCTTGGCTTCGACGATTGAGAAATCCAACCAATGAGCTGGAGTATGAGGTCTTATCCAGATACCGTGAACGTCTCTTTGATAGAAAATATGAGCTGGGTGGTAGTATTCTCTGTTTTTTAGGGATGACTGCTTTCCTCTTCATTGAAGGTAATCTTCTCAGGACATTTCTTGGTGAGGGATACGGAAACCCTATTCTGACTGTCTTGATCTTGGTTCTCACGTGGGACATCAGCTATCGAATGTGGTTATCATTCCTAACCACCCTATTTGCTGCTAGTAGATCAATTTCACTCAGGAGAGCTGCACGAGGAAGAAGAGGTCTTGAGTATACAGCCTATTCAGAGGTTCGAACACTCAAAGAATTGGATGTAATCAACCTGTACTGGGGAGTCACAGCTGTACTGCTTTTACCAATAGCTGCTGAATCACCGTTGCTTCTATTGGGCATGCTCGGTTTTCTTGTCGCTGTGATAGGCCTCTCAGCACTTAGCCTTATGGCAATGGAAACTGTTCCGTGGTTTCCTCCAGATGTCGAGAGTGTTCTCTATCACGAGAAGTTTGCGTATGTGTCAGTCTGCGATAAGGCTCAACCCCACACGACCCCCGTGATCTTTGTCTATGATGACAAGTATCTCTATTTTGCAATCAGTGTAAAGTCTGCAAAGTACAGGTTGATCAAGAAGAATAGAGATATCGCGGTCCTTGTTGATCTAAGAGATAGTCAACGAGTGATGAACAACAGAACAATACTGATGAGAGGAAGAGGACTTATTCTGGGGCAGATCACTCCAATGGGAATTGTTCGAATTTTTCTACATGGTCTCTGGATGCTAAGAGTCTGGCGACTTTTCTCACAGAAATATCCACAGTATACGAAATACTACAGAGAACAGGAACAGTACCTGCCTCTGGCATGGCAGAGTAAACCATTCATCTCACGAGTGCTTGTGCGATTGGAACCTGAGAGTATCACGTATTGGAGAGAAGCAAGACCCACACCACTGAGGGTTTAAAAATGACGACTAAAGAATCAATTCCAAACATTCGTCAAATTCCAGTTGAAGCTATAGAAATACTTGAGGACGGGTTCTTTGCGTATCTTGCTACCATAGTTGAAGGATGTTCCCCTCACATTACAACTATGTTCTATCTCTGGGATCCAGAAAAAATGAAAGTGTTCCTCATAACTTCTCAGAACAGTGTAAAGGCAAGAAATGTTAAACGAAACAATAGAGTTTCAGTTACGGTTGATATGAGAGACCCAGTTTCTCCAGAGGGAAATAGAGGTATTCTAATTCGTGGACAAGCTCGAATAATCAGCATGGAAGAGATGGGGGATGTACTGTTGAACAGATACATGGAGAAATATCTGAGCTTCTTGGGTACAGGTTTCCCAATGGGGTCAAGGATTGTGATTGAGGTTACTCCTCGCATTCTAAATTACTGGAAAGGTGTTCGATTCTTCAAATGGAAGAATCCAGAATTCAAGATGAAATAGTAAGAACATTTGACAAAGCCAACTCAATTAAAATCATTCAAGTAGACGAGTCATCTCCAAAAAAGTAGTCAAGTGGAAGAGTTACACCAAATACCGAACCACTTTGAACTATGGATTCAGTACGGAATGAAAGACTAGGATGTTTCGTGAGTGAGTATACAGTACGCATTGGAGTCTGTTCAACGAGGATATGCACTTGGGCAGAACTGGCAAGTGCTTTCCCAATAGGGGGTTGTTTTGAATAAAGTGGTGGCTCACGAGTTGATATCAGTGTCACAAGATTGTGTTTCAGTGTGAAAGCATTGATTCTTGCGGCGATGTGTGTCATCTGACGTGTCTTTTCTCCATCAAGACCTTCCTTGATAAACAGGTCAACAAGACCAGGGAGTATAAGCATCTTTGCTGGAATTCTCTCAATGAACTCATCAAGATGATTGATTACAAGGTCAAAGGTCTGTGAAGCGTTGAATGCTCTTGAGATGTAGATACCATCCATGACGCACTCTGGTTCCAATCCGAACTGGAATGCATAATCTCTTAGTTTTACTACATCTATCATATTTGAACTATCAACTACTATTGAAGGACTAGAAAAACCACCGTGTGTCAAGGGAAGTTGAGCATGAACAGCTGAACGAAGAATATCACTATGTAGTCGCTCATGACCATAAAATAAGTATACCAGACCAGTTTCATATCCCCCATCGAGTAAGCTATCCAAGGTTGGAGTCCCAGTCTTACACATTATTCTGTGTATTCGATCCGCAGTTTGAAAGCCAGGAAATAACACATCTTTTCACTCACGCTCTCAATCACAAAATACGCCAAGAGAAGTTCGATAGTGTCAGTGAACAGAAAACAAGCTGAGAATGGACCAACTAGAGATTCAAGATTGTTAAATTAGGGTGTCTTAATAGGACTTTATTAGGTCGAAAAATGGACAGAGTCGTCGCTTCTAGACAAAACTAGCTTTGCCAAAGACGATTATCTTTCACAAAAAAAACGAGTTGGTTGAAAGTCATCATAAGCTACACAGAGAAAAGTTGTAGCGCTTTAGAGAAACTCATAGAACCTCCGAATCCGATCTGCATGCTTGCCAGGAAATACGATGTGGTGATTGGCAAATGCCCTTTCGAGGAAATAGTTGACATCTTCATCCAACTTAACTCGAATCTGAGTCCTGCAACCAGTTGAATTTACAAGATTATCAAGGACAACACCATCTGAAACCCAAAAGTCTCTAAGGTCATCTCCAAACGTCTTGAACACAGTGACATCCTGTTTATCGAATTTGCCTCGGATTCCAACACTCAAACCAGTTTCAAAGTGAGTAGTAATCTGATAACTTTGGACAATTGAAGTTGGGAGTGTACAATGGGCAAACACTACTGAATTGCTCTCCGGTTCGACTTGTGTCACATTTGACATAAAACCCGGGTTTCCTGTAAGTAGCTTGCCAAGTAACAAAGTGAATGTGGCAGGTACATCACCCTCGCAACCAGCAACTAGTTCTTTATCATTATTGAGATATGAGAGCGCATAACATCCTGACACTTTGGTTTCCATCAGCAGTTTAAAACATTGAACAGTAACAGCATTCAGCTCTTCTTCCCTCATCATTCCTCTCAAAGCTTCAGCAACGGACCCAGCTTTGTGAAGCTCTTCGTCTGTGGGTGAACACTCAGAAGATCTGTTTTTGAATGAGTCAATGTGTTTGTGTGTTTCTTTTGATTTGGCTGCATCAATCAGAGGATCCAGTGGAAGGTTTTTCATAGACAATCCCCACTGGTTCTTGACCTTGGTTGAGTCTACTGATGATGCAATTAACCATGATGATGGTTCACCCACAAGACCCATAGTGATACTAGCTAGTCTGGAGAGGATATCTGCAAACTCAATCCATTCACAAATCATTGGTACAAGAAGATTTAGGGGGGCGTGAATAATCTTAGCCTCAATATTTCGACTCTGTAGATATGATCTGATTTCCATTGCTGAAGGATGTGAATTTCTCAACTCGTAACTTAGAATAGAGATTGGTGGTGTAAGACTCACTTCGTTAAGGAAATCTGCGACTATGTTTTCAGTCCCTCCAGTACCAATGAGAATGAAATTTTGATCTTCCTTTGATTGCACCATGAATTCATCAGGTTCAATTATCGTTGCTCCAGTCTTTGTAATCTCATGAAGAATTTCTTCCTTCACACCCTTTGGGGAAATAGGCGAAAAGAAGGGTATGATGATGATGTTCATAATGAATAACGAATAGCTGCTCTGCTTTATCATTTTGGTAGGACTATTGACGTCGTATACAAATAGCTACTAAAACAACCAATGCAATGATGATTCCAGACGAGATAGCCATTGGAGAGAGCCACTCAGGAAACGTATCAGGTAGTGGAGTAGTCGAAGTGGGTGTTTCTGTAGTTGTTATTGTTTCAGGTGGTGTTGTTGTTTCAGTGGGAGTCGTAGGTGTTGTAGTTGAAGTAGGTGAGAGATCCATGTCGAAGTACTCTATTTTGTCAATCGTGAAAGAGAAACTATCAACTCCACCCAGAAAATCGGGTTCAGTAGGAATAACATGAACTCTCAGGGTATCACCTGCAAGCCAAGGAGTCCAGACATACATCTTATGGAAATTCCTGTAATCTAATACTACACGTAAGGATGAATCCTCAATCAGGAATTGATCTAGACCACCATTCAAAATATGGAAATGGATTCGAATCATCTCAGCGCCTGGTTGAGAGTGACTCCAAACTATTAGAGGATCTGGAGGTAGAAAGGTGTCGTTAAGCTTGAAAACAGGATCAAGAATAATCTGTTCAGAAGCTTCAACAGTTGCTGAAGCAATTTCATCAAAGTAGTATGTATCGTTTGAAAAGTGAACTCTGACTAAGCATACAATATGACCTGAGTATGAATAGTTTAAGGAGTAAGACAATGAGAAGTAAAAATCATAAAGATAATCCATTTCAATCCAAGAGTATCCATTGAACCAATCAACGCCAACTATGCTTCGACTCGCAGAGTCATCTACATGTACAGCAATAAAAGCTTCAGAACCATAGTCATAATTTGCGATTCCCACATCAGTTTCAACATAGGGTTGATTTTGAAGAACCATTACACTCTCTAGGTTCTTGGGTGTATTGCTTAGGACTTCAACTCCGGTGGCTGTAACACGTACTGTATCTTCGACTCGTACAGCCCAACCATCATCACAATAAATACCAGGTTCGATAGCAATGACATCGCCAATGGCGAGTTCACCAACTGTATTATAGAGAATGGGTTCCTCGTGCACATATTCACCCACTCCATGCCCCCAGTACGTGAGTAGTGACATTCCTGGTACACCTTTGTAATGTTCAAGAAAAACTTCCATGATTGCATCAAGATCAGATATTCTCACCCCGGGACTTATAGCTGCAATGACAGCCTCTTCTGCTGATAGTACAGCAGAGTATGCATCAAGCATCTCTTGTGTTGCACTCTCAAAGAAAAAGGTCCTCGTAACATCAGTGCAATGACCATTATATTTGCAGCCTATATCAATCATAACCACTGGCTCAACATCAGGATTGATGATATGACTAGCATCATCAAGTGGGTTTCCATGGGCAATTGTGAGTTCATATCCTGACATGACAAGAGTAGGAAAACTCAGATCCCCATCAGCACCTTCAGCCCTCATCATAGCTTCTAATCGAGTAGCAACATGGGCCTGAGTTATGGATGTTTCATATGCTGCACGAAGGATGTGTTTGGCTTCTACTAAAGCATCTGATGTGATATTTGAGGCAACAGCCGCGTCTGCAGGGTCAACAGCCAGTCTGAGAGTTTTCAAAGGAGAATCGATACACGCAGCAGTAGGATTAGGTGAAAAAATCAGTAAAATAAATGATATAGATATGATAAATCGGACCCCTGAAGACGCCACAGTTGCCTCCTCTAGGGCTCTAAAATGGACGGGCCAACATATCAACTGTTTGTACTGAGCAAGCACTACTCATTTCTTCATACGACTAAGACACTCAGAGTACATGTCCCATAATTCTTGATTATCATGTGCCATAGGAAGTAGACGCTCAAGAAGATCGAGAGTTTCAGGATGGGACTCTCGTGCCTTATAGATAAAGACAAGCTGGCGTAATGCATGTTCGTTCTGCGAATCCAGCTCCAATGCCATTCTATATGCTCTCTCAGATTCAATCCCTCGACCTTCCTGTCTAAGAAGATCACCCCAGATTGACCAAGTCCAAGAATTGGAAGTATCGATATCGAGAGACCTTTCTATCGCTTCCCCGGCTTCGATGGGAAGGTTTGACATCATGTAAACAAGAGCAAGCGCATTCCACATCGTGGGATTCTGCGGCTCAAGCATCATAGATCTCAGACATGCAAACTCAACATCCATTTCTTGAGCTACTTCGAGTTTTACTTGAAACGCTCGATCATTCATTGACCCCGATGCTCTCTGTAATACCTCTTGGAAATGTCCTAGTATATTCTCATCTTCTATATCCGACTCCGACAAGTTCTCAACACGTCCATTTGCTCACACTCATTCATCCACTCAAGGACCATCATAGTAGATCTTCGCCAATTCCAAAAGACGTAGGATCTCTCGATCCTCTTCATCGAGGAGATCCTCCCTCATGGGAGTTTCTTTTGGACTGGTATTCTTCACCTCTGTTGACATTTTCGTCTTACATCCCACAATCAAATACGACTGCAAGGTATGTTATGTTTCAAATTTACATGAAATTTCGGTTACCTATGAATAAGAGATATTGTTCGACTAAATTATTATAAAATAGATATTATAGCTCCATTCGATATTATAATTACTCATTCTTCTTTAAATATAAAATAAAGTAAAATGAGATTCTTATGATATTACTCTAGTGCCATTGTTGCACGAAATACTGTGAAATTTGGATACTTTTGTTTGCAGATTACTTAAAGAGAATTGAGAAGTTCACTGATTAAGCCAAGACTCTTTTTGAGATATTCAGCTTCACTTCCAAAACCAATCCGAATAAATCCAGGCATATTGAAGTGTTCCCCAGGTGATACGAGGACACTTTTCTCATTCATCAACCGATAAACCAAATCTAGAGACTCAATACCTGTATTTTGTTTTATGAAACAGATTGCTGCAGCTTTTGGGGGCACATATTCTAACAGATTACCATGAGAGTCTAACCAGTCCTTCACTATCACCCAGTTCGTTCTAATGATTTTACGTGCACGTTCTTCGATGTTACTCCTGAATTTTGGATCTAAAGCTAATGTGGCTAACCAATCACTTGCAGTGGATGGACAGATTGAGGTGTAGTCCGAGTATGCCCAAATTTCCTTCGCTAACCTTTCTGATGGACAAACAATCCACCCGATACGAAGTCCTGGGAGCCCATATGCTTTTGATAGGCTTGACGTCACGAAGACCTTTTCATAACGACCCTGCATTGAAGGTGCTCGCTCATCCAGAATCTCAGCACCCCGATAAATCTCATCAGATACAACCCAAGCATCTTTGTCAGCTGCAATATCAACGATAGCATTGAGGTTCTCTTCACTCAAGATGGCCCCAGTCGGATTATTGGGTGTGCAAATGGCGATTGCAGCAGTTTTCTTTGTTACAACAGACTTCAGTTCCTCAATATCTGGAACCCATTCATTACCAATCATTCGTAATGGAAATGATTTGACTTTTCCACCAAGATTCTTCCAAATCCCTCCGATTTGCATGTAGTTTGGAATCATGAAAACAAGCTCTCGAGAATCAGGGTTTTCATGCGATAACCACCATGAAACTACAAAGTTGGCTTCAGCCCCACCATTAGTCACAAGTATATGATCAGCACCAATTCCATCGTAGGGCTGAGAGATAGCTTCACGAAGAGGGATAGTTCCGTTGGTTTGAGAGTAAACTAGTTGGAGGTCCAACAATTGATTCTGCAATTCCTTTGTAGCGAGTATCTCTCTAACCCTAAGAGGTTCGACGCCACTCTCAGACAGATTATACTCGACCTCGTGTTCATACTCTGATTGCATTCTCTCTAACTCGAAGATTTCAAAATTCATTCGATTAGACACCTTGAAACTTCAGATTGTAGAGCCACATATGAAACCTCCTCTCTCGCAGCCTGTCAATCTTTATCCGATTTTAAAAAATAGAAGTAATAGTGTCCATGATATACACGAGCACTTTTTCCGTGAAATTGAAGGCAATGGTTGAATCAGCCTACAGTTACAATTTACCTGTACTGATATGCACGGGCGAGGGCTTCACAGCATGGAGCTTTTTTCAACCGCCTATTCTTCCGTTCATTTTTTGATAGTGCCATATTCTTTCCTCCTTCTTTGTCATATCTTAGGACCAACATGGTCATGGTACAACGATTCGAGAGTTTTGACTCTCGAGTTTCCGCCACCACTCCTTCCAGAGTGTTTGCCATTCTTCGTTTCATCAACCATTGCGATTACCTTCTTGTGCAACCCTTTCGTTTTACACGTAATTTTATTACGTATTACAATATATAAGTATTATGTATCAGTATATACTTATTGAACTGTAAAAATGTAGATGATGAAAAGATAGTAAATCTAGGAGTCTAGGATTGGAATGACGTACTTCTGGAGAAATCCAATGTCTGGAACATATGTGATATCCTTTAGCGTGCTCCTGAAGGCTGGAGCAATAAGTTCCTCATCGAATGAGCGCGCAAGAAGAATTAGTTTAGCACCAGATTTAGCTATGAGTAGAGTTGCGGTCTCAATAGTGTCACAATAGCTAAGACGGTTAATTCCCTCCATGATCTCATCTGCAATCTTGATCGCCGCTTTGTAGACTACATCAGGTTCTGGCAGTCTTCGTGTATCATAGATAATGTAGCCGGATGTTTGTGTGTTGACCTGAGCCCTCATAGTCCTCAGTACAGTGTTAAAGGTATAAAACCACCGAGAAAAAACTACGAGTTAAGAACACCCCACTCCCAACGAGCTGCAAAGAGACCAGCAATACAAAGAATCAAGCCAATCAATGTGAATGTAATCCCAATGCCTGAAAAGTAGATTGCACTCATTCCTACAAATAGGAAAGAGAATCCAAAGATCAACAAACAGAAGGTCCCACAACAGCCACCTGCTGCTTTTGCAAGTCCACCAACACTCATGTCACTCCCGCTTCTAGTACCTAGCGGCGGTGGTTGACGACCTGGTGGTTCATCAATTTCTGCCATGAATTACCCTCAGACCCCTCCAAAAGATTCACAACATATAACAAATATGGAATTATCAATTGAGTGTTGTTTGAATATGAGAATCCACTGGCCGGATACATTCGATTCCCTGATTCTTGGGCGAGTTAACAAACTTAGTTGAGTTCGTTGGCAATGGAAAATGAGGGGTGTTAAAACCCCGTTTTGCTTAGAAATCACCTTCTTCTTCAGGAGTTTTCTGGACACCAGTACAAATAGATGAATATTCAGTCATCTTCCACTGACCATCATTATTCTTGCGCAGTTGTACAGGAGTATCGAAATCTTTTCCACCACTGTCGATGAATATCTTCAGACCCTTGCCATGCTCCTGTTTCTTGGTAACAGTCATGGTGAGTTTATTTGGATCAAACTTGTATCCATTCTGCGGAGTTCCACCCACATATGAGCGAGCAATGTTCTTGTTCTTTTTGAATTGGCCAATGAAGTACTTGGCACTCCGGCCAAGTTTAAGTCCCGAAGGAGACCCTCCATCTTCAAGACAATCTTTCTTGGAAACCACTACCGTCATCATCGCATCAGCCTGTTCTGGATCTTTCTCGATGTTGAGAGCTGCAATCAGATAGTACATAATTGTGTTCTCTGGCTTATCAGCATCTTTTTCCCACTCAGACTTGAATTTGGAAAAAGAGGTTATCATAGACTTTGTGATCTTTACCATGTCAAATCACTGTAGCATGCAATACGTTACTATACAAAAAGGTTGGGTAGCTATACGATGTCTATCAGAACACGATCGCCCCTAACTAACCCCCAACTCAACCACTTCAACTGACTCCATCGTTCAAACGCTATTGCTTCGAAATTCTTCATTTTGCAGAAGTAAGTAGTAAGAACGATTCCATGAGATACAACGAGGACATTCTTGCGATGAAACATCAGGTTGATTTTATTGACTGCGCTTTCAAAGCGTCTGAGGGCACCAGCTCCAGACTCCCAACCTGGCAAGTTATCATCCATGTTCATGAACACATCATGGACTCGTGCTCGATATTCCTCATCTGTGAGGGTTTCCTCATGTTCCCGTTTTAGTTCATCCAAACCGGGTAACTCATACATTTGAACATTCAACCCCTCAGCAAAAACATCTGCGGTCTGACGTGCCTTCTTCTCACTTGAATGTACTATTCCTTCAATGACTCCAAATGCGTCAGTCGAAGCAAGTTCCTTTGCTTTTGCTAATCCTTCAGGTGTAACCGACCACTCGATTATTGGGAGTGCAGGATCAAACTTGGTTTCAGCATGTCTGAGGAAATAGAGCGAGTTTGTCACTGAAAGCCCTCCATTCGCGCGTATGCAAGTACAAGCCCCTAGT
>JAEOUL010000175.1 GCA_016839345.1 Candidatus Thorarchaeota archaeon | reverse complement strand
TATCCTCTCTCATTACTCTCCTTGATTACTCCAAGGAATGTTTCCTTCGCTTTTCTTAACGGGTCGACTTTTGTTGTTAATCTAACAAGCTCTTCGTAGAGAAGCCCCAGCCGCACATGGGCAGAGATAATACCGGTACGGCTTTCCACTGAATGTCGATTGTACTTTCTAGCGGCACCTATAGCAGCTGATAGATACTTGATTCTATCTTCCTCATTTTCTGCAATGTCTGCGAGAGTCATGTAGGCCCCGTAAGTAGAAGAATATCCAGCAGCTCGAGCCCATCCTCCATCGAATTCTTCACCTATTTTTTCGGCCTTTCGAGCATATTGAAGCATTTTCTGGGCGTGTTGATCCCGCGCATTTTTCGTTTTAGCGAGAGTAACTAGTAGTGAAAGTGACCATGTTAACAACTGATAGGACCAAGCAGATCCCGGTCTGAAGACAAACTTCTTGAAGGACTCCGTGACATGTTCAACTCCCTTCTCAGCGAAAGACTTCCTTTGAGTATTTGTGAAAAAACTCATCCGAGCCAAGTTTGCATAACAGAAAGCTGGCATGGACTTTCCAGACAGAGACCAAAAGCTGTCGGATTCCGAAAATATTTTTCCAATCTCCTCTAATGTCCTGATGTCTTCAAACAAATGTTCTTGGATGTACTCGTGTCTTCCTGTAGAAAGGGCGTTCCAATCCAACCACCATAGCGAAGATAGTATCAGGATTTTATTATTCGCACTCTTTGCGAAGACTAGCGCCTTTTCCAGTAACTGAAATCCCTTCTCGGTGTATTCCCTCTGCTCTTTTTCATCCTTTATGAAATTATATCCAAAGAAGTAGTATAGGGTGCCGGCCGCAAGGTAAACCATACTAATGAATAGAGGAGTGTCACAATCCTCGGTAGCTTTTATGCTTTCATCACACCTCAATAGAAGTTTCCTGTTGTATTCCTTCCAATTCTCATCCCATCTATATGGGGCAATGAGCATATGAGTCCAACATAGCCAAAACTCAGCAAGCAATGATTCAGCAAGAGATTGAATATTACCAACATCCTTTGCTAGGTTCCAAGACTCTCCTGCAATTGTAATACCCTCCTGAATTAACTGCTCAATTTCATGTTTGTCACTACATTGAGTAATTATGTGGAATGAAGCCATCGCAGCACGACTCAAAGTCCGCGCTCGACCCTCTTGATCATTCTCCTTAGAAAAGAAATCGCTTGATTTAATGAAGTGGTCATGAGATCCACTAAACATGTCTTTACATTCGATATTGGACTTCGCTACAAATCCCTTGAAGAAGAAGGCTTCTCCAATGCATTCCAGTTCTTCTTGCATATTGTCTGTTTCTCTGTAGTAGGTCGCAGCTTTTCTGTAAGCATCAATCGCATTTTTAACGTGGTCACTGTACTCTTCAGCTGTTTCAACTGTATCTGCAAACTGTGCATAAGCATATCCAAGCTTCTTGTATGCTACAGCAGCCTCCCTCTCATTTTTAATATCCAGATTGGACTCTGCCTCTTGTTTGTGACGTTTGATTATTTCTACCCAATTGCAATCCTTCTCCCCAATGTTTTTCCTCTCTGACAGACTCTCGCTTCTTCCCTTCTTCATCTTCCTTCGAACCTTACAAATTCGCCTATCTGCACGGGTGAAATGCCGCAAGTGTGCATTTTTCAATCC
Organism: Candidatus Thorarchaeota archaeon; assembly: GCA_016839345.1. The sequence goes on along the minus strand of JAEOUL010000175.1, from coordinate 4,869 downwards.
TCAAATACCTACAGCAAAAACCAATCCTTGATGTGGAATCGGTAATAAAATGAAATTAAGAAATGAGGATTTAAGACTTGGCTTCTAATTTTGCGATAGCTGTAAAGAAGAATGGTTTGCATACGCAATTGAAGCTAGAATATCTAGTCCTTGTCATTACATATGAACAGACCTGTTGGTCCTCATAGACAATTGAGATCCTGAAAAGAGTTGAATCAGGAACCTTCATAGTGAGGAGTGAGTCTGAAATACCTTGGAGTTACATCAAATGGATGAATCTCGAGTCCTATTCCTCTTGAAAGAACTCATATCTGCCAACTCAGAAAATCCTCCAGGATATGAAGCTGATGTTGCTAATATTCTGAGGAATCATATGGAATCGCATGGAATCTCGTGTGTTTCAGTTGGTCCAAAGAAGCGCCCAAATCTGATCTTCTCAAGTCATGATGGAGAGAAAGGTGATTTACTAATTCATGGTCACATGGACACTGTTCCAGTCGGTCAACTTGAGAATTGGTCACATGACCCATTTGCATCAGAAATTATCAATGGCCAGCTATATGGACGAGGAGCAGCAGACATGAAGGGTCCTATTGCAGCTCTAGCTGAAACTCTTATCCTGTATACTGAAGCAAAACACAACAACCCTCTCGTAATGCTAGCCACCTCTGATGAAGAGAGTGGATGTTCAGGAGCTGAGGAGGTTGCTACTAGTGGACTACTCAAAAGTATCAAGTACGGAGTCTGTGCAGAACCAACAAGTTTCGGAATACTAGTGGGGGAGAAAGGTATGTTCTGGAGCAGGGTCTTATCCATTGGTAAGTCTGCACACGGTTCTCGTCCGGAAGAGGGTGAGAATGCAATTGAATTCTGCTTGGATGCTATCAATATTCTGACAAAGGAACCCTATCCATACACAGAGCATAAGTTGCTTGGAAAACCTACAATGAATATTGGTGTGATAAAAGGTGGAACCAAGGTCAATGTTGTTCCTGAAACTTGTGAAGCCCTACTTGACATGAGGACTGTGAAGGACCAAGATCCAAATTCTTTACTCAATGCCATGAACACAAGGTTGGAATTAGCTGGTCTGTCCGATAGGGTCCGCGTCGAATATATTCATGGCAAACCTGCAGTATTGACACCAATAGATGCTGAAATTGTTAGTGTTGCTCGAAGTATAGTTAAGAAAATCACTGGAGTTATTCCTACTCTAGGTACAGCAACTTTCGGTACAGATTGTTCAGTCTTGCAACCCAAGGTGGGCATTCAGAATATCATTTGTGGTCCTGGTTCCATTGAACAGGCTCATCAACCAGATGAATATATTCGATTGGATGAGCTCTATCAATCAGTTGATGTATTTTTGGAGATAGCACAGCATTTCTCAGGCTAGTACACTATCAGGAGAAACCTTATAGTTGCGGTGTGCGTGTTGACACAATACACTGGTGTGAACCATTGCATCAGAGGAGCGTTCATAATGCAGATCACAGATATTCTCGACCTTCTGTTGGGGTTTCTATCCAGCGCAATCTTCTTGTTTGCCGTGTTTATGATTGTGGTCGTTGTTGTTGTACGATATGCGACTCGTTCCAAGACTGGGGAGGGTATGCCTGTGGTCAAACAGATGCGTCGGATGATCTTGGATGTGGAGAAGGAACGTAAGATATCTGAGCCGGTTGTAAAATCCCGGCAAGAAATAATTACTGAAATGTTCGAATCTCAGATGAACACAGTTGGTTTGAAACCAGCTACAGATAGTGGTTATGTTCCCGTATCTCAGACTCCGCTAGCAAGGTTTTTGAAAGCGCGTGGAGTTCAGGACGATACTGTAGGTGCAATTTTAGCTGGATTGATGGAAGAAGAAACTGAAGAACATGTCCGTGGAATCATTGATGCTGCAGCTGACACACCCGGTGTAGACCTGACCGGTGTGGAACTTGAGAAGGCCAAGCAATTGGCTGTTGATGAATGGAACAACGTTCGTCGGTCAAAGGCTGCGTAGGAGACGCATACTGTGACTAAACTTCTTCATATGAGTGATAACTATCTCCGTGAATTTGAAGCTTCAGTTATATCATCGGGCGATGATTATGTTGTTTTAGATCAGACTGCCTTCTATCCTGAGGGCGGGGGACAATCAAGCGATAGAGGTACATTGTCAGATGGTACTAGAACTGTCAATGTTATGGAAGTCCGGAAAATCGAGGGTGAAATCAGACACAAGCTTGATGGTCTTTCCTTTCCGGTTGGAACCAATATCCATGGCGAGCTTGATTGGAGCTACCGGTATGAATGCATGCGATTTCATACTGCACAACATGTATTGTCTAGACATTTGCAATTGAATTATGGAGTTGAAACTGTAGGGAATAATATCAAACCGGGAGAGAGTAGAGCAGACTATTCCCCATTGGAATCTTTTGATGATAACATGAAACGAGAGGTTGAAGCTGCAGTCAACCAGAAGTTGAAAGAAAACATCGATGTAGAGATCAATTTCATGCCCAGAGAAGATGCAATTAATTTCTTGAACGAGCGCGGATATCAGACCCGCTATCTCAATATGGTTCCCAAGTCTGTTAAAGAATTCAGAGTTCTAGTAATTGGAGACTATGATGCTGCATCTTGTGCCGGAACTCATGTCAAGAATACAAGTGAGATTGGCAGTATTCAAATTGGCAAGTCCAAGAATGTTGGAGCTGGAAAAAGAAGAATCTACTTTCGGCTCATAGACCCAACTTGACTGCACAACAGCCAACAGTTTTATGCTTCATCGTACTGAGCAGTAGTAGTGTGACGAATAATGAAAGCGCTAGTGCTCACTGCAGGAGAAGGTCAACGTCTGAGACCCCTTACTACTAAAAGGTCCAAGTCAATGTTGATGATTGCTGGAAGACCTGTACTTCAGTATATTATTGACAGTCTCACAAAGAATGGAATCAGAGATATTGTGATAGTTGTGGGTCACGGACGTGAGGAGTTGATTGATCATTTCCAAATGGGTGGTGATCAAGACGTACGGATAAGATATGTTATCCAACACAAACAAGAGGGAGTTGAACATGCTATCCTTACCGCCCGGGAAGAACTTGAGAGTGAAGAGAAATTTCTTCTAGTAAATGGAGATGTTCTTGTTGAACCTGAGATGGTCACTCGAACTCTGTCGAATCAAAAAAATATGAAGAGTGACGTTTCAATGCTGGTGACACTAGTATCAAACCCTGAGCAGTTTGGTACTGTCAAAATTGGGTCTAATGGCGAAATTGAGAAACTCATAGAAAAGGGTGGACCGGACAGGTACATCAGTAACTATGCAGTCGCAGGTGTATCAGTATTCAGCACTGAAACCTTGCCACTTCTCGAGAAACACGAAACAATGGAGAAGACCATAGAACAGTACATCAATGATGGTAAGCAGGTTTCCGCAGCGGTGTGGGAAAAGGAATGGGCTGAGTTTACGTGGCCTTGGGACATTCTCAATGCAAATCGAATAGTTATGGACCGACAACTCCTTGGAAAAGGTAGCTACATTGCTGAGTCTGCAGATGTTCATCCAAGTGTGGTGATTGAAGGCTCAGTCTACATTGACAAAGGTAGCACTATCCGACCAAATACGACTCTTCGAGGTCCCATTTACATTGGGAAAGGTGTCTATGTAGGTAATAATTCTCTAGTTCGTGACTACAGCAGCCTATGTGATGGAGTCAAAATTGGATACGCAGTCGAGATGAGAAACTCAATGGTATTCGAACGAGTTAATGTTGGAAGAATGACCTATCTAGCTGATTCGATCATTGGAGCCGATACTTGCATTGAGGCTGGAGCTCAACTCTGGAATTGGAGGCCTGGTGCAGAACCTCTTTTCTTGAAAAACGAGGATGAAACAGTACAAGTTCCACAGAAGAAATTTGGCGTTATTGTTGGCGACAACGTTGTAATCGGTGTGAATGCTTCGATATATCCTGCCACGAGGATTGGAGAGAATAGTATCATCTCAGCTGGGTGTGTCATCAAAGAAGATATTCCCCCTAGGAGTGACGTATCACTGTCCCAAAAACTCATTGTCAAAGAGAGAAAAGATTTGAAATAATGAGATTAAGCGAAATCCACCTCTTCAAATTGACCAATTAGAATCTCGTCTGCAAACACAAAAACGATTCCCTCTCGATTTAATAGCTTAATGTCAGGACAATCCAGAGTTTCCGGTAAGACGAACACATTTCCATCAATAGATATTGTAGATATTCCTTCTTTCTTGAACAATGCGGAGTCATGATGTATTTTAAGATCCGTTGAAGAAACTGGTTTCATTTTCATATTCGACAATAGTATGTCCAAGTTCTGGATTTCAAATGGTGTGAGCCGATTTCTGATTGATTCGTAACCTAGATACCTGTCTTTTCCTCTACTAATAATGTGATCTTTGTATTTTCCAGTAAGCAGTCGCTCAACTGCAATATATGGTCCTAGTCCTCTATTGATAACATCTTCATCAGTTTCGATCTCTTTGAAGCCGGTTCCACTCTGTGCAGGATGACTCAGTTCATGTGAGAGGAGCCCCGGTATTCCTACTTGATGCCATCCTTTGACACTCTGAGTTATTCTGATGTCAATCTTATCGTTATCATCACTCCAACGAACTTGCCCAAAACTAGACGTCTTTCCCCATGTTACAACTATCTCTTTCTTCTGAAGTTCACTGTAGGCGAACGATACCAAGATTTTGCTGAGTTCATTGATATCAATTGCTGCTGGCATCTCACTTTCAAACTCCAATTGGCTCTAAAAAAAAGCGAGCAATGAGCATCTTTAAAAGTCAAACCCAAGTTTTCCGCCGTGAACCTAGTTATAAGTGTCTAGGAG
>JAEOUL010000098.1 GCA_016839345.1 Candidatus Thorarchaeota archaeon | reverse complement strand
CTCTTGGAGCTGGTACAACAGTCATAACTGTTAAGGCAAGTATGGAAACATACTCTTTAGCGATTACAACAGTGACAATTGTAGTTCTAACCATTCCTAGTGAAATCACAATCCTTCAACCTGTCGAAATTGTAGCTCCTGTAAGTAGAGGTGATCCTCTCTATATTGAAGTAGAACTGTGGGATACAACATATAGCTCCATAATCGCGGATGATCAGGTTCGTTCTGAAAATGGACATCTGCAAGTCTATGCTCAGCTCGAAGGTGTGAAATACTATCTGGAGTATAGTACATTCACTGGTAGATGGAATGTTACAATACCCGGAAGTGCAACTGTCTTAGAAGCACTTCTATCCTATGATGTACAGATTTTCGCGAGTTTCTATAATTATGATCCTGCAATAGACCAGTTCAAAATCTATATTGAGCAGACTGCGACTCAATTGACTGTTCTAGGAGAAGGTGATCCAACTGTCCAGAATGTTTACTATCTTCAAAATGTTACGATAAATCTAAACTTCACAGCTAATGCAATAGATATGCTCATCGATGATGGGCAAGTGTATTGGAGGGATGCTACACGTGGACTTTATCTGAACTTCACATCGATAGGAAATGGTCTTTGGACTCTTACTTTCAATACATCATTGATTGGCTTTGGAACAATTGGCGTCAGTTTCCGCGCTGAACCAACCAATACAACCCTTGCGAAAACAATTGTCAGCATCACTCTAACGGTCCAGAAGATTCCTACGAGTATTGATGGTCCACTTGAAACAATAAACTTGGTTTGGGGTTGGACCGGGAACATCTTGTTGGACTTCATTGATGAGCATAACGACAGAGCAGTATCCGGAGCAGTGGTCACATATAACTACGGTAATCTCGATTTCAATGCAACTGATCTTGGGAATGGAACGTACGTGTTGTTTATCAATACTACACTCTTGAATTCCGATATTCGAGAGAAAATCACTACTGAATTTGCACTCGCGAACTATGAAGAACGTACATTCAGCTTCAATATTTTCGTAGAGGAACGACCGACTGAGTTGATTGTAGATTATCCTGACCAAAATTATGTATCTACAGACGCAGGTGTGATAACTCTCCAGTTGACAATGTTTGATTCCATAGATATCTCGCTTTTCTATAATGATACTAGTTCAGTAGGCGGTTTGTATGGAGGTATTTTGAATGCGAACTTCACAGAGTTCACAGAGTTACGAAGTCCCTCGTACTTCTCCGGTTCAAAGAGTATCTTATTCCAAGAGGGTCTTGGATTCTATAATTTCACTTTTGATACAAATGACTTGTCACTCTATGGTTTCGACTTTACTGGTCCTGTGATTCTTGAGAATCAGTATTTCAGATATACAATTGAAATTTTTGATGAAAACCGAGAATTACAAACTATTGAAATTAGAATCAGGATTATCTATACACCAACAGAGATTGTATATGACGGTATGACTGTTGATCCAGATGACGATTTTGAATACGATTTGATAAACGGAAACGAAATCATATTCGACTTCTTCATTAACGACACTTGGCATAATTCTGGTTGTGAAGATTTCTCATTTTCAATCTCTACAGGAGCGACTGCAATTATCAGTAGCAACACATCTCTTGGGAATGGGTATTATCGTATAGTGATTCTTGCCATCGGATATGGTGGGGACGCAATAATTCACATAGTGCTAACCAAAGACTTCTATGATGATGTGGAACTCGGTTTCCTGATTCATACATTACCTAACAATATTGACACAATGATAATTACCTTCACAACTTATGGCCTACCAATCAGCATAGCAATCATCACCTTACTTGGTCTATATGTCCGAGTCTGGAGTGTGCCAAAGAGAATTCGGCAGATTAATGGTCAGATGAAAGCTCTTCGCAAAGGTAAGATACCCAAACCGGTAACCGATGTTAAAAGCAGACAGCAACTATTAGCTGACTTGTTCAATGATACATACGAGAAAATGAAGATCACACGTACTGCAGCTCAGATGCCCGAAGAATCCATACCTATTGAAGTCCCAGAGATGGGAGAGCTACTTCAGCAACTCGCAATTCTCACCAATCTGAGTGCAGGAGAACTCGAAGAATTCAAGACTGATATTATCAAAATGAAGATGAGTGAGCAGGCAGCTTTCGTAAAAGAAGTCATTAATCAAGAAGCCATACGCTCCGCACGTCGAGAAGGTAAGACCATCGAAGAAATTCTAGCGTCAGTAGAGACTGAAGCTCTTCGACGTCTTGGTGCAGAAGAGGAAGTCAAACCAATTAAGGTGATCGAGAAGAAGCCTGTGGAAACCGTTTTCCTCGAAGAAGAAGAAGAAGAAGAAAAGGTTGTTACTCCTAAAGAAGAAGTCCCTGTTGAGGAGGAGGAATTCGAAGAAGTGACTGAAATCACATCTGAGAAGATGAGCCTTCATGAGATAGAGGAACTTCGAAAAGATCTCGAGCGTAGGGGTGTCCCACCATACGAGATTGATACCATCATCGAACAGGCTAAGGAGCTCCCAAGGGAACTTATCGAAGAGCTAGTCAGGAGTCTAGAAGAAAGGAAGGAATAGGTTCAACCTATCCTTCCATTTTTCAAACCTGTCCAAAAATAGACAACTTCATCAACTCAGTGAAGTGGTCTGCACAACATGCATTGAAATATAGTACTCGCAATTCTGAGATGCCTACGTGTAAATAACTACACTGTAGAAAGTGGGCGACACAACGTCGATTTCGATGGTGCCTAATATGAACCGCAGTAGAATCCTTATACTAGCCCTAGTTGCAATATTCACGTTCACTCTTGCTGACTTTTCAGGTTTCGGGATACCTGTCGTAGACTCAGGTTTGTTTGGATTACCAACAAATCAAATCCAGATTTCTGAGGTAGGAGGTACGTATATGGGTACAGGATCCCCTCTGACTGTCTCATTCTCAGGCACTTTCACAAACTCCTCTTCATGGACTGAATCAACAACAACACTATCTTCAGATTTCATCTCAGGAACTTCATTTTCGGTTTCTAATGCGAGTACTGTTTTATGGACAGCGTACGTCTTGGTTTCTCCACCTCCAGAGGTAGAGAGTCTAGGATTCTCGGTTGACTATAACGAAACCGAGTGGGCTCCTTACAAGGTAACTAACCCAATTGGTATCACCCAGATCTATCAGACAGACTGGTGGTATGAAGTTGGTGTTATCTATGTCAGCGAGTCAGCGGTAACAACCCACGGGCTTTGGAAACTAGAATTTACTGCAATGAATCATCTCTTTGATCTTGAGATGGGGCTTAGTAGTGGAGGTCTTTCTACAACCGATACATTCGGTCTAAATGATGAGATGCTCTATCGCGCAACTAGCAGCTGGGTGACCGGGGCTATGACAAAGTTTGTCCTTACTGACCCTACTGGAAATGAATGGTACTCAGGCACCAATACAACCGTCGGCACATCAACTCATCTCCTGCAATCGTTCAGATATAGGAAGGATATCACCATAGACAGAACACGTCACCTTGCAACTAATGTGAATAATTTCCCTGTTATGATTGAACTTACAGATTCTGATCTTCAAACTGATGTACAAACTGATGGAGACGACATTCTGTTCGTTTCTGGAGGCAAGATATTGTCACATCAGATTGAGCTATTTGACCAAGCAACAGGGCATCTTGTGGCATGGGTTAAAACAAATCTTACAGGGTCTACAAACACAGTAATCAGCATGTATTATGGAAATCCACTTCTGGGCAACATGGAAAATCCAGAAGATGTATGGACAGAGAGTTTCGCAGCTGTCTGGCACTTGGATGAAGCTGCAACGGCAGGTCAAACTACAGCAATTCACTATGACTCTACTTCTGGAAGTTATGATGGCACTCAGGATGGCAACTATGATGATACTGGTATAGCTGGAACTGGACAACACTTTGATGGTACAAATGATCAAGTTGATGTCTTTGCTTCTGAGTCACTCGAACCCACTGGTGATGTTGAGATTTCTGGTTGGTTCAAACTAGATGTTGCACACACATCTACTTCCACTACAACTCAGGTTCTCTTCACAAAGTTCTTGGATGGCGATAATGATATACACATTGCACTTGCAGGAACCGATTACACAACCGGCTCCGTTTCTGATGGAAGTCTTGTCTTTAAAACAGAGAATGATGGCAATGGTCAAATGTATAAGTGGACCAGTCAAACAAGCTGGCAGGCTGGAGTTTGGTATTACTTCTCATGTTTCATGGATGCAAGTGCCCCTTCAAACAATAGAATTCAAATTAACAATCTTGATGATGTTGGTGGAAGTTCTGGAGGTATAACTTATGCCGATGTTTCCTTCACAGCAGATTGGGGAATTGGTGGAGGCTTAATCGACCAGGTATCTGGAAATCTCGCATGGTTTGATGGTGTAATGGATGAAGTCAGAATCGCATCAACCACCACTGCAAACGGTCGGCAAGCTTCGTGGCGTGCGGCTGAGTATGCAAATCTTAACGACCCCTCAACCTTCTACTCTATTGGTTCCGAAATAGAACGAACATATTCTGATCCTCAAATCAAAAAGATAGTAGATATCACTGCATTAGCTGGTCTATGGACTGCTACCGCATACTATAACGATTCTGGTAGTTCTGTGAGTTATCGCGTAGGTATGTATGAGAGGACCTTCATCATCCAACATGCTTCATCTATGAGTCTTACTGCTCCAACTGATGCAGTAGGAGACCTTATCTCAACAGCCATTCTTGGCGACTCTCTGTATGTTGAAGTAGATCTCACCGATGGTATCACAGCTGCAGCCATTGAAGGCGCAACGGTAACTATGAACTGGACTGTTTCTGGAGTCGGAACTAGTGTAGAATTATCGGACTTTGGTGGTGGCATATATGGCATTGTTCTCAATACGACAGATTTGGAAGATAATGTTCGATGGAGATTAGAACTTGATTCGAACCATCCCTACTACACAGATGCTTCAACTTACTTCTTCCTTGACCTCAGCCATGACACTGAATTGGACTACTCTAATGTAACTCAGACTCCAGTTGGTTTTGATTTCACCGCAACTCTTACCTATCGAGATACATTTGATGGAAGTCAGCTGAGCGGTGCAATTATTGAGTTCGCTGATGGTTCTCCTGTCGCCTTTGTAGACAATCTCGATGGAACTTATGATATCACGATTCCAACAGGAGCGTTAAGTCAAGGAACATACTGGTACATTCTAAACGCAAGTATACCCGGTGCGCTCTATAATATGGCAAGCGTTAACATTACATTCTTACTTAGACCCCACTACCTTGCTGCATCCGTTTCTGGAGATCTTGTGACTCCATTTGGATTTGATACACAAGTAACAGTGGTTCTCATAGACCTTGATACTGGAACACTCGTGGATATCAGTGATGTTGCGAGTTTCAATTTTACTTCAAACTATGGTCAGCAGATACTAAGCTCACTGATAAGCTACGACATGACTCTTGATACTGATGCTTGGACGGTGGCCCTGACTGATATCACGCTATCAGTTGTCATGTCCAGTACTGATTACCACAATCCTAATCCGTATAACTTCCAAGTCGAAATAAGAAAACACTTCACCTCAATGAATGTCATTGGGAATCTGGTAACCCCTTATGGAAATAATACACCACTAACAGTCCTGATAACAGACCTAGACACAGGTGGGACTGTTTCAGAGTCATTTGTGCAAACTCTTCAGTTCAGTTCTAGCTATCCACTACATTCTACCTCATCATTAAGTGTAGTCCTTCCAACTGGTGATGATTCATGGTCCATTGGTCCTGAGGCTGTAACTCTCCAAGTGACAATGCAGAGTGCATCCAACTATCAGAATCCTTCAAACTACATCTTCCAAGTCACCATTCGAAGTATGTCAACATACCTCTACAACGAACCTAGTGATCTCATTTTCCCGAACGGAGATGATTTCTACATAGCTCTCCGATTGAATGTCAGTGAGATTGGACCAAACTATGGTGACTTCATAGCCGACCTCGCTGCTGGTGACTTCATAATTAGCAATGGGACTTATACCTATCCCAAGACAATCAATTACTTTGGTTTTGGAATTTATAATCTCACAATTGCAGCATCGTTCTTCCCAGAGGGAAAATACACAATCACTGTAACTGTGAATCCATCCAATCCAATCTATGCTTCTACTAAACTTGTGATAACCTTCGACTACAGACCAACACGAACTGACCTCACAGCAAATCTCTACACTATTTCAACTCCTTATGACCACGATATCGTTGTCACTCTTTTCTATGAAGACTTGGATAGAAGCACTGGAATATTCACCGCTGACATAACCTCCCTAGATGTTACAATACTTAGCGACGTTCATACAGGTGGAGGATACTATGATGTTACTATTGATGTGGCGGGTCTAGCAATTGGACCCCATGTTGTTACACTCACTGCTAATGCGCCTGGTTATGAATTGAAGAATGTTGACATTACTATCATAATCACTGAGATTCACACTGATGCGGAACCCTCGCTAATATCAATAGATATTCCTGTTGGGGACATAGTTGAATTTTACATTGACTACAACGATCTTGATAATGGCATTCCTATTAGTAGTGCAACAACAAGTGATGATTGGACAGGAGCTGTGTCACCTACAATTGTATGGGATGGGTCTACTTGGATAGTTACATTTACGACAACTACCTTAGACTCACTTGGCACATATGTGGTTCGTTTTGACTTTGATGGAGGCGGAAACTATCAAGCGGCATTCTGTGAGATCGAGATTGAGATACGTAGTCATACAACTCTATTCAATCTCGTCAGCGCTGTAGAACCAACATCCTATAACGGTATCATCAACATCTCATTGAGATACTGGGATTGGGATAACAATATTGGAATTGATACTGATACCGACATCACCTCCAGTGTTTGGAATGGGACACATTGGATTACTCACACACTTGTCAACGACATCGCCGACGGCTTTTACACAATTCAGATAGATGCATCTCTCTTTGGTCAGGGAATTCAGAATTTCGATGTCTACTTTGATTGGACTGGGCCAGTTCAACAATATGAAAACAAAATGACGACTGCTTCAGCCAATATTATTGGAGTAGACTCACAGCTGACCTTAATGCAGTCTTCTGAGCCAACTCCCTATCTTGGTACAATGAGCTACATCTTCAATTATGCTGAAATCGGTGGAGTAGGCATAACTAACTCTAGTTACGGAGGTGGCCATGTCCTTATCTCTGTTAGTTTCCAAGGAGAAACCGTTGATCTGGGTCAGGTGACAATTACTGAGATTGACGATTTTCTTGAGCCAGGCAATTACTCAATATCATTCAGTACTACAATCTTTGGACGTACTGGTCTAGTCTACATGAATGTCTACATTAACTGGAGTGCAGGTGTTGCACCATACTACACTAATCGATTTGATGTCATCTCAGTCAGAATTCTGCCACGTGATACAGTTCTTTCTGTTTTACCACCTTCCCCGACTGCATATGGTGAGAACGCAACATTCTCTTTCATTTTCGAGGATGTGACTGGTGGTTCAAGTGTACCCATTGATCAAGATCCTGCATTAAAGATTAGTTTGAGTCTCGCAGACTTCTCCCTTTATTGGGATAGTGGTACTCATAACTTTACTGTTTCCTTTGACACAAGTCAATTTGGGGAACCACTTGGCCAGAACTCGTTTACACTCGGTGTAATTTGGGAAGGAGAACCCTTCTACAAAAACAGAACAGGATACACGGTATTCATTACCGTTATTGAAAGGCAAACAGTTCTGGACTATCAATCTCCTGCACCTACATCATATCTCAACAATGTTACGTTTCTCTTGAATTGGACTGATATTGCGAGTGGTTCAGTCGTTGGAATAACTGGTGCAACAGTCACACTCTTTGATGGTCTATCTCCGATTCCGAGTATACATTATACAGTTACCTGGATAAAGGGAGGCGAGTATCAGGTAGTGCTCAACACAACCTACTATGCAACTCCAGGACTCTACACTCTGAGAGTTGAAATTACAACTGGAAACTTTTACATCGCCGATGTCAGCTCTAAAAGACCTCTGAATGTTCTCTATCGTCCAACTCTGTTGTCCGCTGACCCAATAGCTCCTGTGGCTTACAACTCATCACTTGTCTATGTCGTAGACTTTCAGGATCGCCTTACGTTTGATGTGATTGATTCAGATGTTACTTTTGAGATTCTCAATGCAACTTGGACCTTCAATATTGTTTGGCGTTCCGGGTTCCAATATTATGAATTGACAGTAAATACATATGATCAGATTGGTTTGACAATAGGAGTAAGATACTCACTCTTGTTAAGAGCTACCTATGCTTCGCAATCTCCATTCTACAGCACAGATGAAACCTACATTTTCTTTGAACTTCGTAGTCGTGCATCTAAACTAGCAATTGTAGATACACCAGATCCTACCGATTACCTTGAACTCGCTGATTTCAGAGTCTACTATACAGACATAGATAGTTCAAGTGGTATTATTGCGGATTCAATTGAAATCTGGAAAGGCATCACACAACTCAATATAGGGTCTGACTTCTTTGTTACAGACCAAGGTAGTGGTTACTATCTCATCGCATTGAATACAACAGCTCTTAACGGTCTTGAATACACCTCAGTTGAAGTTCGCGCATTTTGGACTAGTGGTAGTCCCTATCACGATAACGCTATTGTAGAAGTCGATATCTATGTCACAAAGAGAGAAACAAATGTCGAGATTACGAATCCTCCAACTTATGTTAGGTATCTTGACAATATCACATTCACATTTGTCTATAGAGATTTAGGTAGTGGACAGTTGATTGACAGCATAACTGAATCTGATATTCAGATATGGTCTGAGGGTTCCTTACTTGTAATTGGCGAGTACATGATTACAAAGGTCGGTTCAAATTTCATACTATCTATTAACTCTACAGTCTTAAGCGCTGGACTTGTAACGAGTCATAACCTCACAGTTCGTGCAATCTGGACTGGAGGTACTCCTTATTATTCTGATGACTCTACAATTGTTCGAGTTACTACTAGAAACCGAATAATGATCTATACCCCACTGCCTGCTCAAGAGGCTGCATATGGAGAGTTTTTGAACCTATCATTTACTCTTCTTGATATTGATTCAGCTGCTCCAGTAGTTGGTGCTGATATCACCTTTGATCTTCAATCTGGAGGTCTCACAGAAGGCTTTGATTTCTGGATTAATGATTTAGGTAATGGAATATACATAATACGAATTGATACAACTGCTCTTGGGAATCCTGGAACATTTCTTTTTGATCTCGACGTAGGCTGGGATGGTTCTTCTCCCTACTATCTCGGTTTACCAACAATTGAAATGACCGGAATTGTGACGAAGATTGATACAATACTTATACCACTGCTAGAACTCGTTGAAGCGCCTTGGTCAAGTTCAGTACTTGTCAGTCTACAATACAAGAGCCTTCTAGATGATAGTTTAATCGACAATGCTGAAATGAAGTGGGAATGGCCAGAGGCATTTGTGTTTGCAGGTCCTGCAGGTGTTGTGGGTGGTGGAATATATCAAGCAGACATTGACACATCACTTGCTGATGTTGGAACCTACATTCTAACATTCACTATTGAGAATCTCACAGCTTACAAATCTGCAAGAGCTTACGTTACACTAGTTATTACTCCTCTTGACAGTGATCTTTCCATTATCGATCCTGCTGCTCCAGTTGAGGAAATTAATAGGGGTGCAGAATTACCAATCACTGTTTATCTTAGTGATGGTTCAAATCCGATTTCGGATAGCGAAGTTCTTTCAGTTACAGCCTCAATTGATGGAGTTCAATTTCCGCTTGTACCAAATGCGACAGCAGGCGCTGGATATTATTCTGTGATTCTTCCAGAGAACTCTGAAAATGCAACAAAGAAAGCTCCTGGATTCTACACAGTCATCCTTGTTGCTACTATGACTAACTATAAGCCTGCAACATACTCATTCAAGTTCCTTGTTCTACAGACTGCCACGAAAGTGCAACCAACAGCAGGTACAGATTATGAGATTACGTTGGCATACACACAAACAGAAGTTTTGATTGTCAACTTGACTCTTCCGAATGAAGGGTCCATTCTCTTTGGAAATGCTACCGTTCAATGGGTTATCTCAGATTTGGGGATAGGCGGTAACTTCACACCTATTTCATATGGTGTATTCTCCGCGGTATTTGATACAGGATTAGTTGGATATGGTATATGGCCTGTCACAATCAGGGCAAATCCCTGGGAGAACATGTCACTCTATGCATCTTCACAGACATTCATCACAATAGCGATTACAAGGATTCAGACCTCCCTAACACCTCCAATTGTAAGAGATTATTATTGGGGTTGGGCTGGGTATCTGAATTTCACATACTGGGATGAGTCATTTGATAGAGGAGTTGATGGTGCTGATTTCACTGTTGAATTGCTTGGAATCGAATTCACATCTGCGTTATATGTTGGAGATGGTGAATATCTGGTATTCATCAATACCTCTCTAATCCCGGCGAGTACCACCTATCACACATTATCAGCTATATTCAGTAAACCAAACCATCGAGATGGCACGGTGAGTATTCAGATTAGAATACTGGAAGTTCCAACAGAACTTCAAGTTCTAACACCAGAGATTAACTCAAATCCAAGTAGTTATCCTGGTGTCTTCATCGTTCCATATGGTGATTCTCTCAACATTACTGTTTTCTATAACGATACTGATAATCAGGAAGGTTTCGTGGGCGGCCTATCCGGAGGGGATATCTCCCTCAATGAGATCTTTGGTCCAACTAGAGGTTTGACTAGTTTCAATCTTGTCGAAATCGGTAACGGATACTACTACTTCATCTTTGATACATTAGACCCGTGGTTGTTTGCATCATCGGTTGGCGACCCAGGACCCCAGCTCGTTCCGTATTCTCTAACTTTCAGAATCGCACTAGAAAATCGATCTATTGCTGATTTTGACGTCAGTGTAAGAATCATCGAACTACCAACAGCATATGAAATTGAGCAATCTGATGTACAACTTCTATATGGAGCGACAGGACAACTAGTTGTTAAGTATCTAGATATCTGGCCAGGACATCCGTCTGGGACTCTTATTTCTGGAGCAAACTTCACAATAAATCTAGATGACTCGGTATTTGAACTTCTAACCGTTCATGAACCCTATGAGGATACAATTCGCCCCGGATTCTATATCATTGAATACACTGCAGCCTCTCCTTTTATTGGAGCTGACATTGGGACATCTGACATTCATATTGTTCTTAGTCTACCAAATGCTCAACAACATGTTATCTCCTTAAGAGTTCAAGTGAATCCTACACCTATAGCTGAAACACTTACTACAGTGTTTCTTTATGGAACTCCCATCAGTATTTTGATAGTCCTCCTAATCGGTATGTATGTTCGAGTTTGGAGTGTACCAAAAAGACTTCGACAAATCAATGGTCTGATAAAATCAATTCGCAAGGGTAAGATTCCAAAGGCAGTAAGTGATGCAAAAAGTCGGCAAGAACTTGTTACAAATCTATTTAATGATACATTCGCTGAGCTGCGTATTTCGAGAGCACTTGGTCAAGTTCCTGAGGAATCTATACCAGTTGAGATTCCTGAGCTGGGCGAGCTTCTCATTCAATTATCAATCCTGACTAATCTTAACCAGCAAGAGCTTGATGATTTCAAAGCTGACATCACAAAAATGAAATTGAGTGAGCAAGCTGCTTTTGTGAAAGAGGTCATCATGCAAGAAGCCCTCCGTGCAGCAAGACGAGAGGGCAAGACTGTTGAGGAAATCATTGACAGGGTATCCACTGAAGCTGTCAAGAAACTCGCTGGTGAAAAAGGGGTTGGAGATGTCCTAGAGGCTGAAGTTGTATCTATAGAAGAACCCGAAGAACCCGAAGAGGTAGAGAGGGTTTTCCTTCCTGAGGATGAAGATGTTTTAGAAGACGAATTTATTTCCGAACAGGAAGCACTTCCCGGTCCAAAGGAAGACATCAGCTTCACAAGTGAAACACTCAGTCCCCTAGAAATTGATGAACTCAAAAAAGAGCTTCAAGAGAAAGATATTCCACCAGCTGAGATTGACATCATATTGAAACAAGCCAAGGAGTTGCCAAAAGAACTCGTTGAAGAGCTTGTCAAAAGTCTCGATGCAGAATTGCTCAGGGAGTAGTCTTACTCCACTGATCCTCTCTCCTCTTCCCTTAGGAAATATGAGAGTGGTAAAGTAGTTCCAGATGGTGTAGATCTCGATCTATTAGTACGTCTTACAGGGAACTGAGGATGCTTTGCCAAAGTATATGTTGTTCTTGAAGGCAACTCAGTGACCTGAATATGAACCTGTGCAGTTGCCAAGAGTGTCCGTCCCCCCTCCGGATGATTTGGGCTTCTAAATGAGGTTGGGACTGACGCGAGTGTGAATAACCCTCTTTGAAGAGTGACTGTTGCAATTTTTGAAGCCATGTGCGAAATCTGTTGTAGTCGCTCCCCCTTGAGTCCTTCTTCAAGATACAAACTAGTTAATCCCGTCACCATTAAGACCCTCGCAGGAACAGTGTTCAAGAATTTCTCCATTTGATTCATTATCAGATCGTAGGTTTGAGAGGAGTTGAAAGCTCTGGAGATGTAGATATTGTCCATCACTTCTTCTGGCTCAAGATTAAACTCAAAGGAAAGCTCACGCAATCTCTCAATCTTAATTATATTGGCGCTGTCAATGATGATTGTAGGGCTCTCGAGTCCTCCGTTCTTCTTGGCGGTTTGAGCTATGACAGCAAACCGATGGAAGTCATCATGAAGAGACTTGTCTCCGTAGAAGAGATGAACAAGACCTGATTCTATTCCTCCTTCGAGTAGGGTGTCAATCGCAAGAACTCCTGATTTTGTTCTCTTGGTCCTGAATTCATCTGCAGTATAGAAACCAGGTCGTAAGGGGGTGTCTGAATATTTCATCTCGGACTTTAGTTCATTATAGATTCCATATAATCACCCCCAGAAAGAGGAGAACGCTTTCTGAAGTCCGACAAGTGTTTTAAGGGACTTCAACAAAAATATACTACTAGCGCCGGGAGGACGTTGAACCTTGACACGAAGAATACGGGTCTGCCCCAAATGCGGGTCGTCAAAGATCAGTGAGGCGAAGACTGCGATCAGCGGATGGCTTGTCCCAACGACCTATTATTGTGAAGAAGAAGGGTGTGGGTACTCGGGTCCTGTTTATGTGGAGGTCGATGTTGAAGAGCTTGACCAACTGAAACGCATCATGAACGATGATTCTACAGAGTGAACCTCCCTTTTCACCTTCAAATGTAAAAAGAGCAAATGTCTTAAGTAGGCGTCTAGCAGACAAAAATTAAGGTGACTATACCATGGTAACTTACGAGGGTTTCGATTTCCCTGATGATCTATACTATACTGAAGACCAGATTTGGGTCAAGAAGGAAGGTGGCAAGGTCAGAATTGGCTTCACATCCTTCGGTATGGACCTAGCTGGAAAAATCAAGTTCGTCAGACTAAGACCCGCTGGCAAAGCCATCGCCGCAGGGCGCAGCATTGGCACGCTCGAGTCTGGTAAATGGACAGGTCCAGTAAAGGCTCCAGTCGGTGGTGCTATTGCTGAGGTAAATGACGCACTCAAAGATAACCCTGGACTTCTGAATGATGATCCATATGGGGCAGGTTGGGTTGCAGTTCTAGATCCAGACAATCTTGATGCTGACCTTGCTAACCTGCAAGGTGCAAACGGTCTTGATGAATGGGTCAAAAAAGAGTTTGCAGAGAAGAGAGCTGCATAGATTTTGGAATCAGCGGCCGGGTTTCCGGCCACTATCCATTATTTTTACTTCCTACGTGCCAGTTCACGTCTTAAGCCAACTGCTGCATCATAGATTATCTCTGGTGGTGCAAGCACATAGAGTAGATTTCTCGAATATCCTGACTCGAATACAATGCTTTGGAATATGAGGGTCTGAAGACTCCTGTCAATATCATCTGGAGCATACCTGACGCCAAGTTCTTCACATTTCACCTCTACAATCTCATTCAAGGTTTGACGATCTACATAGGTTTCAGTTTTGTATCGCATCAGATGCTCACACATGGCCTCAAGAACTAATAGTGTGATGAAGTCATTCATACTGATGGTTTCGATTAGGTCTATGTAGTCATTGTCATGAGCAAACGATGTTATTGGCATAGTAGCATTCCGGACTGCATCAGAATCAATTTCTTGACCGCTAGAAGCAAGAGGCCACAGTGCTTTCAATGCCTCAATAGTTGTCTTTGGTTTTGAGGCATCAAACTCTACTACAAGATCTGTGATATAACGAACGACCTCTTCTGTCAAACCCAGTGGAAAGGTATCCTCCACACGCATTCTAACAATATCATAGAGTTGTGATTGGGTATAGGTATCCAGAGGTATCTCAAAGTCATACGCCATCTGCGTTGCAGGAAGCTTTGTGAGTAACCTATAATCATGACTGTTAAGAACGCCAATTGTACTGGCTCTTATCTCCTTAGAGAGTCTTGCGACTTTAGTATAGACCTCCTCATTTGATTCGTCAATATTATCAATGACAAACACCGTCTTCTTCTCTGTTGCTGTTGCTGTTCTCTTGAATTGCATCCAGAGTACATCCAAGTCAAAAGCAACAGTGATTGGTCTGTTTGTTTCCCGGTGAATCTTGTCATTCAGCTCTGAAACTATCTCTAGTGTATCCTTGTGTTTAGCATCAACATATACTGTGTGCGCATCAAATTGTTCTGGAACAAGTTTAGTGAGGAAGTACCGTGAGAATACAGTCATGCCGACACCAGTTATTCCGTGCACCAAACAATTGACTCCATATTCCTCTTCAACAGAGTCACGATACATCCCGTTCATAGTGTCAAGTTCTCTATCACGATGAAGCAATCTTTTTGGCACATAGTAGGGATCGAATAGACCTTTGGGGCTACGATGTGGACGGACCATTCTTATCGGTATTCCGTCTCTTTTAGTGGGTATATAAGCACCTGTCTGAGATGGCCGAAAGTATTCTGCTCTCTCAAACCATTGAACCCAACACATCATTGCACTCTGGTGAGAGGAGGAATGGATTGAATCCCTCACCAATCACTTGTCTAATTTCATCAAGTCTTTTCTTCTTGTCAACATCTGAGAATGGCCACTTATGTTCAGGCTTTGGCGTGACCCCTAACTCCTCGCACTTGTCCACGATTGCTAGAACGGTGTTGAGTAGTTCCTCCCCTGTTTTACCCTCGGGCTTAATCTCTCTAGAATGAAGAATGAGACCATAGGTTGGAGTGTTATCACCTAGATACCACTTACTTGGTCCATGTCCATACTTACTAAAAGGTGTCATGCCCCGCTCCTTGAGAAGAGCATCCACTTCGTCAAGGCTATCCTGAAGCCTCAGTAAGCTATCCCCATGGAATCCATATCCCTCAAAGAGTGCAAACTGTACCCCTTCATTGGGATTACGCTTTGGTAATTTGATTCTGATATCCTTCATACGTGCTAGTTCCTCTGAGTCAAGAGGTTTGTAGTCTATGATATCCTTGATGTCTGAATTGCTCTCTTCTGGAAATTCAAGGATAAGTAGGGGTGGATCAAAACCCTCACGTATATCTTTGTGCGCTGTTGTAATAGCTTCCCCATATCTGATTGGACTGTTTCTCTTTATCATCTCAGTTAGGACTTTTCCAAGTGCATTACACTCTGAGAACTCTGTAAGACCTCCAACCAATTCCTCCTCGAATGTGGGTCTAATGAGAAGTCGCATTTCTGTGATGAACCCGAGTGTTCCATGTGCACTTGCCACATCATGAAGTGTGACATCGATTTCATTTAGTCGTGATTCAAGCTCTTGGTCGTTGCTTGTCACACTATTTGCATCAACAGTGATAAGTCGACCATCATAGAGTACTAAAGTTACACGAATTGTGTTATCGCGCATGGTTCCATTAACCCAAGTGTCATTACCCCCACCGTCAGTACTCAGAATACCTCCAACTGTAGCAATATCCCTGCTACTCGGGGCAACGAAGAAGTGCATCCCCATTGGAGTAAGGAACTCATTGATCTGGTCTGGATTGATTCCTGGTTGAACATCAATGTATCCTTGGTCTTTGGAAACAGTAAGTATCTCCTTCATCTGCAGACTACTGATCATAACACGCTCATCATCTCCACCGGTACAAGCTCCGCTGAGTCCAGAACCTCCTCCCTTTGGTGTGACAGTGAAACCATTGACCTGTGCGTGTTTTACTGCTGCTATGACTTCCTGGGTGTTTCTTGGATAGTAGACTCCCTTAATTTTTCGAAAATTAAGCTTGTAGTACATGCTTGCGTTTGCTCCGATGACAACATCTCTGATTCTCATCTACTCGACACCTCCGTGAAGTGAGGCGGATAGGAGTTCGACAATGTCCTTGGTTTTCAAATCCTGACCGAGCAGTTGTTCTCTGCAAGAGGGACAAGCTGTGATTACAGTCGTGTTCTTCACACCTTCCCGTGCTGCTCTTAGCTGAATGACCTTGTCACTTAGGTCTGGATCAGTCATCCTCAAGAGACCTCCACCTCCACAGCAACTTAGGTCCATCTCTTTGAATTCAATTCCCATCTTATTGATTACTGATCTGGGTTCTGTCTTTATCTCGAGAATGCGGTGTAGTTCACACGGGTCGTGATAGGAGAACTCCTCAGTCTGCTTGTACTTTGGAATGGTTTCCAGTTTCCTGTCGAAGAACTGTGTGTGATGGAGTGCCTCGGCATTGTCTAGATTGTGATGTTCACGAAGTTGAATGAGACATCCCGGACAACATGTGATAACATTCTTTGCTTTGGCAGCTTCAACAACTTGCCTGTTGTGTTCTCTGAGCTTCTCTGCTCCCTGATCATCTCCCATAAGATACAGAGGGTGTCCACAACAGAACTCCTCTGAACCCATGACAAGATAGTCAACGTCGAGCATCTCCAGAGTCTGGAACAGTGACCTGAGCACGTCTATCTGACTTCCTCTGAATGACATAAGACAACCAAGAAACACCATGACTTCTGCTGTCTTTCCTTTCTCATAGACTCTGTCCTCGAGACCTGGGATCTCATCCTCAAGCTCATCAAGCCAGTAGATTGCCCTGTCCTCAGCTGCTAGACCATAGATGTTCTTCACATTGGAAAGCGCATGCTTGAGGGGTTCAAGATATGCGAACTCCTCAGGAGCAGTTTCTATAGCTTTGGCTCTCTGCTCATGCCAAATCTTGAGTAAGTCCACACCTGATGCGCATGTCTCTTCACAACGACCACAGAGTGAGCACTGGAATAAAAGGCGTCTGAACTCCTTTCCCAGTTCTTCATCATCTTCAATCTGGTCCATTACCTGAAGTAGGTATGTCTTCCCACGGGGTGAGAATTGTTCCTCGCCAGTTGCGTCAAACATAGGACAAAACATTAGGCACGAACCGCAGCGGACACATTTGTCGTAGGACATATCTTATTCTCCAAAGATTTCAGTGAGTTAAATACACCATATATGATGGCTCACTAAGTTCGGTGGCTGGAATTTTCATTTCTTAATAATGTAGTGCAATGGAGTATGCTAATTGATAATAAATACACAAAACGATTGCGGCAAAAGCTAGATGGAGTTCCTCCCTGAAAATCAGAGAGGAACCTGTATTTTGAAATTAAATAGGAGCTTTTGAAATGAAGCCCTTTTCATAGAGGGTTTCTGAACTTCCACGAGCTCGTCTGATGATATCTTCAGCATGCCTATAGAGTTCTTTCTCCTCCCACTGCTTCATAGCAACACCTTGTTCAATTGCTTTCATCCCTACAGCTGTTGCTTCAAGAGGATACAATTCCCATTGGTCCATTGTGGGGATGACTTTTCGTTCGTTGGCCTCCTTTGCACCAAGATCAGCCAATGCCTGAGCAGCTGCAATACACATCTCGTCGGTGATTGTACTTGCTCTCACATCTAGTGTTCCCCGGAAGATGCCAGGAAATCCTAGAGAATTGTTGATTTGGTTGTCAAAGTCTGACCGACCCGTTCCAACAATTCGAGCACCTGCATCTTTGGCGTCCCAAGGCCATATCTCAGGTAGAGGATTGGCACAGGCATAAACGATTGAGTCATTTGCCATCTTTGAAACCCACTCCTTCTTTACCGTACCCGGAATTGGTCGTGATGCGGTGATGAGGACATCAATTCCCTCAATAACCTCACCAAGGTCTCCAGTCTGTCTATCTGGGTTGGTCTTCTGGGCTAAATCGTACTTGAAGGTGTCATAGTCTTTGTCTTTCACGATATCCTCACGGTCTGCATAGATTGCGCCTTTGCTGTCTACCATAACGATGTTCTTAGGATCAATGCCAGCTGCAATCAACAGGTATGCTGTTCGTGTGTTTGCAGCACCAACACCTAGCAGAGCAACTGTAGCATTCTCAATTTCCTTCTTAACGACGTTTAGGCCTCCAATCACACCTGCCAGAACAACAGTTGCTGTACCTTGGGCGTCGTCATGCCACACAGGAATCTTGACTTCTGGGTCGTTCCTTAGTTCTTCTAAGACCTTGTAGCACTTTGGTTTTGATATATCCTCAAGGTTGATGCCGCCAAATGAGGGCTGCAGAAGTTTGACAAACTCAATAATCTTGTCAGCATCTTTTGTATCCACACAGACTGGCCATGCATCCACACCACCGAGGTATTTGAATAAAATTGCCTTCCCTTCCATAACAGGTCCAGCTGCCAGTGGACCGATATCACCGAGGCCAAGTACTCGGGTTCCATCGCTTACAACAGCAACCATGTTTCCCTTGTTCAGATGTTCATATGCCATCTTAGGATTGTCTTTAATGTCCAAGCATGGTTTGGCCACACCAGGAGTATACCATATTGCGAAGTCGGAGAAGTCGCGAACGGGACACTTGCCTATAGACTGAATCTTACCTTGATAAAATGGGTGAAGAATCATTGCGTCCTTTCCCGGCTTCTCTGCTTTTTTCTTCAACTCTTCAACAGAGAGCTTTTCTTCAGACATTATATTGGGCTCCTACGCATTCGTAGACCAGGCTATACACGCCTGTTAAGCAGGTTCGGGCTGCTCACAGCCATCATTAAAGTCTATGCTTTAGGGTTAAGTCTGTTAAGACAATATCATCTCATTGATGACAAACAATCCTTTCCTTCGTTAGGATTTGAACTACTTTTTGATAAGTTATACATGGGGACTATAGTTTAAGACCCCAGAAACTTACGATTTGTTCAGCATGCTCTTTTGAACGAACTCGATCTGCTCCTTCAGATCCCCCGAATATGCCTTCGATTTTACCATCCTCATCAATTAGGAATGTGATTCTTTTGACACCCGCTCCCAAGATGCTTAGCTTACTGTAAGCTCCATAGAGTTTCGCTATCTCAAGGTTTTCATCCACCAAGATATTGAAAGGAAGATCGTATTTTCCTCTGAATTTCTGATGAAGTTCTGCACTTCCTCCTGAGATCCCATAGATGGGGATGCCTGAACCTTCGAAGAGTGTGTAACTGTCTCGAATAGAACAGGCTTCTGCAGTACAACCTGGAGTGAAGTCCTTTGGATAGAAATAGAGTACTATTTTCTTCCCTCTGAAGTCACTCAGTTTGAATTGGTTACCTTCGTCGTCGACGGTTATGAAATCTGGAGCGATATCGCCTATCTTTAACATTGCATGTTCCTCTACAGTTTGAGGTTCCAGAACTTGATGACTTGGTCCGCATGCTCCGAGGTCTTGACCTTATCGATTCCCTCTGGGCCACCGAAAATCCCCTCTATCTTCCCCTTCTCATCGATGAGAAAGGTAGTCCTCTCAATCCCGAGATATTCCTTACCATACATCTTCTTGGTTGTGTACACATCGTAGAGTTTGGCAATCTCGAATTCTTCATCCATCAACAGTGGAAATGGTAAGTCGTTCTTCTCCTTGAAACTCTTATGCGACTTCTCAGTTCCTCCAGAAACTCCGAACACAGGTATGTCTGAGTTCTTGAAGACCTCGAAGTTGTCACGGATAGAACAAGCTTCTGCCTGACATCCTGGTGTGTTATCCTTTGGATAAAAGTAGAGAAAGACTTTCTTTCCCCTTAAACTGTTGAGTTTTACTTTTTCCCCACTCTCTGTGGTTGTTTCAAAATTTGGTGCTTTATCACCTATCTTAAGCATTGTAATCTCCTTGAATAATAATTAACAATAATAAATTGTCTTTCACAGTAATAAGCGTTTACGTGTAGCAAGCCTTAAAGAGACTGAGAAGGCTGGTCAGAATGTTTCAGGTGGAGTGCAGATGACTGAGCGTATCATTGTCTATAGATCAATGTCCTTGATTTACGCAATAATAGTTCTAGGCATTCTGGGAAGTCTAACTCTCGGATATTTTGCCGCGGATGTTGCACTCCCTGTCACAACTACAAACTGGCTTCTCATTGGTGTAGTATTCTTTGCTTTGCCACTTCTTATCACAATCCTCGGATTTGCAGTCGGATGGTATGGGAAAAAGAGTGCTATTCATTATACCGATCCCGTCTGGGCACTTGAGCCTGCACAGCTATCAATTGATGAAGCCAAAATACTAGACAGGCAGAATAAACGCAAATACTGGCGGATGGTGGCAAACAGCAACTATTGGATCTTCTTTATTCCAATCGCCTTGCTTCTCTTCATGGTTGCTTTGCCGGTGTATCTTTTTGTTGAGAATCCATCACTCTCCCCACTAGATTCTTGGATGTTCGCTCTAGCACTATCACTATCATATTCAATGGCATCCATCGGAGCACTTCGAGCCACATCAAATGCAGCATCTTACGATTTCAATATTCTACTAGTACGGGAAGCAATTAGATTAGCAGAATCCCAAGAAAAAATCCCTGGTCTATCGCATGTTCGGGTAGTGTTTGACAAAGGTGAACAAGACGGATTCACTGTGTTCGAGTCACCACGAGTAGTGAGTAGAATTGCTAGTATTGAGAAAGAGGGTTATATCGAATCATGGTCTGAAGAGCTTGGAGCAGTTAATCGTGTCCTTTGTCGACTCTATAAATCGGAGAGCCATCCTGAAGTACTTTGGTGGTGGTTTTCAGAAGATCGTCATTTCAGAAAATTCGTTGATCAGGACAAGAACGGATATTATGTGAAATATCCAATCTCATACAAAGCAGGAGCACCAGGGGTCAAAGACGTGAAGCAGGTGATTGAAAATGGAATCGCAATCATGATACTCGAGTGGTTCTATACTCGTGGTGAGAATCCGGAGCTGGCACAGATACTAGAAACACTCAATGTGGAAAAGGTTTCATCTGATTCACATCAATAGCGAGTGACTGAAATGAATGCAGCTCCTATCGAATTCAAATCACAATTCTACTTGAAAGGAGTCACCTTCATAGTTGTATTGGCATGGGGCTTTATGGGATTTGAGATTGCACAATATCATCTTTTAAACCTCTATGAAAATCCAATCGAATGGATTTCGTGGGCATCTTTCCTTTTCATTAGTATATTGCCAGTACTCATTGGTATTTCTTGGAAAATGAAAACTGACATCAAGTATTCCGAACCAAAATGGGATTTTCGAGAACGAGAGGTTACGATATCCGAATATGAGAAGATGATTAAACAATATAGACGGGCCTACCAAATTGTACTTTCGATTATTGATATCCCGTCACTTGGCATTACAGTTCTGTTATTTTCAACAGCAATTCTAGCTCCATTTGTTCTAATGAGAACCACATTCTATCTAATAGCTGCAACACCCATTATCTTTGGTTTTCTTGTTTTGCTTTTTGGAGTCGTATTTACCAACCTGACATTCAAGTACATTCCCAATGATTCTACACCTCATTTCTCTTACACACAAACATCCCTCTTATCCAAAGTAGTCCGATTGATAGGACAGAGTCCTGGAATTTCTTGGGTTGGTGTACGTATCATAATTGGTGAGGCTGGAGGATACTTCACGATTCGCGAACCAAAACCAGTCGCGCGAATAGAAGATATTGAGAGTGCGGCTCGAATTGAGTGTCAATTTGATGACTCAGGAGACCAGTTTCGTGTAAGATCAATTCTTCAACTTGAAGGGTCTGAGGAATCAGTAGTAGTCGATGACACACCAGATCAACTAACTCCGTATCTTGTCGCTCAGATTGTTCAAAAAACAATTCTTTCATACATTGAAACGCGAGGCGGCAGTGAGCTTCTCGAGGAAGTACTAGATGATCTTGATACTTATTTGAAACGTTTTATCCCATCATCGTAGACCTTATCTCTTGCCATGATATCTTGAAACTGCGGGAAGGATTGGATTGAGCGATACAAAGATTATCGATTTCAGTCGTCAAGGAAAAGTCAACAAGGCCTTTGCTGTGATATCAGTACTCATTGCTACATTTGCAATAATCCTAGATATCCTGTATTCATCATTTTTCTATCAGATGCTTATTTACATTGGACTTCCAGTGGCTCTTTTCTTCATTTCATTGGGAATGGGTGCTGGTTCCAAGAGAGCCATTGACTATATCCCAGGTAAGTGGGAAAAAAGAAAGACATGGATTGATTTCCAAGAATATGAGGACATGGTGGAAAAATATGAAGAAGCCTATGGAGACCTCTATTCTCATCCAGGGGATCTTTGTGGTTGTTCTTGTTCATTCATCTTTATTGCAATTCTTGGATTCTTCATGTTAATCCTCCCGGATCTAAACATTGTACTCTTCGACCCGACAATTGATTCAATCATTCTAATCACAATTCTATACGCAATTGTGGCAGTAGCTGGGTTTGTGTTTGGTTTTCGAATCCCAAAAATAGATGCACAAGAGTTCTTCAAAGCTCCTGTGAAAGGTGACGTCTATGAATTTGCCCGAGCACTATCTGGAGTGCGTGGTGTAAGAGCAGGAATGAATGTGGAGCTCGGTGTGCGTGAAGGGGTTCAAACGATTCTCGATGCAGAGGTTAAAGCATACGTGCAGGGGCTCCCCGAAACTGTACAGATACAAGTACAGGTTTCTCATTCTGGTTTTGCCTATCCCTATCTTGTTGGGACTATCTACAAAGGCGGTAAAATTTCGCCCCGTGAAGAAACCTATAGAATCGCAACCAGATATCCCGCTCTTCTTGAATATTCGATGGACAAAGATGTCATTGTCATCGTTGCACGTTTCAACATACCCTCGCGGACGAGTAGTGTCCCAAGCATCTCGATACGTGACTTCAGAGATCTTGCTGCCCTTCTTGCATCTGAATTACAAGATAATTATAATCCTCCTTAGACTGCATAGACACCTTTAATTATCTGATAAATCGCGAACCTCTTGTCTAGAACACAACAGGACTGCAGAACAATGACGTCGTCAAATTGGACTAACAAATGGGTGCTAATGCTTCTGTTTGGAATCATCATCCAAGCAATTCTCTATCCGACCATTTGGATACTGCAACTCTTTTCTCACGAGTATTTTCCTGACGTGTTTGTAGTTTCTCTTGTGTCATTGGCGATACAGATTGGTGGTTTCTACACAATCATGAATAAAACCAAGGGCATGGACCCACAGATCTATGGTCAAGGTAGACCCTTCCAACACAAACTGCGTGAGGAAGACGAAGACGTTTCTACACGAAAACCAACTTTTGACTAACAGAAGAGGTGCTACAATGGAAGAACAAAAGAACGAACCAGGTCTTGTTATGAAATTCATTCAAGATTATCGCATGAAGATGCTAATTCCTGAATTGCTTGTAGTATTCGGTGTCTGGTATTTCCTTCCAATACTTAATCCATCGTACAGCATGATTTCTGGAAATGTCTATGAGGTCTTTGGAGTATGGATGTATGTTTTCCAACCACTATTCTTCCTACCTAGTGGAATTCTATTGTTATTGACCGCACTCACACTTCATGGTATCTATCCACTAGACAACTATCATGAAGGTAAGATTCCTGATCTTCCGAGGGTAGCTGTTATCATGATTGTTATCTCATTCTTTTTACTGCCTGTTTTGGTAGCCTTTCAGATGCTTGGCTACTACATGACCGAGATGACTGAATTCATCAGCAGAAATCCTTTGTGGGAGAGAGTGGAGAGTGTTGGAGACCTACTGTTCTATGCAGGTCCAATGTTCTTTGTCGGTCTACAATGGTGGCTCCTGATTCCTGTGTTCTTCCTATCCCAGGGTGTTGATGGAATCCAT
>JAEOUL010000174.1 GCA_016839345.1 Candidatus Thorarchaeota archaeon | reverse complement strand
GCACTCTCTCGTGTGAAGCCCCTCAGAGTTTTGGTCATTGAAGCAAGTCGAGCTTCTTCATGATTAGATAAGAGCCAAATTGCTTGTGACAAATCTGTCGATCCATATAATCGCACCTCCACGTTTTCCCAGTCCCCTTGATGGTTCCCTAGATTAAAATGGGCACCTGGAAAGTCATTGTGTCGATACCAAAACCAATACCGTATTTGGAAGAAATCACCATCATCCCAGAATTCATAATAGCTTGGAGTCGATGTGATTAGCTTCTTTGGGGTTCTATCTTCAACAAATGCATCCCAATTCAGATGGAACTTCGCATATGTTTCTTCAGCATCTGATGGAAAACAGCAAAATTCGCCTTCTTCAGGATGAAAATGAAGTATGGGTGAGAACCTCTCAGCAAGTTTGTGTTCATCAGTAAATACCATCTTATTTCATCCCTATATGAGTCAAAAACCCTTGAAAATATGAATCCTTACCGACTGACAAGAATTTTGTAGGAGGAATGCAATACATTTTGTGTTGCAGGAGGCAATATCTTGATCGATCAATCACAGATTGTCGAACTTGAACAGATAGCCGCCAATGCCTGGGTAGCTCAGGAAACCGAACGACTGGGAGGGTGGCTCCTTCGTGCGAATGCAGGAGTTACGAGACGAGCTAATAGTGTTCTTCCACTTGGTCCCCCTGTTATTCCACTTGACGAAGCAATTGAGAAAGTGATTGATTTCTATAAGGAGAGAAATCTCACTCCACGTTTCCAAATGGCTGAAACTAGTAAACCCCCGGAACTAGACCGAGACCTATCTGATCGAGGATTTTCAGTTGGTCTGCAGGTCGAGATGCATACAGTAGCTATCAACCACATTACAAAAAGAGAACCGCTTATTGATGTTCATGTATCAAATGATGTCACCGACAGCTGGATGTCTGTTTATGAAGAATCTTCGGGTTATGACGCTTCTACCATGGAAACAAGGAAAGCCCTTATGAAACGCACACCTCTTCACAAGGCTTTTGCTCTAGCGAAAATTGATAGAGAACCTGCAGGAGTAGGGTTCGCGGTTGTTGAGGGCAAGTGGTTGGGTCTCTTCAATATAGCAGTTCACCCATCAATGCGTGGGAGAGGAGTTGCTGTAGCAGTTAACATAGCACTTGCTAATTGGGGTCATCAGAGGGGTGCAAGGTCTGCCTATCTTCAGGTTGAGTCAGAGAATCTACCAGCCCTAAAATTATACGAAAAACTAGGATTCCAACATGTCTATACCTACTGGTATCGAAAGCTTGAGGAATAAAAAAGAATCATGCTGAGTGGTCTAAAATACCACTCGCATGTTACTAGAGTCTCTTTGATAGACTGTCATACTCTGATTTGATTTTCAAGCCTGTTTCTGAACCGCCAAAATCCCTTGGAGTAATTTGGAGCTGGTCTCCATCAAATACAGCTTCAATGACCATTATTCCTGGTGATTCAATCTTCAGTCCTTTCTTTCCGCCCTTTTCGAAACGTTCGGTGTACACGAGGTCGGAATTTCTTGTAACGGATAACATCAGGTACGCCATCTTCTTTTCAGCAAGTGATGCTGAAACAGCACTAGCTGGAGTTTCGACCACAGTTTCTGCTACTAAAGTGGGAGTAGGTTTTGGCTTTGGTTTTGGAGCTCCCGCAATTGGTTCCGGTTCTGGTTCAGGGATTTTCTTTTCTGTTGGAGCTCCCGCAATTGGCTCTTTAAACTTAGGCTCTCCCTTGTAAGCCAGGACCCCGTCATCGAATGACCATCTGCCTTCAAGCGCAGCCTTGAACTCAACAATGGCATTTGCAACATCTTGATCAGATTCATCCTTCTCCATCATCTCGACAAATCTTGATGCAGCCAAGCCAATCGTTGTTATACCTACTTGATGACCCGACTTTTGAAGTCCTCTGGCTATTCTGAGTGCATGCATTCGTGTTGGCATATTGACATTTCGACCAATCCAGACCCAACAAGTATCATTGTATTCATCCAGCACAATTAGAGCATTGTCGCTGTTAACCAGATCTAAGTCTAGCCTGACAGTGCTTATTTCTCCAGAATCATCTTTCAACATCAGCATGAATGGTTTTCTTGACAAGGTCTTCATCTGAATCCAATGCCTCCTATAGCACGTTTTCAGATAACACTGTTCCAACCATCGTTTAAAAGAAATTCTTAGACAGACTCTGGTATGAGGTGAAATTAGGAACCTATACTCGTAGAGGTCATATCAATTTCACTATCAATTACTAGTATTGATTGTGTGTCCTCTATACCCTCGATTTTTCTGATTTTGTTTGTGATGACTTCGACAAGTGTTTCCATATCCCGACCTCTCACTTCTGCTACAATGTCATATGGACCGAATACTTTGTGAGCTTCCTCGGTTACTGAGAGTTTGAGAACTTCCTGCAAAACTACTTCTTCCTGTCCAATGGCAGCTTTGATCAGAATGTATGCTTTCACAAATATCACCAGATTGTATTCTGTCACCGAAACACAATAACTGATAACTGTTGCTCTGAAAATACTAAATCGCTTCGTTTTTTTGAAAATTTCGCAATGGGACTTGGAACTAACAGCGCAAGACATTGCAGAAATATTCTGCGTAGAGGTGACCCTAATGGGAAAAAAGACTCTGAATACCGTTCCTTGCCCTGAGTGTAAGGGGCCAGTCAAAGATATAGTAGTTGAGGAAGATTCAATCACTGACGCGAAGCGGATTCCAGTTCTAGTTCCTGCCAAATGCAGCCATGGTCACAACGTGATTCTCTTCGTCGACAAAAAATTCACCGTTCGAGATGTAGAAACAGCTGCAGCTGTGGTTAGTGACGATAATGAAGGAGCTGTCGATAATGCTCAGAAATGGATGGATAGTTTCTAGGGGATGCAAAGCATAGTGAGTTAGTTGGTAATTGATTCCTTGTGGGCGGTCCCTAGAGGATTGCCACTCTCTTCTTTTCCCTTCCATAATTTCCGCAGATAGAATTGAAAATGAGAAGGTTGTAGTGGGCAGCATGGGCTGCCCAATTGCTTATGCCAAACGAAAATTCTGGTTGTGGTCAATCACTGCATGGCAAACCTAGGACACTTATCCTTAGAAATACCCGGAGTTTCACAGGGTTTTTGCATTCCTGTGTAAAACTTGAAACCATCAACACCGCATGTTCCATCAGCAGCATTATATTCTGGACAGGTCATTGCACATTCTTCCAAATTGATCTATAGTCCTAGGTTTCTAGGTCCTTGGACTGTTACACGGACCACCCTATCGGCGCATATTAAGCTATTTCGGCTGATTGCCTTCTAGTAGAGCTATTCTCGTATCATAGAAGACCTCTATCCTCTAAGACCTCCTTTAGAACAGAAGGGAAGTCTGTGAAAATACCATTCACTTCCATGTCTATTAGTCGCTCCATGTCCGGCCTATTGTTGATTGTCCATACGTGAACCGCTATGTCTTTGTCGTGAGCTGCCTTCACAAACTCCGGAGTGACAATTTGTAATGATTCCATCCGCTCGGGGACCTGAAACGCCTTATACGGAACAGAGCGCACAAACATCCCCATTGCTCTTATTCTAGTTCCTATGAGAAAATTACGAATCTCATTAGGGTGCGCAGATGTGGGTATCATAGGAGCTTTCTTTCTGAACCTCTTCAGTTGTTTCGGATGAAACGAGGCTATCATTATCTTCTCTGTTCTTTGATGCTCCAACAAGATCCGTGCTACTTCATCAGGTGCTTCCTTGAAAGTGTCCTTGATGTCTAGGTTTAGGATGGTATCAGGGAATCTATTGAGAGCTTCTTCTAGTGTGACGACGGTCAACCCTCTTCCTCGAAATGGATAGGTTCGTCCAACATCCGTTGTGAAGTTGTAACCCAAATCGAACTGCAGCAACTCGTCCAATTTCTTCTTCTGGACCTTCTCATCTTTCCCGGTTATGCGAACCAAGTCCTCATCATGAAAGAGTATTGGAACATTATCCTTTGTGAGGCGAATATCAGACTCCAGTACATCAACACCTATGTCTACTGCGGCCTCAAGAGCTAGGATGGTGTTCTCTGGAATATTCCCTGACTCTCCACGATGAGCCATTATGAGAGGCCTACCAATATCAAAAATCATCATCTCTCAATTCCTGAAATCGAATGCTACCTTGATAGCATTATTCATTCCCTTGTTAGCAGCAACCGAGAATGCAGTCTTGTACTTATCAATCCTGAATTTGTGAGTGACGAGTCCGTCAAAAAACTGTGGTTCCTTCTCCATCATCTCGAAAGCAAGCTCGAGTGTGTCGATTTCCTTTCCATCACGACGTTCTAAACCATGCATCATTGAGCCTATGATGTTCACCTGTTTGTAAATGGCTAATATCCAGTCAGTCTTTTTTGTTACTCCAAAACTCATTCCAACTAACACAAGAGTTCCGTTGTTTTTGATAAGTCGGAGTGAGTCATCCAATGTAGAGTCAGTTCCGACACAATCGAAGATGATGTCAGGTCCTTTTCCCCCATAGAGTATTTTGTTACCTCTTGCTGGTTTTAGTAGATATCCCCCAGTACTATCAGCAACCCTGTGAAACAGAAAATCCTTCCCACTCCCAGAAATAACCTCATCTGCACCTATTCTCTCAGCAGCAGCCTCTTGGAATGGATGCTTAGCGATTACGATTATCTTACACTTTGATCCGAAAGCTCTGATTGCAAGTACAAGCATCAATCCAATAATTCCTGCACCTAGTACTACGACAGTGTCCTCATCCGATGGTGGTTTTCGGTTTACAGCATGAATTGCAACTGCCAAAGGTTCAGCTAGGAGTGCCACATCATCAGGAATTCCTTCGGGGATTTTCTGCAGCTGACCAGCATATGTAGTGAAGTACTCACTAAAGGTTCCACTACCAAATCCACCAAAATTAAGACGCCCTCCATATTTCTCCTCAAGGTGAGAACCATCACCAATTCCTACTATAGCTTGGCATGTTTCTGGTCTGCCCTCTTTACAACTCTCACAGTATTCAAAGCCATAGCACTCGCATGAAACTACCGGAGAATGACCAACTCGGTCTCCAACTTTGAGACCTTCGACCTCACTTCCAACCTCCTCCACAACACCCACGACTTCGTGACCCAGCGGAAATGGACTGTCCTTTCTTGCTAGAATAGTAGCTGAATATGAAAGGTTGACATCTATTTGACTGACATCTGAAGCGCATATGCCTGATATAACTGGTCTCACTATTACTTGTCTTGGATGCTTAATGGTTGGTTTTGGCCAGTCTTCCCGATACTTAATCATGGTGTACTTCCCAGCGAGTTTCATCTTCTTTCGAACAACTTTACTGATCTTGAGGTCGTACATTATCGCCTTCATTCGAACACACTCTACAAAATTAAAAACTGACTGGAACTCTCCCAGATATACCCATCGAACAAAAAGAAGAGAGAGGGAGCGCTCGAGCGCTCCTCAACTAGTATTATTCCACACCACAGCGTTTCTTCAAGAGCTCCCAGTCATGGTTGACCTGTTCTTGAATTCTCTTTCTGAAGTCTTCCCACTCCGGTTTGAAGAGGTGCTTGAATTGACCCTGAGTCTTGAAGTACTCATCAACAGGTTTCAGACCCGCATCTGCAACCCTCTTACTGGGTCCTGACATAATCCATTCTTCACCATCAATGACCTCATAGAGCGGATGGAGACCGGTTTCCACAGCAAGCTTGGATAGTGAGATACTATCCCCTGTAGGCGATCGCCAACCTCTAGGACAGGGTGAGAATGCATGTATGAATGCTGGTCCTTCTACCTCCAGAGCCTTTCGAAACTTCGTTATGAAATCACGATAGTTGTATGCTTCTGATGTGGCAACATATGGAATCTTGTGTGCCGCGACTATCTGCGCAAGTGGTTTCTTCCGTTCGAGTTTACCAGGAATTACACTTCCACCCCATGATGTTGTGGTTTCTTGTCCTGGAAAGGTGGCTCCAGATCTCTGGATGCCTGTGTTTTGATATGCACCATTGTCGTAGCACATGTAGACGAAATCATGACCTCTCTCCAGTGCTCCACTGATTGCACCAAATCCAATATCAAAAGATGAGCCATCGCCACCTAAGGCAACCACGTCAACATGTTCATGCTTGTATCTTCCCTTTTCACGCATTGCATTGATTGCTTCAACAGCACCAGATGCTACTGCTGCTGCGTTCTCAAAAGCTACATGAATCCAAGGGATTTTCCATGCAGTATATGGATAGATTGTTGTCGCAACCTCGAGGCAGCCGGTGTTATTGCACACAATGGTTGGACCTCTAAGTGCCATTCCCATGAGCTTTATCACAGGCGGGGCTCCACATCCAGCACACATCCTGTGTCCAGAGCTAATGATTGGTTCACGCTGAAGCATGTCCTTGATTGAAACTGCTGGTTTGTCACTCATTACTTACGCACCCCCAAGGTTTCGTACATTGGAGCTTCGCCTTTTTTGAGGTACTCCTTTGTCTTTTCAACTCCTTCGACAAATGTTATCGGTGGAACATCACGACCTCCCAGTCCAACAACAAAATCAACAACCATAGGTCTCTCTTTTGCATCATAGAGGGCAGTTCTAACCTCCAGAGCCAACGGGTGTGTGGCTGCTCCGAATGACATCGCTTTCTCAAACACGGCTACAGCTTTTGCGTTTCCAATAGCCTTTGCTATGTCTTTCGCTGGGAAAGGTCTGAACATCTTGAGTCTGACGACACCAATTTTGTCACCCTTCTCCCTCATTGCATCAGCAACAACCTTGGCTGTTCCTCCCATGGAACTCATAGCGAGTATGATGATGTCTGCATCATCTGTCTTGTAGGTCTCGAAG
Source organism: Candidatus Thorarchaeota archaeon (assembly GCA_016839345.1). The sequence goes on along the minus strand of JAEOUL010000174.1, from coordinate 16,488 downwards.
AGACCATATTTTCGGCCGGTAAGTTTTGAAAACTCATCCTCGACCTCTTTGTATGCTTCAGCAACATTCATGATTGCTTCGTCTTGCTGCTGCTTGAATTCAAAGTAGTAGTCTGTGAGTGCAAGCGGTCCCATTGTAATGGGCTTATCAGGATCCAGTGAAATGAAAGGTTCTCTGATGCCAAGGAATTTGGTCACAGCATCGTCAGGGAGCATCTCGACTCGCTCTACGTTATGACTCACGATGAATCCGTCAATACCGACCATCACTGGTAGCAAAACGTCATGACGCTCGGCTAGCTTGAAGGACATGATTGTTGTGTCATATGCTTCTTGGGAACTCTGGCAGTAGAGCTGTATGAATCCGCTATCACGCATTCCCATTCCATCACTATGATCGTTGTGAATATTAATCGGAGCTGAAAGTGCTCTGTTTGCTACAGTGAAAACAATTGGCATCCTCATTGATGCCGCACAATAGAGTATCTCCCACATCAGTGCAAGTCCTGCTGAAGCAGACGCAGTAGCTACACGAGCCCCCACAGCTGAAGCTCCCACACAAGCGCTCATTGCTGAGTGCTCCGACTCTACTGGTATGACCTTTGCTTTGACCTCACCATCTGCGGCGAAGCGTTGATAATCTTCTACAATAATTGTTTGTGGAGTAATTGGATAAGCCGCCAACACATCCAAATCTGCCTGTTTAAGTGCGTGAGCAATCGCAGCATCACCAGTCAGACCTTCAACTGTAATCTTGTCTTTTGGTACGCTCATTTCACTCACTCCTTCTCCATATGGATTGAATCCGTCGGACACTCATTGGCACATATTCCACAGCCCTTACAGTAATCGTAATTGTATGCATAGGAATACTTTCCATCCTTCTCAGTTAGAACCACTGACATGTCCGGACAGAAGATCCAACACCGCCCACAAGTGCCATTCTTTATCCAGAGGCATTTCTCGTCGCTATGGATTGGTCTTTCCGCCCGCCATCCTCCTGTCTTGTACTTCTCAGAGTTACCAGGCTCTATGATATTACCAGCAATCGGTATCTCATTGTACTTCTCACTCATCCGATTTTTGCCTCCTTCACCGCTCTTTCAATTGCGACTTTGTTTAGGTCACCAACTTTACCGGGGTATCTTTCAAGGACTTCATTGACAACAGTTTCAACAGCCACTATACCAGTTGCCTCTACTGCAGCCGCCATAGTTGGCATGTTATAGAAGGGACGTCCCATAACTTCCATTGCGATGGTGCTGGCATCTACAGTGACTACTTTCCCATCTTTGAATCCGAACTTATCCCTAATCGCTTGAGGGTTCTTGTCTGAGTTTATGACAAGGGTTCCCTCCTTCTTTAAACCCTCAGTGACATCTACAACCTCCAGCAATGTTGGGTCAATACAAACTACAACATCTGGGTCATAGACTTGTGCATAGACCTGAATGGGTTGCTTACTAATTCTCAAAAATGCCCTCACAGGCGCTCCAGTCCTTTCTGGACCAAACTCAGGAAAGGCTTGGATATAGTTGCCTTCAGCAAGGGCTGCTTTGCCTAGCATCTGGTTGCTGGTGACCACACCTTGGCCGCCGCGACCGTGCCAGCGAAATTCAGTAATTCCTTTTGCGAAATCCATCGCCATCGTCAATCTCACCTACGTTGGGAGAGTATGCACGCGTGGCTCGCTGGAGGCTGCTTATGTATTTAGTGGCGTAGGCCACAAAATATCGATGAAACACCTACTACCAAAATTCAGAGTCTATAAAATGAGTTTTAGCTGGAGAGATGGTGCATAGCACACATTTCGACAACTCTCCAGCTTTTCCGTGAGGAGAACGCATAGTCCGGTTTGTTCCAATCAGTCGAAACCGAGAGAGAACAGGAATACGCCATAAACGAAGTATCTATTATTAATAGGATTGCCTTCTAGGCAATAAAATCGGCAATCGACGAATTATGCTAAGACAGTTTTTTGACGAGTAAGATGACTACAGCAAAAACTGCCACAGTGATTCCAGAGGCAATCATAACTAATTCTGTTCCAAGACCTCTTAGAAGAAATGACATGACATATACATAGACTGAATCAGATGCTGAATTGTTCGCACCATCATAGAGTGTTAGAACAATTGTGTTAGTTCCAATAAAGAGCGAATCAAGGTCTAATGTTATATTTTCACCAAACCACAGATCGGTTTGAAGTACATTGTTAATTAAAATTGAGAATGACAGAGGATAATCATCTGAAACTTCCCAAGTCATTGAATTACCGGAAGTTTCTTCATCGATGCCGATGTCTGGTAATGGTACGATTTCTGGTGCATTCGTGTCTTCAAGCAGTTGTGGGGATGGGTCGAAGGACTCACTATCTCCTGGAATCATATAGGGAATTGAACCATTGAAATCAGTCCATGCATTTCCAGCAAACTCATTATCAACACCACTATCAATTGCGTTCGAACCGAGAGCAGTAGATACTTCATTCCAACCAATGTTGTTTCCGATGACCGTATTGTTGTGAGAAAACCATAACATCACTAAACCATACTCTTCATTAGAGTAGATGGAGTTGTTGACCACTCGAGAGTAGGATGCTGATTGAAAGAGTATCCCTCTTCGATTGTTTGATATACGGGAATTTATGACAGTGCAATTCTCTGCATCGTTGAAATAGAGGCCGTATTGTGTTCCAGAAATAGATGTGTTTGAAATCAAGCAAAATTGTGAATCTAAGATCCTGACACCATCTCCACTACCCCTGATTTCACACATCACAACTCCACAGTTTTCCACATTTTCGAACAATATCGTGGGGTTATTACCACTTGATTCTAATTTGCAGTCGAAAATAATGAAGTGAGCAGCTATGTTATTCACAGTGATGCAAGTTTCATCTGAAGATATCCGCAGATTTCTGATGATATAAGGGTCATTAGCAGTTCCACTACCTGACGCACCAACATCTTGCAAATCATTGATACTTTCAATTACAATAGGTTGTACAGGTTCATATTGCGAAGTTGTATGTTTTCGAGTTTGGGTAATTGATACATATTCAGAAGAAACCAACAGCAGAGATGAGATTATTAAACTGAGTGAAAATGTCAGAGCAATTGCTACTAGTTTCTTCCTCAATCTTAAATCCCTCTTCTAGGCTAAATAGAAATTCACTCCATACCTCTTGAAGGTTACCAATAGAAAGTAAATTTCGCAATGAACGACTGATGTTACGATAATTTCTTGACAAGTAAGATGAATACGACAAAAACTGCTACAGTGATTCCAGAGGCAATCATAACTAAATCCGTTCCAATACCTCCCAGAACGAATGATATGATTGTTACATAGACAGAATCTGATATTGAATTGCTCGCACCATCATAGAGTGTGAGGGTGATTAAATGCGTACCCACTTCAAGTGAATCTAGGTCTACTGTAATATTCCCGCCATTCCAAGCATTCCTCTCAGTTCTTGTATCTATTCTGATTATGTATTGAAGCGGATAATCATCTGAAACTTTCCAAGTCATTGAATTGCCGGATGTTTCAACATCGATGCCAATATCTGGCAATGGTACGATTTCTGGCGCATTCGTGTCTTCAAGCAGTTGTGGTGATGAGTCAATGGAACCGCTCACACCTTGTACAATATAGGGAATGGTTCCATTGAAATCACTCCAAGCATTTCCCCGAAATACATTACCTTCTCCAAAATCAAGCGCATTGATACCATTCCATCCAATCATATTTCCAAGTACTGTATTATTATAAGATAGAAATGAAATATCTAGTCCATGTAGCGGATTTGAGTAGATAGAGTTGTTAATGAGTTGGCAAAATATGGAAACATCTATATCGACACCTCTTTGGTTCATTGCCGTACGAGAATTCTTGATTGTACTGTTCTCAACTGAGTTGAAATAAATCCCGAATTCAGTTTCATATATCGATGTATTTTCAATTGAACAAAACCGTGAGTCTATTATAATGATGCCTGATCCCCCGTTTCTAATTTCACACATCTCAACTCGCCCGTTTTCTACATTTTCAAAAAATATCGCAGGTTCGTACGCACCTGAGTCCAATTTGCAGTTGATGATAATGAACTGTGCTGTGATGTTACTAACAACTATACAAGGTTCATTCGAAGATATCTCAAGACTATCAATGATATAGGGGTCATCAATAGTTCCACTACCAGACGCACCCACAGCCAGAAAATCACTAGTGCTTTCTATAACAATGGGTTGACTACTTTCGTATTGCGAAGTTGTATGATCTTTGATTAGGGTGATAGATACATGTTGAGTATAAGATTGATGCGAAACCAGCGGTACAGCTGATATTACCAACCAAATTGAAAACATCAGAGCAATTATAACTGGTCTTTTTATCAATCTTGAAACCCTCTTTTTAGCTAGTTGGGCGATTACTTTACACCTCTTGAAGGTTACCAATCGAACATCGATTAGTTTCTATGTTCTGTCAGTTTCACCATGCTGCTTCTTGGAATACAATCCATGCAATTCTGGAAACTGACTACGATGATGCTAAGTCAATTTCTTCACGAGTAGAACAATCACTACAAATGTAGCTACAGTGATTCCAGAGGCAATCATAACTAATTCTGTTCCAATACCTCCCAGAATAAACGATATCACAGTCACATAGACCTCATCAACCGCAGTATTATTTGCGCCATCAAAAAGGGCGAGAGTGATTGCATGCGTACCTATTACAAGAGAATCAAGACTCAATGTGATGTCATCACCAATCCACACTGAAACTTCATATGATAAATCGTCAATTTGAATCGAGTATGAACATGGATATTCATCTGATACTTCCCAAGTCATTGAATTGCCGGAAGTTTCAACATCGATGCCAATGTCTGGCAACTGTACGATATTCGGTGGATTCAGATCTAGAAGAAGTAGTGGGGATGTGTCGATGGATTCACTCGTTCCCGGAAGTCTATAGGGTGAAGTCCCATTGAAATCACTCCAAGCATTTCCCCGAAATACATTACCTTCTCCATAATCAAGAGCATTGATACCATTCCATCCAATCATATTTCCAAGTACTGAATTATTATTAGACAGAAATGAAAGATCTAGTCCATGTTGCCAATTTGAGTAGATAGAGTTGTTAGTGAGTTGGCAATATGTGGAAATATCAAAATCCACTGCTCTGTCATTCATTACTATTTGAGAATTCATGATGGTGCAATTTTCTACAGCATAGAAATAGATACCCTCAGATGTTTCAAAAATCGATGTGTTCTCAACTGAACAAAAACGTGAATTCAAGATGCTGATGCCAGTATATCCATCTCTTATTTCACATAGCTCCACTCGACCATTTTCTACATCATCGAACAATATAGTAGATTCGACTGAACGAACAGTTTCTAATATGCAATCGAAAATAGTGAAATGAGCTGTGGTGCCCCTTACAGTGATGCAAGACTCGACAGAAGATATCTTCAGATTTTCAATGACATAAGGATCATCAACAACTCCACTGCCTGACACACCAAGAGCTAAGAAATCACTGTTATTTTCTATAACAATAGGTTGACTAGTTTCGTATTGTGAAGTTGTATGATCTTTGATTTGGGTGATAGATGCATGTTGAGTATAAGATTGATCTATGCTTAGAAGCAGAGATGGTATTACCAACCATAACGAAATCATCAGAACAATTACAGCTGGCTTTATCCTCACTTCGCATCCCTCTTGTAGACTGGACAGATAATTACTCCATTCCTCTTGAAGGTTACCAAAATCAAATAATCAGATTCTATGTTCCATCAGTGTCACTAGGTAGCTGCTCAGAGTACATCTCATTCAATTTCAGAAACTGATTACGATACTCTTGATTTGATATAGACAGGAGAAGTGAATCCTTCACACGACTCACATCTTGAAACTGTAGAGACCTCTCTAGTGCTCTTGGGAAGAATCCATACAACAAGAATAAAATTAGTGTGAAAATCGTAAGTAGAACACTGCTCAATGGTGGAATAAGGGGTCTGGAATAGACCAGAGCCAAATTGATTTGAATCAAGAAGAAGAGAATTGGATAAAACAGAATAAAGAATCCCGCTGCTCCAATTATCTTGGTTCTGAGAGACCTCACACTCTTACTCCCATGCTTGATACAGGTTGGAACTGCAAATGTTGTAGCACCTCTTGCAGCATCTAGGGTTATCTGAGTCTTATCCTTTCCATCACTCCATGACCTTGATTCAAAATCATTTCTTGCTCTTTCCAAGATCGTTACAAAGACAAGGTCTTCTGCTTTTTCCAGACATACTGGACAGAGCTCAGGAAATTGAATTCGTGATAGTTTGACTCTGATTGAGGACATAGGAATTCTCCCTGCTTACCTATTCCGGAGGCATGACAATTATCTGGACACTGGTCACTGGTTTGCTAGTCTTGGTGTCTATAGCATCGAACGTATCAAAGGTCATCAAGTAGGTGAATTTGCTTTCTCGGATCTTTAATTCATGCGCTATTCGAACAACAAGACCAATTCCCTTGAAACCGAACCCTCTAAGAGCGACATACCTCTTGTCATCCTTGACGAGACCTCTTAGTGTACTGGAAATCTTAGGAATGTTGACTTTTCCAGCATTGTGTGACACCTCCAAGAGAACATAGTCACTTGTTGGATAGACTGAAACATCATCTTCCATTGTTATTGAGATTGCATCATCACCAATCCTAAGTTGTTCAGGTATACGGTCTCTTAGTGACATAGTTCTCCTCTTGAAGAATTTGACTAATCAACTTGATGGCTTGGGAAGCCCCAATCTCAAGCCTCATATGTGGTATTATTACGATTTCCTTGAGGTTCATTTAATTGGAGAGAAACCAAGGTGCTGCACTTCTCGTAGCTGCTATTGTTATTAGTTCCATTGGACTTGTCGTTCTCTGGAATCCAGCTCCAGCTCCAGATGTACGAATTGGTTATTTGTCCAAAGACCTTCATCAGTTAGCCCTCCGAGTTGCCATTGAAAATGGATACTTCGAACGAGAAGGAATCACCGTTGAGTTAGTACAATATGGAAACGGAGCACAAGAGATGGAGGGATTTCTAAGCGGTCAAATTGATATGGGATATCTAGGAGCTGCTCCAGCCCTGACCAAACGTCTGAATCAAGACATAATGGTGACCGTTCTTGCAGCAGCAAATATGGAAGGCTCTGCAATCATGGTTTCCAAAGATGAATTTGATGCAGGACATGTTACTTCTATCGGTGATTTAATCGGTAAAGGTGTATATCATCCTGGACCGTCGACAGTACAAAACTTCCTTCTCCGGTTAGCATTGAACCAGTCTGGTTACAGTTATTCTGACATAAATCCAGAGTTTATTCCGCCAGCCAATATGGCTACTTCCTTAACACCTGAGAATCCTGCGTTCATTGCATGGGAGCCCTTTAATGCACTGTCTGAATATCAGAATTTAACAGTCCCTCTCATTCTATCTGGTGAAATCTGGCCTCGTCATCCATGTTGTGTCTTAGCAACTGAAAACACATTCTTCGCCGAGAATCCAGATATCGTTGAAAATGTGACTCGAATTCACCAAGAGGCAACTGACTGGATAGTAACCCATCCTACTGAAGCTATAGCGATTGCCATTGACTGGCTTGAGATGGATGAAACTCCAGTTACAACTGCATTCAACCGTATTATATTCGATTATGATCTGAATGTGACTGGAATTGAGATGTACCTTGATTTCCTCATAGCACAAGACTTGATTCTGAATGTACCCACTGATATCACGGATTTCCTAGATAGTTTCATCAACTTGACACTTATTGAAGACTCCCTTCTCTGTTGTTAAGAAAGCGACAGACAGAAAAGCAGGACAAAATCTGGCTTATATGAGGAGAATGTCTGCCACTAAGGCCGCGATTGAGCCGCAAAGAAAAGCTCCAGAAGACAGGTCAACAGCCAATACAACCAAGTTTGTCTTTCTAAGAATAATTCTCCCAGCTATACTACTCATCATTCTCTGGTATTTGATTTCTACAATTTCAAGATCTTCCTTGGAAGCGGTCTTTAATGAATTCATTCGACTTGTAACTGAAGGTGATAGTGAGGGGTATTTTCTCATTGATCATATGGGGATGAGCCTCACTAGAGTAGTGATTGGTTTTAGTGCAGCAGTGGCCACAGCCGTACCTCTTGGAATTGCAATAGGAAGATATCGGATAGTTGATTCTATCTTGGGGCCTGTTGTTGAAGCTATGCGCCCAATCCCTCCAATTGCATGGATTCCTCTAGCAATCCTAATGTTTTATCGGAACATGCTCGGAGCACAGGTATTCATCATCTGGGTTGGTGCATTCTTTCCAATTCTTACAAACACAACCACAGGTGTCAAAAGAACTGAGCTTGTTCACATAGACTCAGCAAAGACCTTTGGTGCAAGTGAGTTCCAAATCCTCACCAAGATTGTTGTTCCTTCTGCTGGGCCTGAGATATTCGCAGGACTCAGAATTGGGTTTGGAATTGGGTGGATGTGCCTTGTTGCTGCAGAGATGATCGGGGGCGGCTTAGGTCTTGGCTATCTTGTATTGATTATGCAACAGATTGGTCGTACTGGGGCTGTGATTTTTAGTATGCTTCTAATTGGCCTAATCGGGTTTCTAATCACGTATTTCTTCTTGTTCATTGAGAAACGTCTACTCAAATGGAGGCAGACTGTTTCTGTCTAGACCGACTCATAGCCTTTTCCTGTTCCACTTTGAGAACATCCAAGATATCACTTCGATATGCTAGACACTCTGGTGAAGTTCTTATCCTTGGTTTGGGAATATCCACTTTATACTCCGCTAATATTCTTGCTGGAATGTTGCTCAGAACCAAAATCCTGTCACCCATGAAGACAGCCTCATCAACGTTGTGCGATACAAAGATGATTGTCGATCCTGTTTTATCTCGAATTCTCAGAAATTCTTCCTGCAGATAGTTTCTTGTCTGAGCATCAAGATTTGAGAAAGCCTCATCTGCAACTAGGGTATCTGGAGAAACAACAAGACTTCGAGCCATCTCAGTCTTTCTGGCTTGCCCTCCAGAGATTTCGTGTGGATAGTTGTCCTCCAAACCTTCCATACCAACGATTCCAATGATTTCCTCCACTCGAGCTTTCATCTCTGATTTATCATATTTCGCGACTTCCAACCCAAACTCAATATTCTGTTTGACAGTCCTCCATGGGAAAAGTGACTCCTGTTGGAAGATATATCCAACTCGATTGTGTCCGGGTAAAACCTCTTTCCCATCAATGAACACTTTTCCTTTATCTGGCTCAAGTAGTCCAGCTATGATTTTCAAGAGTGTAGTTTTACCACACCCTGATGGTCCAAGAATGCAAAGCAGCTCCCCCTCGTTAACTTCAAAGGATATGTCATCAAGTACTTCTATCACATCGGACTCTCCGTTGGTATAGGATTTTGAAACATTTCTTACTGAGAGTTTGGGCATATTTGTGACCAAGTATGGTGAAAACCCGCATTCTGTTAAATACTATGCTCCAGACAGGGTCAAAGAGCAAGAGGAGGCTGACCGCACAAAGTAAAAAAAGGCACTTGATGCAGTCAATATCTGTACTAGGCACGGGTAAATAGTAGATAATTCCATAGCTGCCACAATATAGGAAGGTTGCTGATTTGGGTTCACCAAAGGTTCTTTTCGAAATTGAAGATGACGAGAGCACTAGTGCAATTGCAGTGGGAGATGTAACAGGTAACGGCGCCGCTGAACTTTGTACAGGTGGACGTGATGGTGTTCTCCGGCTCTATGACGCAAATCGTAGTGAGATTGCTTTTCTAGCACAGCATGATGTCGGAGGGAGTATTCTGTCAATCAAGATCGCAGATGCTAATAATGATGGTCAAATGGAACTCGTCGTTGGTCGAGCCGTTGGTCCTGGTGAAACTCCCGGTAAAGCCGGGACAGTCCAGGTCTATAGATATGCACCCAGTGGTAGACTTGAGTTGCTTAGTGAATTTGCGATTGACCGCTTCGTCACAACAGTCCATGTGACTGATGTCACAGGCGATGAGAAGAATGAGATAATGGCTGGGGGTAGTGACTCCACATTAAGGATTCTGCAGATGGACACTGAAAATAATATCACTCAATTCGTGAATCATAGGCTCGATGATATGCCTATAGCTATTGGAACCTGTGATGTCATAGGTGACGAAATTGAAGAGATTGTCACAGGGAACCGAGACCGTACTCTTCGAGTCTTCAAAGTCCGTGATCATTCTGTCGAACAGATTGAGGTTATAGAACTCCCAAGTCCAGTAATCTCGGTAGCTGCTGGTGATATTCTTGGCGATAGAAAGATGGAGTTGGGCGTTGTCACACACGATGGGTCTATTCGAGTGTATCGGAACGAAGAAAGTAAGCTTGACCTATTCTCAAAACTCGAGAATGTAAACGCTCTATCCGTAAGAATTGAAGAGCTCAATGCAGACCACATGGATGAGATAGTGGTGGCTACCTCAGATTTCAAAGTAAATTTCTACAGTCTACAAATGGCTGATATAAAACAGCTAGCTTCTGTTGATATTGGAAAGAAAATCCTCGCTATCAATGTGGGTGATGCTGGAGGCGATGGTCGAAAGGAAGTGCAGGTAGGAATTTCTGAGGCACCAATGAAGGTCATTGAAGGCTTATACAAAATCATCCCAACATTTGACGTGAGTCCAGAGGCCAAAGCTGGAACTGATCTCCGAGGCAAAATTACAGTCTACAATGTGAGTGATGAACCGGTCACCGGGGTTTCAGGTAAAATCTATTGGTTCCCCAAAGACCACATGGATGTCGACCCGCAGCAACTTCGATTTGACTTAGCTCCTGGAGAGAGTAAAGCAGTAGAGGTTCAACTTACACCTCGAGTCGAGGGCACTGTCATTATCCGACCAATCGTCTTGATGTGGACGGATGCAACTGGACAGGTAAGGCAGGTCACAACCCCCGAAACTGCTGTATTAGTAGAAGAAGGCGCTGCAGTGGCAGCACCCGCAGCAATTGCTCCTGTTCCAGTTGAACCAACCCCATTCGATCTTTCAGAAGACGAAGTCACACCTTTTGGTACAGTGGTGGGAACTGGTTTTGGTGATATAGAAACCAAAGAGAAAGCGGCTGAAATTCTCCAGACTACAATGGCAGATGATGCACAAGAATCACTCAGAGCCGCTGAAGAGCTCCTAGACCAGCTATTCGGTGCTGAAGAAACTGGTACAGCGTTGAGTGAGCTTGATGATGTAGAAGCTCTAATGGCTGAGCCAACTCCTGAAGAAACCAAAGTGGCAGCAGTTGTCACAGATACAGAGAGTGATTTTGTCGCTGAAATCCGAACCAGGCGTCCAAAACCTCCCCGCCCCGGAACTGCTCCTGATGCCTATCAGTTCTTGTTTAAGACGATGGTCATTGGGGAAGGTGCAGTGGGGAAGACAACGCTTGTGAACAGATATGTCACAGGAGTGTTTGAACGAGACTACAAAACTACTATTGGCTCACAATTCGCCGTTAAACTGACCCATATCTCACCTGATGAGTTTGAATACTCTACTGGCATCAAGTTACAAGCTTGGGATGTTGCCGGGCAGGCGAGGTTCAAGGCGGTCCGGAAGATGTACTATAGTGGAGCTGCGGGAATCATACTGGTGTTTGACGTTACAAGGCGCCGGTCCTTTACAGAGCTCAATAAATGGGTTGAGGAGGCAGACGAGTCAATAGGTACAAGGGTGCCAATGATCTGTGTGGGTAACAAGACAGATCTGCCTGATCGCGCAGTACCTTCTGATGAGGCAAAACGGTGGGCTGAGGACAGAGGGTTCTTATACATGGAATCGTCAGCTAAGACTGGCGAGGGTGTGGCTGATATGTTCACAGTTCTCGCTGAGGTCATGTGGCGAGAGGCTCGGAGATCTCAAGAGGAGAAGAAAATATAGACCTCATGACAAAGCCTTTGCACCCTCATCGAATGCAGCAAGATCTCTTTCAGAATCAAGGATACTTGAAACAGCGTTTCTGAGATTCTCAGGCTCAAGAGGTCCATCTTGTAAGGATGAAAAGACTCCAACCATATATGAATTAAGAATTCTTGTAGATCCTGAACGGCTCAAAACTTGATATGTATCCAGAAGATGAACTTGTTTACACATGGACATCAGAGACTTCTCGATATCCTCAATCTTGGGATAGATCCGGTTTCCAGATGTGACATTGGAGGGTGGAACAGACATCGTGCTTACAAGAGCAATCGTTCTATCTCCAGCAAATTTTGCTGCAGCTCGTAATGCTTCGAGCGGCTCGAGTCCAAGTAAGATATCGCTCTCTCCATAGGGTATCAAGGGTCCCCAGTCCTGTTTTCCAATTCTGATATGAGTAAGAACACTGCCGCCTCTTCGAGATGCACCAAAAGTATCCCCTACAACGGGTCGCAAGCCCTGCATGACCGCAGCCTCTGCAATGATTCTACCACAGACAAGGTTACCCTGTCCGCCAACTCCTGCAACTAAAATGGAGAATGGGTCCCTCACTTCACTCATCCTCCACAATTGCTTTGTATGGGCACACATCAATGCAAGCTCCACACTGGACACAAGCATGAACTATTACAATTGGATGACCACTTTCATAATCCCAGCTCAGGGCTGGACACCCAAAGTCTGCAGCACAAATCTTGCATTTCTCTCCTTTGCAGAGGGTCTTGTCAATCTTGACTGGAGTTTCACCCACGAAACCCGGTTTTCTTTTCACTTCTTCAAGTCTGCAGATGCTGTCAAGCAGGAGTATTTTCAGACCCTTTTTCTGGACAGTTGAGTGCAAGAGGTTCGTCAGTGTCGAAATGTCAGTCGCATCACCCCTTGCAAAAAAGTCTGGATCGACTGCAGTGACTAGCTTCTCAATTTCTACTCTTCGAAGATTTTCTAGTTGATCACTAGACCCGGGATGTACTTGAAAACCTGTCATTGCAGTAGTGGCATTATCGAGAATGACAAATGTCAGGTCTGCATTCTTGTGTCTTGCATTGATAAGACCTGGTAGGCACGAATGGAAGAAGGTAGAATCTCCAGCCACACTAATCACCTTGGAATCGAAACCAAATCTTTGAAGCTGACCCAATCCCGAACCGACTCCTATTCCCGAACCCATAGCTTGCATTGTATCCATGGCTTGATCATAGAAGATTCCCAAAGAATAGCAACCTATATCCCCTGCAACCACGAGCTTGCCTCCTAGACGTTTTTTCACAGTTCGTACTGTCCAGTAGAAATTGCGATGAGTGCATCCAGCGCAAAATGTGAGGGGTCTCTCCACAATGAGGTCTGTGGTATGATGGTCAGATTTCTTGACCTCTTTACCTGTAAGTTTCATGAGTGCTTTCAGAACAACATCAGTTGTCATTTCGCCATAGCCGGGTATGTGTCCAGTTCTTCTACCGAAAAACTCTGGATTATTTGTTAGTTGAACAGCCAAAGATCTGATCTCATCCTCTAAGAATGGATCATTTTCTTCTACAATCAAAACGCGTTCCACATTTTCAAGAACGCGAGTCAGAGTTGACTTAGGCAAAGGATAGGTTGTGACCAGATTCATGTGTTCGATTCTTGGTGAACTAAAACAATGGATTGCCTCCTGTGTATACAGAGAACTAATACCACTTGAAATCACTAAGAGATTTCCATCTTTGACATTCAAATCACTATTGAAGGGTGAATTCTCAAACTCTTCTGATACTTTCCTCATTTTTTCCAAGAGTTCTTTATGTCTGAGGTGTGGAGATGGGATATTATAGAGTCTGTCAGGCAATCTCCCTGTTTTCTTTTTCTTCTTTGGAATCTTACCCGTCTGAACTTGGCCTCTAGAATGTGATAATCTAGTTGTGCTTCTAATCAGAACAGGGATCTCATATTTTTGAGACAGTTCAAATGCAAACTGAGTGACATCTTTTGCCTCTTGGTACGTTGAGGGTTCTAGCAATGGAATCTGAGCTGCTTTTGCATAGAATCTAGAATCTTGTTCATTACTAGAACTGTGACCTTTTGGATCGTCACAGACAACAATGACAAGACCCCCTTTACCTATTCCTGAGAGGTTGAGATTCATTAGAAAATCTGAAGCGACATTCAAACCCAAAGACTTCATCGGAGATAGCGCTGGTATCCCCGCCCAGCTCGCAGCAGCAGCAGCCTCCATCGCTACTTTCTCGTTGGTTGACCACTCGACATGAATATCGTATTCGGATGCAATCTTGAAGAGACTTGAAGTAATCTCAGTTGATGGTGTTCCAGGATAGGATGCACAAAAACCAACGCCGGCTTCAACAGCCCCTCTTGCGATAGCTTCATTTCCACTCATAATGGTGCGGTGCTTGGATTCGCTCATTCAATCCCTCGCAGGTAAACAGCCACTGAGGCATCACAAAACACTTTCGACTCTCTTGACAATCCCGTTTTAATGATGGAGCTGATTCTTACCAACCTATTTTCTCTTTAGTACCCAAAAATACACATCTTGTTCTTCAATCAAATCCGCAGTTTTAAAGGGTGTACTCGCAGCAAAATCTTGGTGGAGAATTTCTTAATCTGGTCAAATATAGAGACTTGACTTTCTTTACTGTCATTCAATCTCGCATCCCTCAACCACAGCATCCATAGTTTGGCAGCTTAATAAATAATAGGCAAATTCGGGCGCACCTACGGGAAGATAAAATAAGCTTCTATTCAACTCGTGCTGTGAGCGTTTATGCCTGAAGAACCAGAAAACGAGTCTAAAACGAGGAGGATAACATCTCTTATCTCGATCTCACACGACAAGGATGTTGATGGCGTTACATCAGCAGCCATAGTGTGGAGGTATGCAAAGGCCAAAGGACTCGACTTCAATGTGATCCTGACTGACTATGGTTCATTCGATCAAATATTTTCAAATGTTGCTAAGCGTCGAAATGCACTGATTATAGTTACAGACCTAGGAATGGATGAAACAGTTCTAGAAATTGTGAATGCAGGACTCACACAGGCAATTTCAAACGGATGTCGTATCGTGTGGTTGGACCATCATCAATGGTCGGATAAAGCCATCAAATCTATTCTCTCTCATGAAAACAAACCTATTTTGAAGGTCAATCATGAATACTGCGCTGCAGAGATTACCCACAAAGTGCTCATGCCAAGAGATGACGTAAGTGCTGAACTGGCAAAAATAGCTCATGATACAGATTTCAATCTAAGAGAGATTGAATCTGCTTCAGCACTCACTGATGCAATAAGTGTAGTCCGGTTTGGAGCCATTGACAATAAGGAGGAGGTCACTGATGCACTTCATCCAATCATGTCAAAGCTAGCTGAGGAGGGAATGACCGGCGTTTGGGATGACTCAACGCGTAAATTCAAAGACCCACTTCTGGAAAAACGAGTCAATCACTATCGTAAAGAGAAAATGAAGAAGATGCGCAAAGCTCTTTCGAATCATTGCGACCAAATAATCCATAGCAAGCTGGTGCGAGTTGTTGAAATTCCAAGCGGCCTGACCTCAACCGATATGGGAACATTCGCATCAAACCCCGAGAATCTAAAGAAAATCGACGAGGAACTCAAAGTCGCAGACTTACTTCTCTCTTTAAGTCAAGGCGGAATGCTAGGTATCCGTCGAGGACGGGATGGAGTGCTCTGCAATGCAGCTGCTAAGCTATTCAATGGTGGAGGGCATCCTTATGCAGCTGGTGGAGAGTATGGACTTTATGAGGACTTTCAAGCTGTCTGTGATGATATTTTCATGACTCTCTCTAAAAGCAAAACGTGGGTTTCGGAATCTTAGGATTGTTGCTTCTGCAGCGCCTGTTTCAAAACATCAAGCATATCTATACTTGTTTTCCAGAGTTCATCAAAGGTCCTAATGGCATCATCAATTAGACCTGGATTATCCTCTCGATAGACTAGAGCAGCCATATCCGATTCTTTTGCATGTGTCAAGTAGAGGAGCATTTTATCTTCATTGAAACTGACCATTCTGTATGTCTTGATAGGCTCTCGTGATATTCTAAGTTGTATATTACCAGTTTCTATGGCCTGCTGGAAGACTTCAACCATGGGGCTGATGTGACTTGTCATCAAATCCAGCTCAGTTTGACCTTGCCCAATTGGAGTGAGAAGACCCAATACCTTTACTCCTCTAAATCCCGACTGAAGAAGCCTCAACTCAGTAACACCTCCTGGTCCAAGTCCCTCTGCCATTGTACTTGCATGGCCAAGAACTCTGACAAGATCGCCCTTTTTCGCTTCGTCGGCAAACTCTCGAATAATTGTACTTCTTACATTCTCGACTCCCTCTATTACGCCAGATTCTCCTACTGAGGAAGTGCCCGCGAGTTGTTTATGTAGCATGATTGCAAGCTCATCACTCTTTACTGATTTGAGACGATTTAGTATAGTTGT
>JAEOUL010000173.1 GCA_016839345.1 Candidatus Thorarchaeota archaeon | reverse complement strand
TTTTATTTGAACATAATTTTGGTATTCATTTCCATACATGTAGTCAAGCATTAGGCAAATGTAGTTGCCACTTGACCATCCAGGTCTCGAGATAACTTCTTGAACGAGTGGTGAAATGTCTGGAGACTTATAACGTGTACCTTGATTCCATGGGTCTAAAGTCCATTCAATGCTTTCTCTGCTCCAGTCGAATCTGTCCTCCAGATGCGGTAAACCAGTTGTGAACGGTGTAACATTGTCTGCCTGAGCTACATATATCCGGATGCCAACCACACCCCCGAGTCGACCGTATGCTTCTATCTCGAGATGCGCTGAGGAAATACTTGCCCCTTGAGGTATGCCAAGTGGGAATTGCATGCCTATCTTGTACTTTCCAGCACTTGTCCAATCTGCACCATACACACCCACTCGAAGTGGTTGGCTTACAAGACCAGTTGAATAGTCGTCAGCGCAGTCTCTGTGATCACTGGTATCGTCAGGCACGTATGGTGAAACACTACTTGAAATGGAACCGCTGATTAGTGTCTGATTTGCTTTCAAACCTATCTGTTCTGGAAATGGTCGTGCTTTGAACACAGCTTCGATTTCGTCTATCAAAACTCGGTTATTGATATCTGACGGAGAATTACCTGAGAAGTCTGTACTTATACCGATTTCGAGAGTAACTGTTCCAGGAACCGGTATGTTACTAAATACAGAGGCAGGAATTTCAACAACTCTTTGAATCCATTCACTTTCAATATATCCACTACTGAATACATTGAACTTTTCCCGATAGCCACCAACATCAACAAACAGATAGAATATACCATTCATATTCTGTCCACTTGGAACTCTATGATAGAATTGTACTTCACAAGAATATACTTCTCTCCACGGTAATTGAACTTCTTGACTTAGATACAACTCCATGTCTGGATTAAGTGTTGAACCAGCAGAGAACAGTACACTAGGTCTCCAGCCCATAGAGCCTTCTCTACCACTTCCCGCAATATCAAACCAGTAGAGCCCACCATGGGTTGGATGGGTTGTTGAATCTCCGCCCTTGAATACTGACCAGTCATCTGGAACATTGAAGACTTCCGAGTTCCAAGGCGATCCCTCTATTATATATCGTTCTGCATGATAGTCATCAAGAAGACTGTTCTTCAATGGTTTGAAATCTGTGGATAGATACTCCAAGGACCCACTGAGGCCGCTACCTGTCCATCCAGATGGTGCCTGAATAGAAACCGCTGTTGGGGTTGATGAATCGATAATTACTAAGTCCTGGGTATTATTTGTGAACAGACCGTTAAAGCTAACTGGTTGAGCTGCGCCTGTTGAACTATATTCTTGCAGTCCTTCTGAAAGTCTAAACCAGTTTTGTAGAGTTTCATTGGTGAGATCTCCAATTTGCAAATTGGACTGATTTTGATTAACACCTACCGGAGCACAGAACATCATCAGAATAATGCAAGGAATGATAATTCTATAACACGCACGTTTCCATCCTCTCATCAAGGTCCAGTGGCTGAGCACATGAATCGAATCTTTCATTGCTCTATCTTTAGACGGCGAGATTATACTCACTTGTCTTCACCTCCTTTTCCTAGGATACTTCTCAGAAGTTCTTCTGCAAGTTCCCTTGGAAGTTCACGTGTCTGATCCATGATGGTTTCGAGCTCAGGTCCCTTAATTCCGACACTCTCTAATCGCTTACGTATATCATTGAGTTCGCTTTCGCTCAACATGTCTTTTGAATCGACTTCTTCAAAATCAATAAGTTCTGGAAGAGTTTCCGCCTTTTCTTCTACTTCTTTTATTTTGACTCGATCTTCAACTGGTTTTGGTTTCACAATTTCTTCAATATCTTCTCCAGCTAGTATAGCACGTGCTTGAGCGGCTGTTTCCTCCAGAATCGTTTCCATCGGTTTTCTGTCGATGCGTCCTTGCTTGATGGCTTCTTGATTAATCACTTCCTTGACAAAGTTAACTTGCTCACTAAGTTTCATCTTTGAAACATCGCTCTTGAAGTCTTCAAGTTCCTCTGGAGTTAGCTTTGAAAGGATTGATAGTTGAACGAGTAATTCTTCTATTTCTGGAACTTCAGTAGTAATGGCTTCACTTGGCATACTCGATGCTGTCTTTATAATGCCAATAGGTGCTGCTATATCATTGAATAGATCTGCAACCATCTCTTGTCTACTAGGAACATTATCAGGAATTTCTGGAATCTTCCCCTTGCTGATGGTTCTTATCATTCTCCTGATTTCTCGTAACCGCTTTGGAACGCTGAATAGTCGAGTCCACAAGATGGCTCCTGCTATCAGTACAATCCCAGTAGGCACTCCAAATATTATGACTTGTTCAATGAGTATGTCAAAATCAGAAGGTTCCACTGATATTGCTACGAACTCAATAGCAGACTCGTAATTTTCTTTCGAGAGGATAATTGAAATAATAGCTGACCCTCGTGTTCTTAGAGAAACAACTCTGATTTCATACCATCCTGATCTTGAAGGATCGGATTGATTTAGTGACACAATCACAAATCGAGGATCTAAACTTGTTGCATTCATTGAAGCTCCGGCTATACCCTGACCTGCGTGACTTTCCCAAGTATCATAATAGAATACCCAGATACTGTATACCTGCCCATAGCTCATAGTCAGTGAAATTGGTCCATCAATTTGGAGTGCAGTTGGAACGTTGATGATTGTTAAATGGATACTAATTGTTGCTCTACTCCAATTAGCAAGATAGAAGCTCAGAATCAACCTATATGAATCCGGACTAACCACCCAGCGCGTGGTGTCTATTAGAAGACTGTAGTTACCATTCGACATTTCTTCGAGAAGTAGATAATCCCTTTCGGGAATGGATGGACCAAGAATCACACCAGTCATCTCAGTTGCTCCTGGGATACCCCTGTTGTACCATGTGTCGTTGTAGAACAAGACTATTGGAAGTACATCTCCATATGGCACTACAAGATTCAGAACATCATCATCTATTTGATTGATAGTAGGTGTAAATGCAGCAATCGATGTTGGAACATCTCTCACACTGAGAGTGAAAACACCAGTCCCGCTCTTGTAATTGTCCATCACGAACCTGACAGAAATAGGATAGATCCCCGGACTTACTAATGATGCATTTATGAATATTTGATAGATCCCATTACTTACATATCTGAAAACACTCTCAGTTCCATTCCAATCCACGAAAACACTGGCTCCAGCTATTCCTCTATCATATAGAAGGTCCCAATATGTGAGATTTACCCAACCTGACCAACCCCAAATCTTTGGACTAAGATATGTTGATTGGACTGACGTTTCAATTGGCTCAATAATGAGGGTCGTAAGATTACTGGAATAAGCAAACATTCCCAAATTGGGATAAGCTGTAATTCTCAGTGTGTAAGTGGACGCTCTATAATCCCAAGTTTCAAAATCGAAGTAGAAATATCCTGGTCCCCCAATGGATGTTCCATTCAGGAATTCGCCTGTATAAATTGTGCCTGATAGTGACCATTGCACACTGCAGTTTGATAGACCCGTTGATAATGGATAAGACTCATTCAGTGATGGTGCTAGAACATATACTCCAATTCGAATTATATCTGACCAGTTAAAGGTTTGAGTACTGTAGGTTGAAGTCAACGCATCAAGCAAGACTACAGTTGCTATCTGCTTGATTTTCACACTAACAGAGGTTGTCGCTGTAATATAGTTAGTTCTGTCTGCTTTAATGGTGAGGACATAATCTCCAACAAGTAGATCATTAGTATCAACGAATCCAGTGTAATATCCATCCATTCCAGGAACTGGAGAAAGAATGATGCTCTGAGTTTCTATTGCGACCCAAGTAACTTCGACAGTTGCTCCCAGCAGCGGTGTATTACTATTGGTGTTATTGACATAGACTGTAACATTCACAGGACTTCCCTTGAAGAGCTCAGGTTGCGCTTCACTAACTACAATCAGTCCAATAGGCAGCTTTAGTATATTTACTGTAAGTTGGCTGGTTACTGTGACAAAGTTACTCAGAGTAGCGGTAATTGATACAACGTAGGTTGTAGCCACGGCGAGATTTCCTGTATCAACGGTGAAAGAGTAGTTTCCTGGATCTGGTACAACTTCAGTAAGACTACCACTCAGAACTCCGAATTGATAGACAAGTGTTGCTCCAGAAATTAGTACGCTATCTCGAGTGTCATTAAAGATTGCCCAGATTGATACTTCTTCACCCCAATAGACATCTGGAACAGACTGAGGAAGAATAAGTTCTGTAGGTATACTAAGTATCTGAACTGGTATAGAAATATCTGAGATGAAGTAGTCACTCTTCTGTGCACCAACTACGAGCGTGTAGAGGTCTGCATCAAGACTACCTGTTGTCAGTGTGATATTATATAGACCTGGTCCAATTGACACATAGTCTGGTGTGTATCCGATATCCGGCCATATTATTATCAGAATAGCACTATCAATCGGTGCGTTACCTGCATCTGTGTCAACAAGCTCTACAATTACATATGTTGACTCTCCATAATATGTGCTTGGCGCTTCAATTTCATTCAGTTCTCCCGTCCGGAGTCTTATTTGAAATGGGACCTGTATCTCAACCGTCTGATAGTCTGGGATTGATAGTGTTATTATGAGGGCATTGGTTCCTATTTCACCAGCATCAGAACAATCCACGACCAATTCATATACTCCCGGTGAAATCGGAGTTATGCTCCATATTGCGGGTCCAGATGCATTTGTCTTGTATCTCACTGAGAATGAACCTTCTGCTCCACTGATTGGAATAGCATGATCCAAATCTTGAAGGTTCAAGACAACAGAAACGTTTTCATTTATAGGCACAGTAGATGGGTTTGGTTCTTCATTTGTGAGTAGCACCTGAATTAGTCGGACCGTTCCTTGAAGGAAAATAATTGTTGTATTTCGATAAAATGGCTCGAGGGTGGGATTCCAAAGTAGACGAAGAGAGAACATGAAAGTGCCAGTACTTCCTAGACTTGTAGTATCAACAAGTATTGAGTAATTACCAGCATTTCGAAGGACCCAGAAATCTACGCCCTCTATAAGGCCACTTGGACTAAGACAGTCAAATAATACGATTGCATTATTGATTCCTACACCGGTTGAATCATCAACATATGTGAACTTGAGTGTCATGTTGTCATATATTGGAACAGTCGGTGCCACATCACGAATTACAATCCCGATTCTGTTGACCACACTTACCCAAGCGGATGCTCTCCCATCTGCATAGTATGGTGCTACATTATTCTGCCAATCTACTAAGAAGGTAATATTCCAATTACTGATTAATCCGACATTCAATACTGATGAGTTGATAGAAACCTCATAACTAGAGCCCAGGTAATTCATTGAGAAGTCATTACTCTGCAATAGGGTTCCTTCACTATATATCAACAATTGATCTTTGTTGAACTGGATAACCTGTCCTGTTGCATCATCACTATACCTAATCACAAAGGTGATATTTTCAAGATATTTGACTTGTGTTATTGAAGATAGTATTTCAGTGATGGAATCTCTCTGCGTCACACTGAGCGTTAGACTTATCGTAGATGTGGCGTAATATGGTGCGATTGAATTCCAAGATGCTCTCAATGCCAGGTTTATTGTTGTTCCGGCTGGTCCTATCGAGGTTGTATTGAGTGAAATGTCGTAGATACCATCTGCTGGACTTAGTAGTATATAATCCGCTCCTTCAATTAGGTCTGTTCCTCCAACTGTTAGAGTAATGGTAGCTCCACCGATTCCATTCAATGACAGTGAATCTTGATAATATACTGAGAAATTGAAGCTCTCAAGATATTGCGTTGGCTCTGGCGAAGAGATGAGTTCTAAGTTGGTATCTCGCTCTCGTAGCGTGAATGAAATATAAGTTTCAGCGGACAAATAGAATGGTGCGGATTCTGTATAGCTTACCGCGATCCAAAGAACATATTCTCTGTTTATCTCAAGATTGTGATTGTATGTTTGGATTATGAGAAGATAGTCTTCTGAAGCACTTCTCCATAATGAACTGAAGAACCATGAACTTCCATTCAAAATCTGAATTGTTGTTTGTGTTGAACTATTACCAATTTCAGCCAGAGTCAAAACATCACGATAATGAAATACTACTTCTAGAGAGTTGTTGTATGGTGTTTCTGTGACGGGCTCTATAAGAAGCAAAGTTAGTCTATATTGTAGGCTGAGTGTTCGTGACGCAGTTACTACAGCATAGTAGAAATGGCTCGTACTCATTTCTACTGTAATTGTATATGTGCCAGGACTTGTGAAGTAGGTTGTCTTGAGTTCTATTTCATACTCCCCGTTTCCGATTGGAGTGAATGAGTACTCTGACAACGGAATTTCTTGTGTCCCATTGTATAATGTGACTGATCCATCATCGATTGCTTGAGAACCTCCTAAAGTGACATCAGTGAAAGTGAGAAGCAATGTCACATTGTCACCATAGGGTGTAGGGCTAATGGTCGAATAATCAAACTCTGTTTCACGGAATCTGATACTAACAATAACAGTTCTCCCTGTCACATTAGCATAAAATGGTTCTCCAGTCCAACTTACACCTATTGTAAACTGGCGATTACCTAGAGGGAGTCCTAAAATGCTAGTATTGAAGGAAACATGAAAGAGTCTTGTAGATTCGTTATAGGTAATAGAATAATCTGGCAATCCAATAAAGACCAGCATTTGACTGCTGAATGCTATTCTGTAAGTGGTACTTTCTACCACGTCATCGAATGAAAATGAAAAGGTTGCATTGACACCATATGGAGTGCTTTCTGGTGGAATTAAATTGATCACAGTGCTTCTTGGAATGATACGAACTGAAACAGTATCAGTCCAGTTTCCATAACCGGGTTCAACACCTTTCGACCAATTCACGTATACAATCATGGTGTATACTCCTGGATTTCCAAACATTGTGCTGTTGAACACGATTGAATAGTAGCCTGGATTTCCGCTATCCTCAGTAATTGAATATAGAGAGGGACTGAATGATTGGCCAACAAAATCTACGTAGATAAACACATTTCCAGCTGGTGCAGACACATTTGATATCCCGATTCCACTGTAAAGCTCACTATAGAAATAGGTGTAAGTTAGGTTGTCGAGGTACGGAGTAGGTTCAGCAGAATAAATCAAACTGAGATCCGAAGCCTCTCCTATTATTTTTACAGAAGCTAGCAGTACACTATTGTAGTACTTCTGAACAGGTCCCGTCCAGTTAAAGTACACTGTAAGATTGAAGATACCATCAGGCCCCAAATTCGTGGCTGCGAATCTAATAATGTAATATCCATTTCCTAGCAAAGTATCATTCATATATGTCGAAAGAATCAAACCTGAATCACCATATACTGAAAGACTAACTTGTGATTCAATAATACCCTCATCATTATCGAGGTCGCCACAATAAACAGATATGTTGACCATTGCATTGTAGCTTGTTGGTTCGATAGCGCCTGCGAGTCTGAACTCTGTTAAATGCGTCCTAAGAATAATGCTCATGTTGAAGTATCCAAATTGATAGTTTGAGCCTTTTGAAAAGTTAAACATTATCAGGTACGAACCAAGTGCATCATAGTTCATGCTAGGTAGTTCAATTCGATATTGCTCCCCAGTCCAAGTAATACTCAAAGCATAAGTCCAGTTATGATTGATAGTTGCACCAAGAATTGGTTCGTCATGCGTAATATCCCAATAGTCTGCATAGAAGACTGCGGTATCACCAACTGGTAAATCGATGATTGAAACTGAAGATCTCGCATATGCATATGCAATTTGAACGAGTATCTGGAAGGTTAGTGTTTTCGCTTGGTACCCACTCGCATCCGCTGTTAGATTCACCTCATGAGTACCGAGGTCCCAACCCTGTACAATAATCAAAACCTCATATACTCCATTCCCTATGTGTTGCCAAACAATCGATGCTCCCTCTGAGGTTATTGTGCCAATCGTAATATTCTGAATATGGTCAATATCAACATATGACAGTGTTATTGTGACATTTGTGTCAAAACTGGTTGTCACAGTTGGATAGTCTGGAGATGAAAGATAAGTGAGAATCGGGCGGTAGGTAAATGGAATCTCAGGAGTGCTGCTGTCTCTGTAGTTTTCTCCTGCTAGAAAATCAACGAAAATAATAATCTTGTACAGCCCCTCAAGAAACCGTGTACTGTCAATGGTTATTTGATAGAGTCCATCTCCGAGGTTGGTAAAGCTCTTGAAGAAATAAGGATCGCCCGTTTCGTTTCTTGCACTGAAATATGTCTGGTCAAGTCCCGAAAGAGGTGTACCATCAATCGGACTTCCATATTCACTGACATTCACATAGACAAATATCACAAAGTCGTTTCCATTTGGAAATGGCTCAAGAGGATTCCAACTCAGGTGTACATTCAGTTTTCGGATCTCAAGTTGAATTTCAATGTAAGAATCCATGTAGAATCTTGGAGAGTCAAAAGCGCTGATTGATAGATTAATGGTGTAAGACCCAACCGTCCAACCACTTGTATCTAACCAGAAACTAAAACCAGGAAAACTATCACTTCCAATCCCCCAATCTAGGGTCACCTGACTTAGGTTACCAATATCTATTATTATTGAGTCTTGGTCCAAATCTAACCATGAAACCTCAAAGTATACACTAGTTCCAACAGGTATAGTGGAATTATAGTCCACACTTGCTATAGTCCTATGAGATAGGATTGTGATGCTTATCGTTGCCGTAGATGATTGATAGTTCAGTTTTGAACATGTCAAATTGAAGAAGTAGGTTCCAGGTGCGAAGGAACTCACATCGATTGTGATATTGTAATAACCACTTCCTTCATCAAAGGATTGAATCTCAACAGATGGAGATATCGATATTGCACCTCCATCCACTCCTATTCCTGCGTGGTCGACGTCAGACCAGAATATGCTTGCATTGGCCTGTTGACCCCATGGAGCTTCAACAGAATCAGGGCTAAGAGGTATTGTTTCTGTAGCAATGGGTCGATAGTTGAACGAAACATCAATACTGCTACTTAGCAGGTACGATGTACTTGGTGTAGCTGTGAATCTGAATGTATTCTCTCCAGTAGAGAAACCTGTGCTATCAACTGTCACCAGATATGTTCCATTTCCATAATCGATTGGTGAACCCAGAATTGTTGCATTACATGAGATACTCGCACCTGTCAATGGAGAATTGTCGAATTGGTCTTGTAATGTGAGCTTGATTTGAAAATCATCTCCAAATGGAGTATCAATTGGAGGTTCATAGGTAAGGAAAGTCCTATGCGAGAGGTCCAAATAGAAGAAGTCCGGGGCTTCTGTATAGAATGGGTGAGATGATACAAGATCTAGCCGCCACCGTCCATAACTTTCCAAATCAGATGTGTTGAGTGTCTTACCATATCTCCCATCTCCATAATCATTTAGTTGGATATCAGTTGGTACACCACCAACACTCCAATTCATGGATACCGTTGCCCCACTAACCAATGCTGTTGTCAATGTGTCTTCTAATTCAAATTCAACGTAGAGTTGTTCACCAATGAGTTTTGTTGAAATACCATCCGCTACAGCGTCTCCAGGTGCTATTAGGCTTAATGAAGTTCCACGCTGAACGATGAAGCTCCGGGTGACCATACCTGTCCTGTAATTTAGACCAGTACTGCTATCGCTATATCGGGCTGTAGCATACCAAAGACCTGCAGGAGCTGAAGTATCCAAGTTGATTGAAGCTGACTCTGAATACCCGATAGCCTCTTCTGCTCCAATAGAATAGAAATTACCTGGATTATCTTGATTCTCAAACTGGGTCTGAATCCAACCAGCTGAGCGTACCACATCTGAAATACGCACCTCATCTATTTGGCCATCCCATTCCGCACTCCAAATTCTGTCCTTCGGTTGGTCCCCATGTCCTATCCAGAAACCTTGCTCATATGAGGAAGGCAATATTGCATCAGACTTTGCTAGAACAGTTGGATCCTGTGTGCCATCGACATAAATCCTCATCAGAGAACCATCATAAGTGGCTACAATGTGATGCCACGCTCCGCCTGTGACATCATCAGCACCCCTAAGCTGATGTGTATCACCCGGTAGGCTGAATGTGGGTTTTAGGGTTGAACCACCACCGTAATTGATGAACAGGCTGTATCCATCATACCAACCCTTGTGGTTCATTACACCATAAACATGGGTATTCGGAGTGATATCGTGCTGAATCCATGCCTCTAGTGTTATTTGATACCCATCAATGTTCCAAAGTGGACTGTCACCACAGTCAATTAGGTCGTAATACCCATCAAGATTGTTGAAATCTTGCCCTGAACCAATCTTGCCAAGTGTTTGAGTTGGTACAAATGAGGTGTTTCCTTCACCACCTTGTCCATGATGTTTGTATTGACCGCTATCCAAATATTCATCGAGTGCTCCAGTTCCGCTTTCTCCTAGATGCCATACTCCTAGATAACCAGAATCCCAGACAGGTCCTGAGTCATAAACAATGGGAGCTAGGGGGTTTCCATAATACATTGTGATTGTTGTATCAACTGAGCCTGAGAGCAAAGGCACATTCACCCATGCTGCGAGATGAGCATGAGTTGAGTTGAAGGTCTGATTGAAAAGTTCTATCTCATGTGAAAGCGTTTCCTCTCCAATCGTGAACGCAATATCTCTGCCATCAGGCCGCACGTCTGTGCGAAGATCGGTGTCAAAAATATTGACGAGTACAGGGAAGTTGACAAGATCTTCAGCAACATTCTCATGACTAATAGTCAAGGTTTTTCGGTGATTGTACGGCAGTGCAAAACTGGGTCCCTGGAATGTTGTAGAACCAGAATACCATGTCAATCCTGAGGGATCAATTAACTCGAGGGAAATAGTCGAACCAATGGTTCCAGAACTCCAAACCCGATACACCATATCTTCACCCAGAGTGAACGTACTGGTTTGTGAATAAGGCCCCCCACTTGGACCCATCTGCATATCAAGAACATGATTCCTATCCAAGAACTGAATCTTCCACATTCCATATTCATCGATTGTTGTTGATCCAATCATTAATTTTCCACCAAAACAAGTCCAATCGGTAGTGAAAGTTTTCTCCACTCCTGAGGGAGTTTTAACCGAAAATGGCCACCACTCGCCCTCAGGATAAGAAATCTCGATTGATACTGCGTCCAATTCAGGTGGTGGAGAAACCATCACGTTGGCAGTCCAAATTGGTAGACTGCCATTTTCAATTGAGAACGATGTACCTATGGAAAAATCATTGGCGTAACTAAGTGTGGCGGTCTGAACTCCAAGTGATAGTACAGCTCCAATTGTTACGCTTGACTCAGAATCTGTAGTAAAGGTATATCCTGTACCACTGATTTCTTCTTCTAATCCAATAGAATAGAAGGAGCTTGGATTGTACTGATTATTGTATTCTGTTAGCATCCATCCTGAAGATCTAACAGCATTAGAAACTCGGATTTCATCAAATTTCCCTAGAAAGTGACTCGCAGCATCAAGTTGATTTCCTCCCCATAACCAATCTCCAAGGGAGGCTAGTTGTGTCCATTCTGTTGGTACATACTCAAGGGCAAAAGCCAATGGTGTTCCATCCATATAGATCACAACAGATTTCGTAGTATAATCCAATGTGACTGCAATATGATGCCATACATCGTTGGTAAATGGATCAGTGGCGAGATTATAATCAATACTATTCCCACCCCAAGGATAGAAGTAATTGTCACCATCTCCCTGTACCGCCCATTCAAAACCATCATCTTGTAAAAGAATAGGTGGCGGAGATGGATTTAGAATGAAGCGATCAGTGGTTGTCATAATACGTTGATAGCCCCCATCAGAGGAATCTACCCAATTTATCCAGAGTGACAGAGTCCCTGCATATTTTACAGAATCCAAGCTGGAACTCTCTGATACATTGATCATGTCATCAATTCCGTCCAACTCAAATCCACTCCCTATTTGGGCTGGGATCAAATCTGAGCCGCTCATGGATCCTAAAGTTACACCATCATTTCTATAGTGGCTGCTATCAAGTACTGTTCCTGTTGGACTGTCATCAAGATGCCACACGCCAACATAATTACCCCATACTGCATTCGGATTTTCTTGAGATGGCAAATCAGGATTGCCATAATACATCGTGATTGTTGTATCAATTGAAGACGAAAGGTCAGTCTTGACCCAAACAATAAGATGAGCATGTGTTTCGTTGTATGACTGATCGAACAACGTAATCTCGTGTGGACACCAGATGTATCCCGACTTGAACATGATGTCATCTCCATCAGATTGCACATCCGTTTTGAGATCCGCATCAAATATGTCAATGAGCATAGGGAAGTCGAATAGATCTTCAACAACTTTCGTATGGTCTACTATCAAATCTTTCCTGTGTTTAAATTCAGGAGCCTGAACGCCAGGTTGAATCTCTGACTGCAGAATTGTTTCCGGTTCAACGGTATAGAAGCTGGACGGGTCATTCTGGTTACTGTATTCAGTTGCAATCCACTCGGGTGAGAGTGCCATCTTGGCAACACGCACCTCATCTGTGTTTGCTGTGGACCAATAGCCAAGAGTACCAGCAACTTCACTACGGAATGCGTTTATGTAAAATGACTCTACCTCATCAAGACTACCATAACCTGTAATATCTATTGGAGAATTAGGGTCCTCCACTCCATCAATGTATAGCCGAAGGTTGTTGCCATCTCTTACCATAGAAACATGGTGCCACAAATTGTCACCGTAGGTTGAAGTCGAGAAGATGTTCTTCGATACGGTATTGTCGTCGTCAATTTCTGCCATCAACATTCCTGGACCTGATTCTATGCTAATTCGATATCTTCTAGCAGAAAGTACAGCACCTTTTCCAGCAAGGACTCCCATGTCCACACCGTCATACTTGAACCATAAGGAAAGTGAGAAATCATTAGAACCCACATTCAACGAAGTGTCATTTCCACATTCAATATAGTCCTGTATATTGTCGAAATCAATGCTCCCATCAATCTGTCCATCGACCTGATCATCTGATTGAAGATTGTATCCCGTTCCGTGATTCAAATTTCCAGTCGAATCATAGAATGTTCCAGCCGGGTCTTCACTAAGATGCCAGACGCCCTTGAAATTGGAATTCCACACACCTGTAGCAAATTCTTGGTTTTCAATTGTTGGATTACCATAATACATCGTGATTACTGTATCAATCGATGATAGAAGGTCTGCCGAAACCCAAGCCACTAGATGTGCATGGCTATCATTATAGGATTGCTCAAAGACTTCTATCTCGTGAGGAAGTATCGACCCACCAGATTTGAATACTATATCATCACCATCAGACTGAACCTTCGTTCTTAAATCAGGGTCATAGATGTCTATAAGCAACGGAAAGTCACTGAGGTCTGTACTAACCTTTGTATGATCAATTGTGATATCCTTCTTGTATGTGAAATCCAAAGGCTCAGAACCTACTTCTGGACCCACAGTGAAGAAACTTGAAGGATCATCCTGATTATTATATTCCGTTAGAATCCAACCTAGGCTTCGATAGGAGTTTGAAACCCGAACTTCATCTATGCGACCATCCCACTCCTGAATGAAACCGACTGAACCTGGATTGTTACCGATTTGAATTACTGATGTACCAGTTTGAGTTGAACCACTATACGGTGCACTACCCCGTTCAACTCCGTCAATATACAAAAGTAGCTCGCCAGTGCTTGCATTTGCTACACCTACAACATGATGCCAGTCCCCATCATTTACTAGGCTAAGTGACGCAGTAACACTCTGTGTGTTATCAACATAAAATGCAAGACTCACTCCATCCAGTTTACCAAGCCAATAATTCCTATGACCCACATCACCCCATTTTGAAACTATCACATCTGATGTAGAATCTGTATTGGTCGTCCGCACCCATGCTTCTACCAACATGTCATTTTGAAGAACAAGCGAAGCTGAGTGGGGCGCCTCGATTCGATCGTTAGTGGCTTCTCCATAAAACTCAGAACATCCATATATTTTCCCTGTCTGAAGAGTAGGTTCAGAGCCAATTGGGAGTCCAATGCCATCGTTTCCATTTGCTGTGCTATCATAAACAGTCCCTGCCGGATTTTCACTGAGATGCCACACAGCCGCAAAGGAGGTGTCCCAAACACCCTCAGGATCTTCATAACTGTTTGAATAAGGGTTTCCATAAAACATTGAGAAGATAGTATCAGACACAGATGATATATCCAGTCTTACCCAAGCTATAAGATGTGCATGCGAAGAATTGTATGATCGCTCAAATAGCTCAACTTCGTGTGAGAGCATCCATCCGTCCTTTACAAATATAATATCATCACCGTCTGTCTGTACATCAGTTCTGAGATCTGTGTCATAAATATCAATAAGAACTGGAAATCCAGTCAGGTCTGATTCCACCTTGTTATGGTCAATTATGAAGTCTTTCTTGTACATGAATCTGAACGGAACTTCCTCAGGAATTTGCACTTCATGTTCGATTCCTAGGGAGTAGAAGTTAGATGAATCATCCTGATTGTTAAACTCTGTGAGTATCCATTCAGGAGTGAGTGTATGACTGAGGACTCGAACTTCGTCGAGCTGAGCTGCTGCAAAGAGATTCGGGTTTCCAGCGTTATCATAGTTATCACATGCTGCAATCAGAAATGGCTCCACCGAGTTGATACTTCCGTATCCTGTGATGTCTACTGGTGAAGTTGGCACTTCAACCCCATCGATATAGAGACGTAACCAACTCCCATCCCTCACCATAACAGCATAATGCCATAAACCATCATTTAGAGCAGTTGCGGAGTATATGCTGATTTTTCCAGGCGAAACAGAATTGTCGTCAATCTCTGCTTTTATTGTCCCTGAGCTCGTGACTGAAAGCATGTATCTGTAGGCATCTGTTCCTATTGCTCCTTTGATAGCAAGTGGTACATCTACATCAAGCGTGGCAAACCACAAACTCATGACAAAATTGTTATAACCTACTGAGAGTGGAACAGTATTTCCAGAGTTGACATAGTCATCTGAACCATCGAATTCAAGAGCGTTGCCTATTTGGCCAGAAACTAGATCCTCTTGAGTCATGGATCCATATGTGGTTCCATCATTATCATTGTATGAGCTATCAATGATTTGGGGGGCTGGCAACGCATCCGAAGGGTCATTCCCAAGGTGCCATACGCCTTGATACCGATTTCGCCAGACTTCCTCAGGACTCTCTTGGTTCCCCAAAGCAGGATTTGAATAGTACATAGTGATTACAGTGTCCGACATAGAAGAGAGATCAGCTCTTACCCATGCGATTAAGTGTGCGTGTGTTGAGTTATACAGTTGGTCGAAAAGCTCGATTTCATGTGAGAGACTCCTACCATTTGAGGAAAACATTATGTCATCACCATCTGGTTGGACATTTGTTCGCAAATCAGAATCATAAATGTCAATCAATACTGGAAACCCGCTGATGTCAGATGCTACTTTGTTATGATCAATAGTGATGTCTTTCATATATTGGAAGTTGATGACCTCTTCGCTCACAGTCAAGAACAGTTCTGGATTTCGTTGATTGATATACTGAGTTCTTATCCATGCATCTGATCGAGCAACGCTCGAAATTCGTACTTCATCAATTATTGCATCGAGATAGGATGTTCCGCCTGGATTGTCAGATCTACGACCAATTCTAAGAGGTCGACTAGGATCGTTCACAGATGCTGGTATTCCTGTTGTTACCTCATCTACCAACTCGCCATTCAAGTAAAATCTTGCATATGATGAAGGATAGAACACACCAACTACATGGTACCATTGACCTGTATCAACACGCTCGTAACCAACAATATCGGTGCTTATACCATCTGGACTGAACCGAAACATGACCCATCCTGCAGGACTGATACTTGGGTCGTCATCAAAACTGATATCCCACCCACGATAGTTTTCTTCACCTGATTTGACAACAAGATAATCATTATCTATGAAATCGGCATTAAACCATGCTTCGACGGTAAATGCCCCAGTCATCTGCAATTCTGTTGGGTTTCCAAAATCAACAAAGTCATTCACACCTTCAAGATCAACTGCATTTCCAATTTGACCAGTCACACTATCAGTGGATGTCATTGTCCCATAGGTTAAACCATCAAGACCTTGCAATGTACTATCGTGGATTTGAGGTTGGTGCGGTAGAATATCCGCATAAGTGGAATCCCATTGTGGTTGAGCTGGGTTATCATTCAAATGCCAAACTGCAGTATAATCAGAATCCCACACATTCCGGGTGTCGTCTTGACTTCCGAGGTCCTCATCACCATAAACCATGACCACAGTCGTGTCCTCAACAGATGAAAGATGAGGAACTTTGACCCAACAAACCAGATGTGCATGAGTTCCATTTCCCTTCTTGTCAAACAGTTCAAGCTCATGGGGTATGACCTGATTATTGTAGAGGAATGCAATGTCATCACCATCTGGTTGCACATTGAGGTGAAGATTCTCATCCCAAATATCAACAAGGACTGGAAAGTCTTGAAGATCCGAAACGACCTTAGTGTGGTCAATGATGACGTTCTTGTTAAACCGGAAGCTGGGTATTGTATCTGAGGAGGCTACTTCAATATAGTCTACAAATAATCTAGCAAGATCTGCCTGATCAAATCCTGATGAACCCTTAATCTGGTTGTATGCATACTGTTGGTCTGAATAGGCATAATCAATCATTATACAGATGTAGTTTCCACTCTGCCACCCTGGTCGTGATACAACTTCTTGGATGAGTGCGGATATGTCCGGTGTGGTATATCTTCCATTAGCTGTCCACGAAGATGGAAGCCAGTAGACACCTGTATTCACCCAATTGTATCTATCAGGAAGAAGTGGGTATCCACTTGTGAACGCAGCAACATTGTCCTCCGCCGCAACATAGATGCGCATTCCGGGATAACCTGTTGAATCACTGGGTGTTTCAACTTGAAGTGAGGCTGATGTGATTGCTGAACCTTGAGGTATATGCAATGGAAATTGAAGACCTACCTGATAATCATATGCTGTACTCCAGTCAGGATAGGCTGGTACATCCGCACCAACATCTAACCACCCATTGTCACTATAGCCATTGAGATCTACTCCACCTGATCCTCCATTGGAATCGGGGGCACTATAGCAATCCCTATTGCTTCCATCGGGAACATATGGACTGACACTCCCTTGAATTGAACCAGTCACACGAGCTCCATTTGCTCGGAGGTCAATCTGTTCTGGAAAAGGTCGTACTTGAAGTCTCAAATCTATTTCATCAATATACACCTCGTGATCCGCCGCAGTTGTTGTCCCATCTATATCGGTCCCAATACCAATGTCAAAAAGCATAGAATCAATATTTTCCAAAGACTCAAAGAATGTTGAAGGAATGGTCATTGTGGTTTGGAGCCAAGTGTCTGTAGGGGAGCCTATGTCGAACACATGATATTTCGAAACATGACCTTCTAATCGTGTAAAGATAAACACATTATCATCCAATGTTGAAACGCTTGAAACATAATATCGGAAAGTAATCTCAGCAGAGTAAACTTTTCTCCATGAGACAGGGATTTGCTGACTTATGTAAACTCCAATTGTTGGATCTAGAAGTGCACTGCTGTCATAATTGGCATCAAATCTCCAACCATAGGTGTTGTCATATCCTTCTCCGATGTAGCCGTTAAACTCGAAGTAACCATGCTGGGGGTGTTGAGTTCCAGATGGGGGTGCGTCGTTTTTTACTATAGTCCAGCCATCTGGAACATTGAACCAGTCACCATTGTACTCCGGATAATCCTCGATTGGAAACCAGATTTCCTGGTTCCTATCGTCAAGATCTGGATTGACCAAGACATCATCTACCCACATTGAAAGATGGTTGAGTTGTCCTTCTAGCTGTTCGGAACTCCAACCCAGCGGTGGGTCAATTCCAATATACCCAGAATGAGAATAGTCAATCACAGATGTTCCACTTGAGACCTTGACTCCATTGAGCTTTCCATTCAGAGGTCCTCCATTTCCTGACCCTGTATCCTGCCAATCACTTAGAAGAAAATCATCTTCTCCATACCTATTATTCCCAGAAAAAGGAACCATATCCTCAGAAGCCGGACCACTAGCTAAAGGTACTAAGAAAATGAATATTATTGTAAAAGCCACCAATGCCTTTTTCATGCTACCAGCTCCTCAAGACAACCACTTCTTATGAATAACAAACTATCAAAATATCAAGAAATAAGATATTCTAGTATATTCGGATACGATTTTTTGAGATGTTAGATACTAAATCAAGTATTTTCATAAAATATGGAAAGGCGAGAACTGCAAACACAATAACAATAAAGTGTTAAATCACTCCTGAGAGAATTCAATTTTCCCTTCATCAATTAACTCGTTGAGTGCTGGAGGATTTAGTAGCTCGACATCGAATTTCTTCTTTGATATTAATCTGGTTTCTTTCGGAACTAGTAGCGATTTGAGAGACGCACATGAGAAAAGTGCTGTTAAATCCAGTCGCTTTAATGGATTCTCAAGGAGGTTCAACTCCTCGAGTTTAGCACAT
The DNA here is from genome assembly GCA_016839345.1 of Candidatus Thorarchaeota archaeon. Next base: position 5,302 of record JAEOUL010000173.1, on the reverse strand, counting down.
CTAGAGAGTGGTTCAAGATCTAAGTTCATGAGCCTGTTACTCTCTAGGTTGAGGGAAACAAGATTCTTACATTCTGGCAATGCAGAAAGATCCGCTCTTAGTATTTGATTAAAACCAAAATCCAGATGCTCCAGCTCTGAACAATAACGTAGCATTTCCAAATTTAGAATCTGCAGTTTATTGTGTTTTAGAATTACTGTTCGGATTGCTGGGGAAAATGCTAGAACAGTAAAGTCAATTGTCATCAAGTGATTTTTGCTAAGAATGAGTTCTTCAAGACCTTCTAATTTGTCGAGTTCAGAAAGATCTACTGCAATGATTGATCTTTCTGATAGATCCAAAACTTTAGAATGTGATGCGATGGGAACGGCAATATTGGTACCATCTGATTGGGTTATTTTGACTTCTATCACTTTCAACACACTTGTTCAGATTTGCATTCTACAATTGATAGAATATATTTCCCTTCATTTCAATATATGGCGCTTCGCCTCCAGTTTCCTGTTTTCGGTTCCCCCATTGTACAACTAATCTCGGTTTTGCATGAATAGATGCTTTATTCCTCATTCTAATGATGTAGGAAAACTTTTAATATTTAAAATTAGTAATTAATCATACTTCATATCATCGAATATGAATGAGGAAGGCGTGGTTGTCGTCACGATGCAAATTCCAGGGACAAATATTGACGTAAGTCTTAAAGTCAATCGAGTCTACATCGCAGACGGAGTCATATCTCGAAAAGTGAAATATTCGGGTAGGTCCTTCAAAGACGTCATGGAAGATGTTCAACGATTTGCATATCTGCGAGGACTCAATGTTCCCCAGACCATTCTCAAGTTTATTTTGAAAAGAATTGGTCTTCCCGAGGTCGATCTAATTCCCGGTGAAGATGAGCTAACAAAGGATGATTTACTCGAACTCTCAAGAGCCTTAAATGCGCTCGACGCATTGAAGGATGAATTTCTCTCTCCAACTGGTGCACCTATAATTCCTGATGACATTAAAATGAATTTGACTTCTCCAGTACCAACAATAGATAATCTAGTGACTGAAGAACCCGCTCCTCAAAGTATGAACATATGGGACATTCCTCTAAGCGAAGAGGTCACCGGCCTAGTATATTCATTCCATGCAGAGAACATTCCAACAAGTACCCCTACACCAAGAACACAATCCTCTGACGAAAATAAAAGTGTGAAATTTGTTTGGGATATGCCTGAAGAGATTATCCCCCTAGAAGATACATCTGAATCCGAAAAATTATCAGCTGAAAGCGTATCCAATGTATTTGACTTGAAGGTCTTGTTCCTTGGTGAGGAAGGAGTTGGAATCAATAGCATACTCTTTGAGAGTAATCTAAAACTTGGCAACGATTATTCTTCTCTTGATTTGCCTCCTACCAAGCCTTTCACGTATAGTAACATAATAGAGCATAATCAAGCTAATGTGAGGGTTGATGCTTGGACATTCCAGAAGAGCATAGATGAGAAAATACCAAAAACTGAGTTCTACACAGGTGCTGGGATTGTTGTACTTGTTTATTCAGTAGCTGACAGATGGAGCTTCGATAGTCTTGATTTCTGGGTGAGGGAAGTTTCTAATGCATTCCTGATTCCTCCTCCAATCATCATTGTAGGGAATAAAACAGATCTTCGTGACCACCCAGTATATGATGAGGAAGATGAATCAGATCTCCCTGTCACAACAGAAGAAGCTCAAGTATATTTTGAGAAGGCCGCAAAACTCTTGGGCGAAGATGGGCGTCCACATCCACTCTTCTTCATTGAAACTTCAACGATTACTGGACATGGCATCACTGAATTATTGAATAAAATCGTAGACTTTTGGCAAGCCAATGAACGACCAAGCATGCCTGCGACCGAACAGCACGCTCCCACACACTAGAGTTCCTTATTTCAAAATACGAACTGCTGTAAAATGGTTACAATTTGCATGAGTACCCTTAACGATCTTGTAACATCGCCTTCTATTTCTAGGCTATGGTTTGCTCCATCTATGATTATTCCACTTAGTTGAGTAGATATATTCAGACGGTCTATGATATCACTGTCATAGTGAGAATCTTTGGTGCCAATTACCAAAACTGCATCTTTCATGTAGGATAGCATCTGTTCCATTAATTCCGGATTTTTAATTAATGGAGTGAGCCATATAGTCTTTGCATCTCGCAGTTCTTTATGTGTTTCGAGTAAATGACCTAGCGCCAGTGTTCCCAATGATTTTCCAATAAGACAAACAACTTCTTGCTTCTCTACTTCGGTTACAAATCTTAGCGCTGCTTCCACATCTTTAATCAACCAATCTGATTGGTCTTTTGCAGATTGTTTCAAGAACTCGGAGTTATTGGAGTAATCGTAGTCTACAGTAAGCACATTCAAACCACTAGCAAGAATGGCTTGAATTGAGTAATGAAGAAGTGGCATTGTTGAATTATATGCCAATCCTGGGAAGACAAGTGCGACTTTATTTGTTTCAACAAATTGTCTAAAGAGCCTATTTTTCAAAGGCCTACTATTAGAACCCTTGATATCTAGTATCTCGACGGAAACCATTATCGATTCAGCTCCTCACACACATTGTACTTTGATGCTAAAGCTTCTCAATAAACCTGCGAGTGAGTAACAAAACTATACGGAGGTAAATGATACATGGTAATAACTTTCAGGTGGGATCACCTTTGCCCGACGCTCATTCTTGTCTCTACCTCCTTCTGCGAAGTTCCTTTACGTGCTACTTAGGGATAGACGCCGGATGTCCCGGCAAGACCTGATAAGCCACACCTTCCTTCCTCCCCGAACAGTCAACTATGGACTTAGTCGATTAAAGGCTCTAGGTCTGATTCGGGAAGAGGAGCACAAGGACGATGCGAGGGAGAGAGTCTATGAGCTAGTTCAGGTACCCATGTAGTGGGAACTGTGATCCAGAAGGCGGTGTCTGGGTCCTATCCAGACCCTCCTTAACTCTCTCCAAAAGCCTCATAATGTTCTCAGACAAAGCTGAGTCAACTCAGACTGAGGAATGAAGAATGGATTTCTACAAAGCTGCAGGCACCGAACCAATCGGTGATGAAGTTCGAACTCATTTTAGTATTGATGTTACTTCTGAATTGATCGGGACTGAAGTTGTCCTCATGGGATGGACCCATATTCTCCGAGACAAAGGGAGGATCAAGTTTCTTGTCCTGAGAGATGAACGCGGAACAGTGCAAGTCACCATTCCTCAGAAGAAAGTTCCAGATGATGTCTTTAAGACTGCAGAGGAGCTGAAGCCTGAAACCGCAGTTTCAGTAACTGGTAAGGTTGTAGCAACTGCTCAAGTTGATTCTGGGGCTGAAGTGATTCCTACAAAAATCAGGATAATTAATACAGCTGATAGACTTCCTATAGATGTTGTAGAAGGCAAGACCGACATTGAGCTTGACACTCGTCTAAATCATCGGATTCTTGATCTACGAAAACCATCTATCAATGCGATTTTCAAGGTTCAACACAACCTGGTCCGTTTTGCTCGTGATTTTCTGGAGAGCAACGACTTTGTTGAGATTCACACACCAAAGCTTGTTGCAGAAGCCACTGAAGGAGGTGCAAATCTGTTCGAGGTCAAGTACTTTGATAGAAAGGCATACCTCGCACAGAGTCCGCAGTTCTACAAACAACTTATGCTCTTGGCTGGATTTGGGAGAGTCTACGAGATTGCTCCAGTCTTTAGGGCTGAGAAGCATAACACACGGCGCCACGTCAACGAATACACATCCTTCGACTATGAGATGTCTTGGATAAGTGGCGTTGAAGATGTAATGAAGATGGAGGAGAACATGCTCAATTATTCATTCAAGATGACAAAGAACCATGCGGCTGCTGAATTGGAACTGCTTGGTATTGACCTCGAGGTTCCCAAGGTTCCCTTCAAACGAATCAAATATGCACAAGCCATTGAACTTGTAAATGAAGCAGGAAAAGATCTATCGATAATTGATGATCTAGACCCTGAGTGTGAACGTTTGCTGGGAGAGATCTTCCCGGAGAAGTATGGCACAGACATGGTGTTTATCACTCATTATCCATTAGAGCTTCGTCCAGCTTACACAATGCCTAGCATGACCAATGAGGGTATGACTGAGAGCTTTGATCTGACTTACAAAGGTATGGAGATTACTACCGGGGGCCAACGGATTCATCTCTATGACCTTCTTGTTGAACGATTCAAGGCAAAGGGATTCAATCCGGATAACTTTGCATTCTATCTGGACCCGTTCAAATACGGAGCTCCACCTCATGGTGGTCTGGGTCTTGGAGTTGAGCGCATGACAATGCAGCTTTTGGGTATTGAGAATATTAGAGAAGCAACCTTGTTACCTCGTGATCGTGATCGACTTACACCATAGAACGATAATTGAGAATCATTCCTTTGACTAGTGGTTTGCTAGGACTTCAAGACTTAAATTCAATGAGTAGGCCGCCCATTGTAGGTGAGTTTGTTATTGCAGCCAAGAATGAAAGTATCCCTGGGCGGAATGCTGATTCTCTTATCGATTTTCTTAGGCGTGATTGCTGCGGAAATTATCGCATATCTTAACACAACGACGACATCAAATCTTTCACTTCCAGGTGTGAGTGCATTTTTCTTGATTATAGCTCTAGTGTTTGGATTTATTGGATTCTATTCAATCTCAGAAATATTACATGAAAAGTAAATTCAAGTTTCTAGTTAATATTCTCAGAGTGGAATGAATTACTCTTTTTATGCATTCAGGAGCACTACTGTGAAGTAGCAATAGGTAAAACATCGATAAGTCATCATCCTGATAATACTCCCTCTTAAAGCGCGAGCAGTTTTACATCAATTACCGGCTTAGTGCGGAATAGAAGATAAAGGGGATGTACCCAATTCACGAGCGACTTCATTCAGAACTCTACGCTTCAATTGCCACACTGGACCAGCTTAAGAAACTCTATGATCTAGGGTCTGTTGACGTGAAATCATTCCAGAGAGAATCACAGGCACTCCTTCATGATGTTCGGTCGCAGATTGATAATCTCCGCAGAATGGGGCTTGATATTGGAGGTTTCATATCGGGAGAGCGAATTGTTGAGGTCTTTCCAGAAGCAGCTACACTTCTGAAACTCAGTGAATATTCTCCACGACGATCGTTTCAAGGAATGACAACAGACCAGTTCTATGATTACATTGGTCTTGCAATTCTGGATGTCGCGACTGAACATTCTTCAAAGGGCTTGATGGGTCTGGCAGAGCTGATTGTTGAAGTTGTTCGCAGACT
>JAEOUL010000071.1 GCA_016839345.1 Candidatus Thorarchaeota archaeon | reverse complement strand
CTTTGCTAGATTGAGGAAAGTGCCGTCACTCAAGTCATAAAGACGTTGAGGAACAAAGGATGCTGTTTCCCTCATATGGAGGGGTACGTAGGAATCTTCCACAATCGTATTGATGGTTTCCTGTTCAACAACACGATTTGCCCAGACCTCCTCGGTGATATTGAGATATTCCACATTGTGCCTCTTCAGAACATGATCAATTCCAGAGTACTTGAGAAACCACTTATCAGCCCTAAGAAGTGCCTCACGATCAAATGGCCCATATTTCTTCTCCTCCACCGCCTCCTTGCATCTGGCCCATCCATAGCTCTCAACAACTAACGCATCACTATTAACTGCAGTTAGTGTCCAGTCAAGAATGTCCGCTTCCGTAAAAATGACAGAGTATCCCCAGTTTGGTTTTATCACCACCGGTGGCTTTAGACTGAGGTCATTGATCATCTTGATGAAAGAGTCTTTATGAATTCCATCCCTAAACGAAACTCTTCCGAATTTCATGGAATTTACTTGCTGTAACATGAAACCTGAGCCCTTAAATCAAGTAAAATAGAATTCACTCGGAGATTTTGAGCGTTAGATATGTTGATAGAGTCTGCATGTATTCATGAATGCGAGGTGAACCAATTGACCTGTTATTTCAGACATATGACTCAGATTTTTGCAGAGCTCGGTGTTGAAGTGACTCCGGAAAACAAACGAGACATCGACCAAGCGATACACAAGCTCCTTTGTGTGGAGTACAAGAATTGTTCTGCTACTTGGAAAGAGATCAAGAAACGAAAAGAAGAGGATGAGTCTGGTTTCATGAAAGCTCTTGATGGAGCTCTCGGAAAATTCTAGTCCTCAGAATCCGGTTCAAAATCCATTGCAACTGAGTTAATGCAATACCTTAATCCCGTGGGATTGGGACCATCGTCAAATACATGACCCAGATGTCCGCCACAATTTCTGCAGACAACCTCTATTCTCTGCATCCCATAGCTATTATCCAATTTTCTCTCAACAGCATCATCAGACACCTTATCCCAAAAACTTGGCCAACCACTACCTGATTCAAATTTGGTGTCCGAGCTGAAGAGCTTGTTACCGCACCCAGCGCAGACGTATGTCCCCTTCTCTTTGTGATGCACATACTTTCCTGAAAAGGGTGGTTCAGTTCCGCACTGTCTGAGAATCTTGAACTGTTCAGGGCTCAGTTCCATTTTCCACTTTTTTTCTGACTTATTCATAGTTAACTATTGTGCATTTATATACAAAACCTCTTCGGAAGAGGATTTTTTATTGTCTGAAAGCGAGATGTTATCTGGGACATATGCAAAGTTGCTTTTCAGTGGTTCTAGATGACACGTGCGATTGAAGAGATTGAAATTCTCAATCTGGTTGATGGGGATGTGAAAGATGGAAGACTGCTTGGAGAAGCAGGCTATTCTGCACTGACAAAAGTAACGTATGATGACTCAAGTGACTTCACATTCCTTTTTGATGCGAGCAGTTCACGCACTGCACTCACATTCAATATGAGCACACTTGAGAAGGACTTCTCAGCAATCGAACTCATCGTTCTCAGCCACGGTCACTGGGACCATGTGGGTGGACTGCTGGATGCAATTGCCCTATCTGGTAAGAGGACTCCAGTATTGTGTCATCCAGATGCCTTAGTTCCAAAGATATTCACTCCTGAAGATGGAAAGAAACGTGATGTTGGAATCCAGAAGTTCTTTACAGAATCTGATCTCAGGTCAAGAACTGAGGTCATTACTTCCAGAGAGACGTATGTGATAGCTGATGGTATCATAACTACAGGAGAGATACCTCGAGCAAATGACTTTGAGAATCTGTCCGGAATTCTCTTGAAAATCACAACGAATCAAGATGGGAACGAGGTACAGGATATCGTTATGGATGACCTCTCTGTTATCCTTCAGCTAAAGGATGGGTCTATTGTAATCCTCGCTGGATGTTGCCACTCAGGCATTGTAAACACAATGAACCACGCTGTTGACCTGACCGGATCTTCATCCATAATTGGAATAGTCGGTGGGCTGCATTTGCGCGATGCATCAAAGAACAGGTTGACGAAGACAATCGAGCACCTGAAAGACTATCCACTTTCCACTATAGCCCCCGGTCATTGCACCGGTCTCAGAGGCCGAGCGGCATTGATGTATGCCTTTGAGGAGCAATTCAAGGACATAGGTGCTGGGTCGACTCTCAAGTTTACTGTTGAGTAGTGTTTCAATATTATGTGCGAGTCTGAGACAATATTCGTTCTCTCTCATTTTCCAATGTAATCTTGCAATCATCAACCGATGTGTAAGTGAACGAGTTCCACACACCATTTAACCTGTCACAGGTGTACATCGGACAGATTGAGCAAACACTATACTCATTCTGGATGGCACACTTTCTCACTTCACATTCAGTACAAAAAGCAGGCATCCGGTCGCTGAAGCATCCGTCACACAAAACATCCTTTGCATTATATTGCTGGTCTTCGTCGGACCATCGTTCTGCAGTTTCTTGGAGCTTCTCCAAATCATTAGACTGTGTTGCTAAGTATGCCGGACAATCATTGCATACAATACCACATGGAGCCACAATTCGACTCTTCATGTGTTAGAGTCCTTTTCAAAGCTAGATTAGGTTTATACCATCGTATGTCGGTGCTTCGAGTATAGAGGATGACAATGTCTGAGGAATATATCCAAGATTTATGGCCTGATGAAGGAACATTTTGCTGGGGTTGTGGGAAAAACAATAGACACGGTCTCCAGTTGAAGAGTCACTGGGAAGATGACGAAACTGTGGCAATATGGGAGCCAAAGGAATATCATAATGCGTTCCCAGGTGTTCTGAATGGAGGGATAATTGCGACTCTGATTGATTGTCACGGCACTGGGACTGCAAATGCAGCGGCTCATAGAGCTGCAGATGATTTTAACCAACACTTCCTTCACGTCACAGCAGCTATTTCGGTGAGGTATCTCCGACCCACTCCCATGGATAAACCTGTAACACTTCGGGCTAAAGTCAAAGAAATGAGTGACACTCGGATCAAAGTATCTTGTGAGCTCTACTCAGGAGACGTAAAATGCGCAACGGGTGAAGTTGTGACTGTTCGAGTAGATCAAAGACTCTTCCTAAAGCATGAATGATCTAAGATCAAACTATGAAAATCCCTACTCACTGTTTGTTCAATAATATCAGAACCAAGAAATCGCTAGGACAGGGATTTCATCTTCATGGTAAGATTCATATAATGATGCCCACTCAGAACACTCATGTCGAAAGAAGGGATACTTCGAACTCCAGACACACGATTTGAAAACCTTCCTGACTACGATTTTCAACCGAACTACATTGACATCTATAGACTTCGCATTCACTATGTCGATGAAGGTCCGAAGTATGCTCCTCCTATCCTCTTGATGCATGGAGAACCCTCGTGGAGTTATCTCTACAGAAAGATGATTCCTCTTCTTGTTGAGTCTGGATATCGTACTAT
>JAEOUL010000172.1 GCA_016839345.1 Candidatus Thorarchaeota archaeon | reverse complement strand
TGTCCTTGCATTGGAATGATTTCACCTTTGAACCATCCACTCTCCTGATTCTTAACTGTCAAATTGTGACTTCTCACACCAAATTTGTCCATGTCCTCTTTGGTAAATGTCGGGACCTCCTCCTCGTACAGTTTCTGCGCAGTCTGCAACATGTTGAGTACTGTTGGGACATCCAAGTCAGGTCTGTAAAACTCAGAGGCCTTGTCACCGAAGGATAGGTTAGGATCTACACCTTGTCCCCTCACTCGTGTCATATGCTCAAAACCGGTTGACAGCACTGTTGTGCTGAAGCCAGTCATTATCTCCATGATGCCAATATGCATCCCAGAACCTGCTGATCCACACTGGCGGTCAACAAACAATGAAGGTACATCATGTGGAAATCCAGACAAGAATGATGGTATTTTTCCGCCATACGTCCAGTTCTCAAGGACTCCCGAAGCCACACCGACTGTAATTTCGTCAATATCCTTCTTCTCAATTCCTTTATCCGCCAAGGATCCATCGAAGAATTTCATGAGTAGACGGGCAAGGAGTTCATCTCCCCGTATCTCACCAAACACATCGGTTTCTGGTTTTTGGGGACGTGACCTTGAAAATGGAGTACGCGCATAATCAACTAGCCAAACATCTTTCATCTCGCTCACACCTTTTCCTGTCAGAGTTCCCAATCTTATTTCTTCTGTATGTACTCTTAATCGACCCATTTTATCTTTGGTACATGTGTTCTAACATTTTGAACGATCCAAGCTCGGAGAATCCGAGATACATAATTATGTCGATTGGAGAAAACTGTAACACAGGAAAATGTGTAGGGATACTGCCACGCCAACCAAACCTAATCCTGATGGCTTACATTTTCTTCTTGGTAAAACCCTGGTAGGCTGGGAGGAGATTAGGGATGGTCTCTCTTTCGTGGAGGGACTTCAAAAGCAAGGAACACACAGACACGCAAGAATAGAGGTTTACGAATATAGTGAGAGTTCGAATCTGAAAGTGACTTTCAGAACTGTTTTGGAACTCGACAGATATATTCAATCTAGACTCAGAAGATTGTTTTTGGAGAAAATGGGAGATTCTCTCAAGATTGGTGATATCCAGAGAGCATCTGACGAGGTGTATACAAGATTCAACAAGATGAACGAGGTCTACGGATATGTCGTCGTGAACTGAAATATGCCTGTCAAACAATTAAGGCGAACACATGGGCTAGTTTTTCGTTACATGCCCTCATTTACGAAACTCCCCTCCTACCACGACCCTGTGTGTTCGCCACCTTCCTCTTATCCTAGATCTTTTGAGAGGAAAGGACCAAAATCTCTGAATCCAAGATTTCTGTAGTATTCTTTCACACCGATACCGCTATTGACCAATATGCGATCAACTCCAAACTCATTCTTACTGATCTGTTCAGCAGTTTCGAGTAATTTCTCTCCTAGACCAAGATGCTGCCATGCTTGTGGGTCCCTTTCACCGATTTCAACTACGGGACCATACACTCTTAGTTCGCGAATCAGTGTGCATGGTTTTTCTCGTATCTCAGATCTATGAGCGTCATCACTTGGTAATCTAAGACGCAGAAATGCAAGTATTATATCAAGCTCAGGTATCTCGAAGGAGAGGAAAGCTTCCTTGCCGTCAGATGCATTGTAGTTTCGACGAACTAGTTTGATTCTGTCAACATCTACCTTTTGCGAAGACCTCATGTTGAAGTGACCAATCTCTCTGAATCTGATTGTTGGATTTCTCAGACCTTCAGACAACATCTTTCTGTGAACTAATTCCCGGAGATTGCCCTTGTCAAGACCAGCCTCTATCTGATGAAGAGGAATGTCGCGTTGCATTCTCTGGATTCGGACATATTCAGGCATTCTGCTGATTGCTTCCGAAACTAGTTCTACTATTTGGTCAGTTGTGTAGGGATTATACTCACCAGCTTTCCACCAGTCGTATAGTTTTGTGTTCTTCACAACTATGGTAGGGTAGATCTTCAGCATATCTGGACGAAATCGTGCATTTGTAAATAATAAGTCAAAGGTTTCTAGGTCACTCTCGGGGGTTGATCTAGGAAGACCTGGCATAATGTGATAACAGACCTTGAGACCACTGTCACGTAACATCTTTGACGCCTGTGCTGTTTCAAAAACACCATGACCCCTCTCTACTTTCTGTAAGACTTCATCAGAGAGTGTTTGGACTCCTATTTCTACTCGTGTGGCACCCATATCGAGCATGTGGTCTATACTTTCTTGAGTGACCCAATCAGGACGGGTTTCAAATGTCAATCCAACATTACGCACTTCGGCTTTCTCATTTCTTTCCTTTGCCATTTTTAGATCGCTGCTGATAGACCTGTTCATGGCATCAAGACAGCCTTTGACAAAGAATTCCTGATATTCTGCAGGTTTAGAACACCAATCCCCACCCATCACAATTAGTTCGACCTTGTTTATACTATGTCCAATTGTATCCAATTGTTTGAGACGGCTCTCTACTTGGCGGTATGGGTCGAAATCGTTTTGAATACCTCTCATGGTAGCGGGCTCGTGACCTGTGTAGCTCTGCGGAACTCCAAGATCAGGACCACCCGGGCAATACGCGCATTTTCCATGGGGGCATTCATGTGGGGTTGTCATTGTGGCTACTACAGCAACACCTGAAACAGTACGAACAGGACGTTTCTGGAGGAAGGGTCTAAGGATTTCAGCTTCTTCAGGAATGGTTGCTTGCAGAATGTCAGCGTTTGTAGGAGTCTTTGCGCGTCTATATTTGGCACAGACCTTATTCTTTGTACGATTTATCACCTTCCGACTAAGAGGTTCACTTGAACTGAGTAGTGCATCCACTATCTCCCTGTGAATTCTATAGTCGTCGTCAGGTGTGGTCATAGGTATGTCTATCAAAACTTCCAGATTAATAGACTGCGGTGTGACTTACTTATCTGGATGAGTAATGATCTCGTCTACATTATGGGTTGTCGAAGTTGCTGCACTGACGGCTTTTTCTGTGCCTACATACACTCCATGAATTTCAATTCCAAATCGTTTACAAACATCTTGTAGTGTAGATATGGCAGTTTTAGTCCAACCGGAAACATCCAGCTCTCCAGCAACAGCCACTTCTCGTACCATTATGCTAAAGGGCTTAACATGCTCTGCTGTGAGCACTTTTGCGACCATGGAGAGTACGAGTCTTCTCTCATCATTCAGCGATTGTGCATAGACCAAAATCAATCGGTCAACGGCCTCCGTTGTGCCCAGTGTAACGAGAGTGTTAATGGCTGTGATCCAGTTTTCGTACTCATCAGAATCCAGTAGATTCTCACAGTAGTCCATAAGATGCGGGTCTCGCCTGCGTGCAAGCTCCTGTAGTGCAGGTTTCCTAAGAATTAGATGAACTGTGTCGTCGTTGACCAGATTCCACAGCCGCGCACTATCGACATCGACATAAAGAGGGGTGTGATTTTCGATACGGGGAGGCGTCGATAGGAGACGCAGCCGTGGTCGGGTCATGTAATCGGGTGTGGTTGGAGGTTATTAAGGTCGTACAGGAGTGTCAATTGGATAGCTTTTTATGAGAACATTTTAGAATCACAGTTAGAGTCCTAGAGAGGAAATCAAAATGCCTGGTTCACACGGATCACTCACAAAGGCTGGTAAAGTTCGCGAGTCAACACCAAAAGTACATGGTCGTGAACGGCACACTCCAATCCCTCGTATACGCAACAAGAGGAACTACACAAAACGATTCATCAAGGGACAGACTATTGGAGTCCGTAAATAGACCATCTCTGTATAGATATTGGTCTTAAATTTCTTAATTCTGGACATTCTAGTTCGCATTTTACCCAATGGTAATAAGTTAGCAGAGCTACAAGTGAGATATGACCTCGAAAAGTCGCCTCTACGGTATTGCAGGAGTAGATGAAGCGGGTAGGGGTCCGATAATTGGACCCATGGTCATTTGTGGAGTGCTATTCAATCCAGAAGCGATTCCCAAACTGAAGAAACTTGGTGCAAAAGACTCGAAGACATTAACGCCTTCACGACGGCTTTCTTTGAGTAAAAAGATACAGAGTTTGGCAACCAAGATTGAGTTCAGATATGTTTCTGCAGCTGATATAGATCGACTCAGAAAACGAACTACATTGAATGAAGTCGAGGTGGCTGAATTCGTTTTAGTAGTAAAGTCGCTGAATCCGAAGGAGGTCTATCTTGATGCTGCGGATGTCAATGCAGAGCGGTTTGGAAACAAGGTCGGTGAACTAAGCGGCCTTGCTACCAAAGGAGCGATGATAATATCGGAGCATAAAGCAGACTCAAAGTATCCAATTGTATCTGCAGCATCGATAATGGCTAAAGTTGAACGAGATAGAATCATTGGTGAGATGCACCGAGAGTATGGTGACTTTGGATCTGGATATCCTTCTGATCCAAAAACAATTGGATTTGTGAAAGAATTGATTAAAGCCAGACGAAAATTGCCTCCAATCATTCGAAAAAGCTGGGATTCAGTCAAAAAAATTCGCGAGTCTATAGAACAGGCCACGCTTGATTCGTCTTAATCATTGATTGGACCGTTCTTCAATTATCTTCTTGAGCTCACGGGATTCTTCTATTTGGTCAAGCTCAAGTTGCCTGATTACGGGGAGGTCTGATATACTCTCATCAGCTGTACCTTCTTCAACAATAATCACTGTATTTGACTCTGTGACCTTTGATACGCTCTTTAAAATCTCCATCCGTTTCTTTAGAGACCAGCTTGTGATTGATCCTACTCCAGACATAAGAGGAGGCCCTTCTTCCTTTGCTGCAACATGAAACGGAGCTCTATCAGTCCAAAGGACATTCATACCAAGTCTCTCGAAAAAGCGATTCACACGAGCCTCCAAATCTGGGATGTCCTGTTCCTTGCTAGGCTGTTTCAAGGATTTCTGATCAACACGCTCGTGTAGTAAATCAATGGGAATTATCAGGTCAGTTTCAAGTACCTTTTCTAGTCTTCTAGCAATATCTGTACTAACGCCCATGTGTTCGTAATCCTTCTCATATGCCAAAACAGCTCGAGCAGATACTTGAACACATTCAGCTAGCTCACCAGTTGTCATTCTTTGTTCGACTCTTGCTTCCCGGAGTTTTTCTCCGTCAATGGCCACAAAGCGACCACCTTTCTGACTAAACTCTCTTGGCATTTTTTCCTCCGCAATCATACTCTGAAAACTGGGGGGTGCAATTGTGGACACTCCATATCTCTTGTATACGACACCTGGATCCAATTTTCCCTTCCGCGTTTTCCGTCCAATAACAAGAGGTGTTGCATTAAAGAAGTGTGCCACGAGCTGCAATGCCATCGCATCTTGACTTGTGAGCACATCGATGTTTGCCAATACCTTGACAAGAATCAGTTTGTTTCCTTTTCGAGCCACTAAATCAAAGCAACTTGGTCTTACATCGCATTCTGATGAAAGACTAAACCCAGCACCCTCTAATTGCGAGATCACTTCTTGGGTTAGCTGGGTACGTGCTCTTGTCAACTTAGACTCCAATCTCTGTTTTGTGTTGAACCTTTTTCAGCCTATCTAATAGTGAAAATCACTCAAATTTTACGAATTTAGCTCTTCTTTTTCTTTTGTGGACATAGCAATACCAATGCTAGTCGTTGATGGTAGCTTCCTTCTCAATAGCTGAACCTGTGGTCTAGATAGTTTTTCCACTGGTTTCCAGTGACTGAAATTCTCCCATTCTAGGTCAACATATCCTAGGAGTCGATGGACCATGTACAATTCCACCTTGTTTCCAGCTACCGTATAGATCCCTGTTCCATAGTCCAGTCTCCGGAGGATAACAATAGGAAGATGAACTTCGTCATGTAGCTTCAAAGGAACATCTGCTGCTAGTTTATCAAGCTCCTCCTTTCTAAATACCGAGATCTCGCCATCTCGTGTTCTAAATTGTGGTGAATCAGTTTTAATCAGCTCTGACAGAGGATGTCTTGATTCGGGAAGATGGTCGTTGAGAGTGTCGATATCTCGTTCAATCATCTTTTCAATGAAGGGACTCACTTTAGTTCCTCCGAAACTCGGCACACAATGAATCGATGATCCTTCTCAAGAGGATCTAGATCTATGTTGTCCACAATTTGCAAACCCAAGTTATCCAATGTTGCTATCTCTTTGCTATAGATTTCATCAAGCCTTGATGTGGAATCGATGCTCCGGGCTTTGATTGCCAGCATTCCCCATGCTCCAAAAGAACAGAAGGTCTTGAGGTTCTCATAGAGGATATCTGCTTGGTTCGGTTGCGCAACATCCTGATAGACCACCTCAACGGGTCCTGCCACCACAGAAGCATATCTTGTAGGGTGTCTGGCATCTTCAATAATTGGCATTATGTTATTGCGTGTAGCAGCTAAATGAATTAGGTCCCGTGCAGTCCGTTCAGAGAATTCCACAGCGTATATTGCACCCTTGTTACCCACAATATCAGAACAATGACTGACAGTTGTACCTGATGCGGCTCCAAGGTATAGAATCTTGGACCCGGGTTGGATTGGCATCTCTGAGAGACCGTTCTTTATTGCAGCAGATAGCTTTGATCTTCTGGTGGACCAGATTCGATATTCATTACCATCAAGGGTGATTGTCTTCTCGCCATAGACACTAATCCCTGGCGTTAAGGACTGTGTACAAAACGATGTCCGATCCTTGTCCTTAATTGTAAAGACTCCGGGGAATTTGTATTGAGATACATTCATCGTCAGCGACCTCCCCGTCTTCGTTTAGGACGACCACCCCGTCCTAATTGCTTCTTTTTCGGGGTGGGTTTAGGCCTGTGTACTTTTTCAGGAGCCTCAGGATTCTGTCGCTTTATTTCTTCAACTCTCGATAGGAATTCCTCTCGCAGTTTCTCACCTACATTCCTATCGGAATAAGCATCAATTCGTGCAGCTATTGATAGTTTTCCAGCCAATGACCTAGCAATTTTTCCCCTCTGCCAGTATGGAGCGGTGTTGACCTCAGGAACTCTATAGATGATTCCATGTTTTGGTGGATCTGTACCAGTTTTTATACTCCTGAAGAGTGCTTTCTCAGCACCAAATACCTGAACTGTACTGGATGGTTTTTGTGCAAGCTCTTTCAAAGATCCAGCCAGACTGATCAATCGGGCTCCAATCAGGGGACCAGCCAAGGCACCAATATTTGGTGCCACTAAGGACATCATAGATATGATATACTCTTCAAGTTTCGTTCTCATTAGATATAGATCATCAACAGTCTTTGCGAGAACGCCAATCACTGAAATGTCGGACTCGGCAAATTCCGCCCCTATATCTCCAGTAAGACCATCTATTATCTGCTCTGCAACAGATGAAGAAACACCTGCAGATTCCAGGCAATCCTTGGTGGTTGTTTTCTTACCCGTACAGTTGCTTAGTATACGTGCATACTGCTCCTGGTCCTCAATGAGCCTACTCAAGGATGGATGATGAAGGGAGTACCATTCACGAAGACGCATTACAAGTACGTTTATTGACTTGTCAATTTCGTCTACGGCATCAATGGCATTCTTCACTAGGAGATCTTTCTCTTCACTGGCTGCGCTTATTTTGCTCTTTGCCAACCTGATTGATACATCACGTCTGAAAGAAATGATATCATCTTTTGATGAAACTATTCCTT
The DNA here is from genome assembly GCA_016839345.1 of Candidatus Thorarchaeota archaeon. The sequence continues at coordinate 1,741 of JAEOUL010000172.1, read as the reverse complement.
CACTTACTAGATAGTCATCCTGACCGTCTCTGAACCATCGAGGTGCAGCACCGGCCTCAACTCGTACTTTGAAATCTCTCACTTGTGACAGGGCTCTTGCGAACATTGGATCTTCAACAACCACATCTGCTCCTTGAACACTCTTTGCGACTGATTCCAGTAAATCAGTGGTCATCTCATCATTTACAGCAGCCAAATTGGTGGCTGCGAGTTCAGCATCTGGATAGAACATGTGTTTTGCTGTCACTTTGCCTTCGTCATCAAGAACAAAGACTCCGAATACTGAGAGTGTGAGATATGTTGGCACCATGAACCCTTCCTGATGAGGTTTGAGAGCTGAGAATATTGAATATCGGATAAGTTTGTCGTCCTAGCTCCATTTAGCTTATTACTGACTGTCATTAAGTTCGAATATGATGAACAATTGAAGATTCAGGGGTACTGGCTTGCATCAGGTATCTTAGGGGTCACTGCGTCTACATTAGTTAGAGTGATTGAGTCAGGTGCCGATGTGGTTGTCACGAAATCAATAGGACTAAACCCGAGAAAAGGACATCCAGGACCAGTTCTCGCATCATCTCACGGAGGACTACTAAATGCGGTGGGTCTCACAAATCCAGGAATTGATGCATTTGGCGATGAGATGGACTTGTTGAAGAGTAAGAAAATTCCTGTAGTACTCAGTATCTTCGGAAACACTGTCCAAGAGATATGTGAAGTAGCAAGAAAGGGAGAGGCCATGAATCCACAGGCTATAGAACTTAACCTCTCCTGTCCTCATGCGGAGATTAGTCAGATCGCACATGATCCAGAGATGACGCGGAAATATGTGAATGCAGTCAAAGATACCGTACATTGTCCTGTTTTTGCAAAACTGACCCCAAATGCTACGGATATTGTGGCAGTTGGAAAAGCTGCTGAGGAGGCTGGTGCTGACGCAGTTGTGGCAATTAATACCGTCAGGGGAATGAAGATTGATATCTATCAGATGCGTCCAGTATTGGGAAATAAAGTTGGGGGACTGTCTGGAACTCCAATCTTTCCAGTTGCGGTCAAGTGTGTATACGAATTGAGCCAAGCATTGAAAATCCCGATTATCGGGGTTGGAGGAGTTTCAACTTGGCAGGATGCTGTAGAGATGCATCTTGCTGGAGCTAGTGCCATTCAAATCGGGACTGCGCTTATTGACGGATTTGACGTGTTCTCAAAGGTTAAGGAGGGTGTCAAGAAATACCTGAAGAGGATGAATTACTCTAAAACATCTGATATCGTTGGAGGAGCCTGGAGGTCTGGTAAATGAATATTGATAGGCTGATGGGCAACCAGGTTTCTGTAAGGGTTTCGGGGATTGTTAAAGAAACCGACTCAGCTAGTACAATTCTATTCGAAATGCCCAACCCAGATTTTGAAGTGATGCCTGGACAGTTCTTGATGGTCTGGATTCCAGAAGTTGATGAGATTCCCATGAGTGTTTCATTGTGGGAGTCACCCAATGTAGGAATTACAGTCTTACCTGTTGGTGATGCAACATCGTCATTGGCATCTTTTCAACCAGATGACTGGATTGGTATCAGGGGTCCTTTTGGGTCATCATTTGTGTTGGATTCGAAAAAAGCCCTAGTTGTGGGCGGTGGTATTGGAATGGCTCCGTTGAGACCGTTGGTCTATGAGTTGCTAGAGAATAATGCTGATGTGACTCTGTTAATTGCAGCCAAGACTAAGCGTGAACTGGTGTTCTTGA
>JAEOUL010000067.1 GCA_016839345.1 Candidatus Thorarchaeota archaeon | reverse complement strand
TAGTACATCATTGCATATCGCGTAAGTCTTAAAAGCAGATGCAAAATGGGGACCGCTCGAGGTAAGATATGTGAAGCCTTGGTGGCCGAGATTTATAGTAAAGCCAAGAATTCGACTGACTAGGCCCAGATTTGGTATGCCTACCCGTCCTCCAGACACAGTCATATTTGGACTTATGTTCCTCACTATACTATTCATTCTCGGTGGCAATATCTACACCTTAGTCCGAACACCTCCCGCTATAGCAGGCAGTCAAGGTGGTGCGCCAATTCTCATTGCACCAGGGATTGATCAGCAATTAGGGATGGAAGGAATTGTCGCATCGGTCATCATTCTGGTGGGCGTGTCTGGTCTTGGGCTAGTATACTATGCCTCGAAGTATGTCTTTCAACCAGGATATGCAACCAGACTCATGATACTTGGAATGATAATGGCAGGTGTGGCTTTCCTAGTTTTCAGCTATCTATGGAATATCAAGGCGGGTTTCCTATAGACCCACCTTTTCAAACATAGAACATACTTAGGATTAGTCTATGTAAGGAACAAATGGTCTATTCCTGTCCTTTTGAAGAGGCCCGATATCAGCTCCTCAGCTATCTCTAATTTTATCCTCTTCTTTTCACTTGCAGGAAAGTGTTTCTCATGTCCTGGCTTAGACCATCTTCCAACCATGGCTCCAAAATCCATTCCTGCAAGAATGATCTGTTCTGGTGAATATTCACTGACTATATGGCAAGCCCTATCTCCATCTGTGAATCCTCCCCACAAGAATGCTCTATGTGTCGGCTCAACTTGTGTACTTCCTAGAATATTCCCAAGTTCTGGAACAGCTGACCTCATTTTCTCCATATTGTCGCCATGGCTATGAACAATAAGGATTGCACCTTTCTCATTGGCTTCCTTAAGGTGTTCAAAATCTCCATCCAAATCTGTTACAACCACATCACATCTAATGTGATTCTCCAACGCAACTGAAACCGCTCCATCAGCGGCAACAATAACAGAATCTGTGAGTTCTCCATTATTTTCTAAGATTTTCAGATGACGATCAAGTGAAGGTCCTGCACCACAGACAATCACTTTCTTACCAGTTATGGTTCTTTGCAACCGTTTTAGCAGAGGGTCTGGGTTGACATTCTCAAGCATTGTAGTGAGAAGTTCTGTGGCTTCCCAGTCTCTTTCCATATCCAACCCTAATCTCCAAACTATGTCAAAATAGGTCGGACTCCATTCAGTCCATCTCACAATGGGTCACCTATACCATGCTGTTCTTGTACTTCCCTCCCAATACGTGCAGCTATTCTAGCTTCTTTTACATCATGGGTACGAATCATGCTTGCACCATTCATAACCGCGATTGATGTTGCTGCTACTGAACCCAATAGACGATCCTCTGGTCTACTCTGCTCAAGTAGGTGTCCGATGAAGGCCTTCCTTGACACTCCCACCAGAAGCGGATGACCAAGCTTGACAAATTGTCCTAAGTTCCTCAGGATAGCAAAATCTACTTGTGGAGGTTTCCCGAAACCAATTCCCGGGTCAAGGATTATTTTTTCGGAACTCACTCCACCATCTTCTGCTATCTTCAGACTAACTCTCAAAGAATCTAATGAATCCTGAACGCTTCCACATGGAGTGATACAATTAGCCATCAGAACTATAGGAACATCCCGACCTACAACCAAATCTACCATTCTTGGATCTGCTTTCAAACCAGAAATGTCATTCACTAGTGAGGCTCCAAGATCGAGTGCAACCTCTGCAACTGCTGATGAGGTAGTATCGATTGAAATGGGTTTTTCAATATCATCAACAGACTCTAATGCCAACGAAACTCTCTTGATCTCTTCTTCCCTTGTTACATCTGAAGTGCCATAGACACTCTTTGGTGCTGTAGATGCACCACCAATGTCAATCACATCAGCACCCTCTAGAATCAATCTCTCTAACATCATTTGAAATTCGTCGGTGGTTTCAGCAACAGCTCCCTTGTAGAAAGACTCTGGAGAGAGATTGATTGCACCCATTATACGAACTGGATGTTTGGGTCCAACATGAAGGCCTCCTACGTTGACCAAGGCTTTGGTTCCTCCAAACTCATAGCTTGATAGAAGGAAATAAAATGATACTGATTCAGCTACAGACATGCCCTCGATGCATCTTCACGGGTGAATTTGCATGAATGACAAACTTGAACGAACACAACTCTATGATTGGCACGTCAAACACGGTGATGTGATTCCCTTCGCAGGGTGGGAGATGCCAGTTCGATATACTGACATTAGGGAAGAGCATATGGCCGTAAGAAACAGTATTGGTATATTCGACACCTCACATATGTCGAGATTCATTATCAAAGGTCAACAAGCTTGTGAATTTCTCCAGACCCTGACCACCAACAATGTCACTAAACTGAAGATAAATGAAGGGCATTACACGACATGTCTAAATGAGCGTGGTGGCATTCATGATGACCTGACATTATACAGGATCGGCGAGGAAGAATACATCTGGATTACCAACGCCATAAATGGACCTAAGATCTCTTCTCACCTTTTGAAACATTCTAAGAATTTCGATGTCAACGTTGATGACAAATCCCGAGATATCACTATGATTGCAGTCCAAGGCCCAAATGCTCTCAAGCTAATGAATAAGATGGCTGACCGCGACGTCAGTGAGTATCCAAGATTCTCATCGTATCCTGTAAAGCTTGCAGAATTTGATTCGTATCTGTGTCGTACTGGATACACAGGAGAAGATGGTGTGGAGATACTCCTTCTAGACACACCATTCAGTGAAGAGGGAAAGAAGAAAGCAATAACATTCTGGAATGAATTACTGACTCAAGGCGAGGAGTTCAATATCAAACCATGTGGACTGGGTGCTAGGGACTCCACCCGACTTGAAGCAGGATTAGTTCTGTATGGTCACGAACTCGATGAGGACACATCTCCAATTGAGGCAAGAATCCCATATGCAGTGAAGTTCAAGGTAGACCCACACTACATCGGATATGATGTAGTAGAACATCACAAGAAAGAGGGTGGAATCAGAAAGACCAGAATTGGATTAGTGATGCTCGATCGGGGAATTCCAAGAGAAAACTATCCTTTACTACTGAATAGCGAAACCATTGGAAAAGTAAGTAGTGGCGGGCTCGCACCAACGTTGAACAAAGGGATTGCTCTTGCCTATGTAAAACCGGAAACAGTCAATGTTGGTGATATTGTTGAGATTGACATCAAGGGAAGAATGCGAAACGCAGAGGTTGTGACTTGGCCGTTCTATGACCCTACTGTCTATGGAGCGTCCCGAACATAACAACCAAACTGATTTAAAGCAGAGCATTCCTCGCAGCATGTAGGTGGACCTGATGAGTGACACCGAGATTAAGGATGATAGAAGCTATAGTAAAGATCATGAATGGGTCAAAGTTGAGGGTAACTTGGCTGTGGTCGGGATTACCGACTTCGCTCAGAACTCACTTCATGAGATCAC
>JAEOUL010000097.1 GCA_016839345.1 Candidatus Thorarchaeota archaeon | reverse complement strand
GCAACTATACCTGCATCTAACCATGGGTTTCCCACATCTGGAATTCGTTTCATCTTCTCATTACATTCACTACATTCTATCTCAATCTCATCGATAAATGGTCGATGAGGTGAATGACCATCGAATACATCCCACCCGGCAATGGCACGATTCTGTAGTTCTTCTCTACTACCTATTACATCAAAATGTCCACAGTTCGAGCATTCCCATATAGGTAGTGCAAGTCCCCAGTATCGCTTCTTGGAAATCATCCAGTCATCCATATTCCGTAGCCAATCCAACTCTCGCTCTTTTCCAAAGGAAGGATACCAATTGGTTTCGTTGATAACAACTTCCATAATCTGATAACGCAGATTGTTTTCTTTCTGCTCATCTGAAACGTCTTCATCGGGGATGTCTAACTTATCTCCCATCGAAATAAACCACTCTTCCACAAGACGAAAGACCAATTCTTCCTGACATCGCCAGCAAACAGGATATCGATGAGTATAGTCCTCTACTTTGTAAGTCAGTCCTTTTTTGGTTAGATTATCAAAGATTGGTTGAGCGACATCATTCACATGCATACCTGACAACCAATCAAAACCGTCAATGAAGAACCCATTTTCTGTGAGGGGTGCTATTGCTACAAGATCGAATTCCTTGGAGAGTTCGAAGTCCTCAGCTCCACAACCCGGAGCGACGTGTACTATTCCAGTACCTTCCTCTTCACCTACCTCGTCCCAAACAATGACTCTGTGTTTTCCAACAATACCGCTCTCCTTTTGAGCTGAGAGTTCATCAAAAGGTCCATGATAGACCCATCCCTCCATGTCAAAACCAAGTAGCTCTTCTAAAACTTCGTACTTGCCCTTCAACATATGTAGAGTCCCACGACTCAGATAGAAGATCTCATCACCCTGACGTACCTTGAAATAAGTCAATTCGGGACCCACAGCAGCCGCAACATTGCTGCTTAAAGTCCAGGGAGTCGTTGTCCATATCAGAAGACTCTCTCCGGGCCTGTCCACAAGTGGAAATCTCAATGTGATGCTCGCATGTGTCAGCTCTCGGTATCCTTCGGTGACTATCTCATGTTGGCTGATGGCAGTTCCGCATCTAGCACACCATGGCATCACGTCTCTACCTTTGTATACCCATCCTCTATCATGACATGACTTTAGCACAGTCCATATAGTATAGTTGTTCTCTTCGGAGAGTGTAAAGTATGATCCTCCTATCTCCGGCATTCCGAGTCTTCCTACTAGCTGCTCAACTGTACCTGTAACTGGACCAGTTGTTCCATCGATAGTCGTAATTGCTAGTGGATTATCACCAAGAGCATCATGTAATTTCTGTAGAGTTTCTAAATTATCCCAATCCATCCAATAACCCAGTCGTATGCTTTGCTCAGCTTGCACTGCGGCATACTTCAAGACACGCTGCTTGCACAATATGATGAACTTTTCCAGCCCGTACTCCTCTATGTCTTGCTTCCCCTTGAATCCCATATCTCGTTCAACATTGACCTCCACCCAAAGACCCTGGCAGTCAAAACCATTCTGATGGCGGGTATGGTATCCTTGCATAGTCTTGAACCGTTGGTAAAGATCTTTGTACGTTCGCCCCCATCCATGATGAACACCCATTGGATTGTTGGCGGTGATAGGACCATCAAGAAACGACCATATCGGTCCCTTTTCACGCAACTTTTTTAGTTTTTCAAAAATTTGTGAATCGTTCCAAAATTTGAGTATTTCATATTCTTGAGCAATGAAGTCAACTTGATTGGGTACAGGTTTGAACATTTAATCACCAACCTCGGTATAGACAATATCTCTAACTTGTAAATACGGCACAGCTGTTTGATATAGAATACAGCTTCGTACATTTTGTTTTGAATACTCTCCAAAAATTCGAACAAGTATGTAATCAGAGAATGGACTACAACTACTTTCACATGAGTTAGTGAATTTGGCAATCCATCCTTTTCTCACCTATTCGCTCTTGGAATCTCATCGAGACTCAGTTAAAAATCTTAGGCTAGTCCCACTTGACCATTAGGAGGTCCAACCAATGTTTAATTGATACCTGTAAATTCCATGTTATGAAGTGTATGCAATGAGTGCGCTGGAAGAAAGGTCTCTTGACAAACTTGCGGACATGATTTTCAACATACTTTGGCAAGATTTACTTCAAGTTTGGAAATCAATCAGAACAAAGATGGACCACGAGGGGAAAGAAGCTGTGAAGATTGCATTTGAAGGAGCCGCAGACCGATTCATAAATGGTCCCTTCCAAGATCACCTTGAAGTAAGATGGGGAATGGACCTCTGTGTTCACTGCAATGATGACAACATTGAGAAAAATGGTATTGCGTATGTTAATGCTAGTGGGGATGGACTTGAGTTCAATCAATGTCTAAATTGTAGTATAGGTATTCTTTACAAGCTCGTTAATGCAAAAGCAACTATGGACACCTACACTGTGAGTTTGGGAGACCCCGAACAGTTCAGTGGAATGTCTGTTTTTTGGAATGCAATTGTACCCGAGGGAATGAAGAAGTTTCTTCCAACCTATGAGATTGTTGACGGTGAGGGTCAATGGCTAGGTACAATTTCAATTGACGAATCATTCAATGTCAAGTTCTTGCCATTCGCAGCCATGACTGAATCAACTCCTAGAGATTCTGAGGTTCCATGGACATCAGAACTTCCCGGAGTAGTCAGACAAACCGTTGATGCATTCTTAGATGCTGCAAAGTATCAAGTCGAAGTTGCACTTGCTCTGAGGTAAAAATAAGGTGATTGTTTTGGATGAAAGGCTGGTACGAGATAAGATTCCCGATATAATCCGTGAGAATGGTGGAAATCCCAAAGTTCGAATTGCTGGACCGGATGAGCTCGATGTGCTTCTTCGGGAAAAAATAGTAGAGGAAGCAAAAGAGTTTCTCTACTCGGGAGACACTGAAGAACTAGTCGATATTCAGGAAGCCATTGATGCCCTCCTCGCGCTCAGAAAAGCAGATCCTGCTCTTATTGAGATACAACGCCATTCCAAACTTCTCGCTCGAGGAGGCTTCTCCATGGGATATGTCCTAGTTACAAATTCAGAAGAGGAGTAATAATAGCTCACTCTACATATTCGGAAACTTCGGATTAAACTTATATTCAGATTTTTTTCCAACCACGCCTGTTAATACCACCCTGTTTAGTGGTGGTTCCATGTGGTCATGGAGAGAATAATTATGGCTACTGATGATGTTAAACGAATTCCCGAAGTCCCCGTCAAACATGAGGATGGCGGACCAATCTCTAGGTATCGCGTAGAAAGATACCCGGTCAAGGAGCTTCCCTACGACACTGAATCGATATGCCCCGAGTGTTTCCTGACTGATGATAAAGTCCATGTGATTACTGCAACCCTCTATGAGGAAGATGGAAAGGTCATGTACAAGAAAACCTGTGAAGATCATGGCGAGTTTATTGATGTTTATTGGGGCGATGTTGAGATGTTCAGGAACGCCCAAGATTGGTGGTACAAGTCCATTGGATTAGAGAATCCCCGAACGGAAACCGTCAAAGGATGTCCAGAGGACTGTGGTCAATGCCCCGAGCACAAATCTCACACAGCTCTAGCTCTATTAGATGTGACCAATCGTTGCAATCTCCGTTGCCCGATTTGTTTTGCTGTTGCAGCTGAAGGTGGTAGTATCTATGAGCCAGATCCGCAGGAGGTCTTTGATATGATGCAGAACCTCCGCAGAAATCTGCCCGTACCCGCTCCAGCCATTCAATTCGCAGGCGGTGAGCCTACTGTCAGCAAACATCTCCCACAGTATATCAAGTGGGCCAAGCAATTAGGTTTCAGGCATGTGCAGATTGCCAGTAATGTGATTAGAATCGGAAAGAGCAAAGAGTATCTTCAGGAACTCCGCGACGCTGGTCTTTCAACTATCTATATGCAGTTTGATGGTGTAACACCCGAACCATATCTTGCAGCTCGTGGTACAAACTTACTTCCCTTAAAGAAGCAGGCAGTCCAAAATGCGCGAGAGGTGGGAATGGAATCATTGGTATTGGTTCCAACAGTTGTCCGGGGAGTCAATGACGACCAGCTTGGCGGTATTATCGAATACGCAGTAGAGAACCGTGATGTTATCCGATGTGTCAACTTCCAACCTGTGAGCATTACTGGTCGTATTGATCATGATGCAAGAAAGGATATGAGAATCACAATTCCAGATGCGATCCATGCTATCGAGGAGCAGACCGGTGGAAAAATACCCCACACTGAATGGTATCCTGTACCATCAATGATGCCTGTCGGTCGTGCACTAGGTCTGATAAAGGGTGGTCCTGATCTTGAGCTCAGCTCACATTTTGCTTGTGGAATGGCTACTTTCATTTACATTGATGATGATGGTGACTATAGACCAATCACAGACTTGATTGATGTTGATAAATTCTTGAATCTTCTTGAAGAGATTGCTAATCTATTTGCAAATGAAGCAAGGGGAGCAAGCGCACGTGCAAAGGCCAAACTAGCTGCTGGTGCACGTCATATCAAGAAGAAGGGTCTCATCAAAGACCTCCTCAGTGCTTTCCTTAATCGTGGTGACTACGAGTCGCTTGCCAAATTGATGCGACGTATAATCATGATTGGCATGATGCACTTCATGGACCCCTACAACTTCGATCTTGAGCGGGTTTCTCATTGTGATATCAACTACTCGGTGCCTGATGGTAGAATCATTCCATTCTGCGCAATGAACACCATCCACAGGTCGAGGATTGAAGAGAAGGTCTCTAAACCTATTGAAGAGTGGCGAAAGGGACACAAACCAAGCCAAATCGAAGAGGAAAGTATCTCGAAACCCTATACTGGTGAATAACCAATTACATGTGTGCCTTCTATTGAAGGTGCACTCCATTCCATTTTTCAAGATTTGACTCTAACTATTTACTATTGCGAATCACTACACTTTAACTAAAACTTCATGCCATAAAGTTTGAAAGCAATAAAAGACACTCAGCGAAATAGACGCTGTTCTGCCAAGTCTGCCGGCCTGTAATTTTGTGAATTTTCACAGTATCAAAACAAACTTTAATAGGGACTATGCTGAGTTAACAACAGTCTAAGTAGGAATCGATGGGCATAAACCATCTTAAACAAATAGAAGGCGAGCGTGTGGGCTAGTTTTTCGTTACATGCCCTCAATTACGAAACTCCCCCCTCCTACCACGATTCCCATATGCTCGCCACCTCTTCTATTCATTTCTTTTCTCTTTGAGAACTAACTATACACAAGAAAGTTCATAACAAACAGTCCTCAAGTGATACCATCATCGAAACTCTAAAGGAGTGGAAAGGTAGGAGTGCGATCAATCCAAAAGCCTCGATGGTTGTTTCTTGGGCTTTTCTTGATTCTAGTTTCAATTGTAAATGAGTATGCTTATGGAATCGTACTGGTAATAGCAGCTGACTATGCTGGTTGGCCCTATTCTCCATATATTTTGGGAGAAGTAAGTTGGATTTATGAAACCACAGGGATACTAGGAATGACAAGTAGAATTATGTATCTAACACGGGCCTTCTTCTACCTTTTTGGTTTTTTAGCTCTCTTGTATCGAGAGCTTTCTATTAGATACGATTAATTTTCGACAGACTTGCAACGTCTTCTTATTGCAATATTTTTAGAAAAAGGAGGAAAGGGTTGATATTTGATTACCACCCGTTCTTTTCTGTATATAGTCAATTACTCAGCTAATAGACCAAGAATGATTTCCTCTGCCTTACTTGCTAACTTATTCATTTTTCTCGGTTGAGTAATTCTGTTCAAAGTAGTTCAAATTGATTGTTAAAGCTCCTCCAGCAATAACAACGCCTAGAGGTGCAACAGCTTTGAAACCAGCTCCTGGATTGAAGAATGCCCTTTCCACTTGAAATCCCCTTACAGTGTCTGGTATGTTGATTCTGTACCTGACCGGTTTTGGTGTTTTCCTATCAGTGACATTCTATGCACAGTGCGAATCTGGTAAAGCGTAGATCTCCAGATACAAGCAATGACTTTTGGAAATCAGGTTGTGATATGTGGGTCGCAACTCTTCTTGATTGTGATTTCGAACCTGCCAAGTCAAGATTCGGACCTGCTAGGGTAATTCCAGCTGATCGTATCTTCAATCAGGCAGCACACAAGGAAAACTTCTCACGTCACATGAAGCAAAAGTGATTTCCCAGATTCCTATGGAACTCTTAATTAGACACTGAGCAATATGTCCAGAGGTTGATGCTAATGAAACAAAAACACAGCCTTGATGTGATTCAAGTCGATGCGTTCACAGACAAACCATTTGGTGGAAACCCTGCAGCAGTTGTTCTTGGTGCAGACTATGTCAGTGAAGAAACAATGTATAAGATTGCACGTGAGATGAATGTGCGAGAAACTGTGTTTGTTTCAAAGTCTCGGACTGCAGATTTCCGTTTTCGATATATGACGCCAAAGAGCGAAATTGGCTTCTCAGGACATCCAACAATTGCTGCTTTTCATGCTCTAGTGGAAGTGGGAAAAATCGATTTGTTGCAAGATGTAACAATGACCCGTCTAGAAACCAATACCGGGATTCTGGATATTGAAATTGTGAAGAATGAATCAACAGGACATCATGAGATTCAGATCACACACAAGAAACCTCAGTTTATGGATACATACGACCCAAAGGACTATGTAGAAGCTCTTGGACTATCCCTCGTCGATATCCACTCACCGAATCCTCTACAAACAGTCAGTACAGGTACGCCTCACTTGATGATGCCCGTATCAACACAACGGTCTCTTGATAGAATCAATCCAAATTGGGATCGTCTGAAAGAGCTCCAAGCGGAATCAGATTATGTGTCGCTGAGTGTATTCACAAGAGATACCAGAGATCCCACCTCGGATGCTCAGGTCAGACATTTTGGTCCGGCGGTAGGTGTTTATGAAGATCCAGTTTCTGGTTCCGCAGCTGGTAGTCTTGGAAGTTACCTGATACGATATGGATTCATGGAGGCAACTTACCCTGTAACCAGTATTGTAATCGAACAGGGTCATTATGTTGAGCGACCTGGCAGAATATTTGTTGAAGTGCGTGGTGATCAGGAAGGTATAGACCAAGTCAAGGTATCCGGTACTGCAGTAACAGTAATGAAAGGGAAACTCCATTTCTAATACAGGAACGTTTCTAAAATCACTGAGGTGGGTATGCCCTTTGTCCAGACTCGATGACCCTCAGACTCAGTAAAAACATCTCTTCCCCCTTTGAATCTAGGAGTTTCTTCATGGATTCATAAGCTGGTGGTATGTTTTTCTTGATATACCTGAGGAATTCTTTCTTTGACTCTGTCAGAGCTCTATGCATTCCTTCAATATGATCAATCATCGACGATTCCCAAGGTTTCTGATGTTTCTTTATATTAGGCATGACTTGTTCTAGAGTTCTGATGATTTTGTCTGCGAGTGTTCTTGATTCACTAATCCGGTGTTCACCGACTCTCTTTTTCTTCTTCTGTTTCTTCTTTCCAGCTTCCTGAGCCTTGGCAATGAACTCCTTCACCTCTTCTGGAGTCATTGCTGGTTCCTCAATCTCCGATTCAATGACCAGACGTTTCCATGCCTTTTTTCCTTGGAATTCTAACCGAGATACGTATCCTTTAGCCTCCATGTTCGTCAAGTACTTTCTGAACATGTCTTCAGTAGTGAGCGAGGTCGGACCAGACATAACTAGGAATTTCTGAAACAGAACTGCCTCAAACTCTATGATTGACCATCCAAAAGCACTAACAATTCCTATCTCAATCTCTCTCTCTAAATCATCGGAGTCAATAGCGTGCGACATCCTTTACCCCACATCTCTCTATATTATCGTTAAACCTTACTCATGAATAACTTATGAACATAAGCCTCTCCGATTTTTGGAATGAGTTTACTTTGAAATCGAACAGCCTGTTGTTTTTTCTAAATCAAATCAATAGGTTTAGTAAAATTAAGTCTTATAAAAACAAGCAGACTTATAGCCAAGACTCTACATTACTTTTGAAACGGAACTTAGGTTAACACCTATTCTGTTCTATCGAAATATAGGAATGAGAGAGATGAGCGAATTAACACGCGGTCCGGGAATCTCCACAATGGCGGTTGTCGTGATCGTAATAATAGGAGTCGCTGGTTTCGGAATTGGTTTTCTCATGGGTGGAGGTCTAGGCCCAGCGCCCACTACTACACCAACAACCCCCACCACGACAGAACCACCCGGTCCAGAAAACACACTCCATGTACTCACTCGACACAGTGTTGCAATTCAGAATCTATATGAAACTAAATTCTTGGCAACCGATGTTGCAGACGAGTATAACATTACTGATATTGATTGGCAAGATCCATACGACTATCTATGGGGTCCCATCCTTGAAGATGGATGGGCAGATGTAATCTGGGGTGGCGGACCTACTGTGTTCGATGGCCTCATTGCTGCCGACTATCTAGAGCCATGGACCAGTTCTAGGATGGTAGCTGCTGCAGCCAGAGTTCCTGACACCTATGCGGGTGTTGGATTGAAGAGAAACAACACTGGTGGTGATATCATGTGGGTTTCCGCAGCAACATCTGGATTTGGTTTCACAGTAAACGACTACTTCTGTGACTTGTATGATCTACCAAACGCTACGATTGCTGCGAATTGGACTGACCTTGCCAGTTACAAGCTAGCTGAATATCTACCAGTATTGCCTACAGTTGCTGTTTCAGATGCCTACCGGTCGTCATCTGTTAGACGTGCATATGAGATTATAACCCAAGGTTATGGTTGGGATAAGGGCTTTTCGTATCTAGCACGAATCGTCGGTAATTCAATGATGCCAGGTGGTTCCTCAGCTGTAAAGGAGGCAGTCGAGCAGGGAGTAGTCGGTTATGGATTAACCATTGACTTCTATGGCTTCCAATCAACGAATGTCAACCCGAATGTCAAGTACGTTAGTCCTGGTGACTACACCATCGTCAACGGAGATCCAATCGCTATAGCCTCTACAAGCACACAGAAAGAACTTGCTGAGGTCTTCACAGACTGGATACTCACTGCTGAAGGTCAATCACACTGGCTGAATCCAGAGTGTCTAAGAATTCCAGTCATCGAGGCGGCATTTGATGAGGACGGTGTTGACACATTCTGGGGTCCCTTCTTACATAATGTATTCACTGAAACTGCAGAATCCGTCATATCTTCTGGCTTTGAGTTCAATGATACTTTGTCCGCTGAGATGAGCTACGGTTTCATGGCATACTTCCAAGCTATCTTCACCGATGCACAGACTGAGCTTGTGGAATGCTGGAATGCAATAGCCACTGCACGAGCTAATGGTTGGATTGATGACGAAGACCTAGAAGGCTATGCAGATGATATGGCTGCTATGTTGACAGTTGCTGACTACAATGCGACAGTTGCCGGTGGTACATACAGTGTTGATATGGCCCGCCGACTGGATTATTTGTTGCATTATGACGAACTTGTGCTGGATTACTTCCAAACAGAGTGGAATGCAGCAGCTGTCGCACAATATGCAGCAGTTCTAGCAACGGTCCCAACAGGTCCACCGTAAAATGGAATTAGTTCAGTGACCGAAGATATCGAAGTACAAGAACAGGAAGTCCCTGAGGAGGATTCCGAACTTGTTCCGGCGGATCGTCGGAGCAACCTCGTGAGCACCCTCAGGGATATTCCCTTTAATATCGCTTCGTGGTTCATGCGTAGGGGTCGTTCAGTAGTTTCTTGGTCTGGACGTACTCTGAGCAGAATCCGAGGCTTCTTTAGGAATCCACTGGCCAACACTCGAAACTGGGCTTCGCGAGCCCGTTCAAGAGTCGTGACTGGAGCCAGAAGTACGAGACGCGAACTAGATGCAATCACTTCTGTGCAGCTGATTGCAGTAGTAGGCATATTCACATTATTTCTTATACTACCTCTCTTTAGTGTCGCTACCTGGGCTTTCACAACTCCAGGTGGTGCTTTCACTCTGGATTATTTCTTAGGTCTCTTCAGAGATCGAAGAATTTGGCCATTTCTCATCAACGAATCTGGTGGTATAGACATATTTCTCAATTTCAATGGAGCTGCTTATAACGCACCACTCAATGCCTTAGCAGTCTGGGGTTGGGATTTCGGTGCTATCTTTAACTCAATATATGTCGCAATAATAGTGACTGCAGCCGCAGTTGTGCTTGGAGTCTTTTTTGCATTCATTATGGCAAGATACGAATTCTTCGGAAAGAGAATCATACGTACCATCTTGATATTTCCAATCTTAGCTATTCCCTTTGTTGGTGCAATTGGTATCAAGGAGTTCCTATCGTTAGATGGGTTCATCAACAAACTGTTCTATGATACACTGCACATATTTCCATCTAAGATTGTCCTCCAAGGGCTTGCCGCTATGATATTTGTGCAAGCCTTCTCCCTATTCTCCCTTGTTTATCTGAACGCATACTCCTCGTTTATGAGTATTGATCCATCTTTGGAAGAGCAGGCAGAGAATCTCGGAGCAACAGGATTCAAGCTATTTCGTTCTGTCACCCTACCACTGGCCATGCCAGGTATACAAGCTGGAGCCATTCTAACATTTATTCTCAGCATTGAAGACTTGGGCTCACCAATTGTCTTCCAAGATCACCCAACTGCCAGGAACACACTCGCTTTCAGAATATATGATGCTGTTGCAACTCAAGCAGGAGTTGTAGGTGCCACTGGACCTGCCATTGGTATCGTACTCTTGGTCTTTGCATTAGTAGGATTCATGGCAATTCGTAAGTATACAGCGTTAAGATCCTACGAATCAGGAACAAAGGGTGGCCAGTGGAACCCGAGGACCAGAAGGTTAAGCATTAAGGCTCAGCTCCTTCTTTATTGTATACTAATTCCGGTCCTTTTCCTTGCTCTAATACCTCAGATTAGCGTCATCATGATATCACTTGCTGGTTCTTGGCCGCAACAAAATCTATTCCCTGAAACTTGGACATTAGGTAACTTTGAAGTTCTATGGGCTTTTCCTGATGTAGCACAATCAATCAATATCACGATTATTTATGGTATAGTTGCTACGATACTTATCGTACTACTGGGGTCAAGTGCGGCATATATCATCGCACGAAAGAATATTCCTGGGAAGAATTTACTTGATCTTTTAGTTACAGCTCCAATAGCACTTCCTGGGATAGTGATTGCAACAGGATATTTCACATTTTTCTACAATACTCCAATTTTCCCTATTGGCCACCCAGCGTTTCTGATAATGATGTCGTATACAGTACGGAAATTTCCGTTCACTGTGAGAGCTGCATATGCGGGGTTAATGTCAACACCTGTTGTTCTCGAAGAGGCATCACAAAACATGGGTGCAAGCAAGAATCGGACATTTGTAAAGATTACATTGCCTCTCATAGGCGTAAGCGTACTCGCAGGGTCATTACTATCGTTCGTTTACTCTGTGAGTGAGGTCAGCACAAGTCTTCTATTAGGTAGTGTTGGACATTCGGAGGCACCTCTGACGTATTGGACTTCGCGGGTGTTAGAGATGATTGGACAATGGGGTGGACCAACTAGCGCAGCATGCTTAGGTGTGCTTTTGATGATTGTGCAGTGGATAGTAATTACGTTAACAAATAGAATACTCGGGGCTAGGTCTGCCGCCATTACGGGTATTTGAGGTGAAAAGAATGGTTGTGATTAAAACCGAGAATTTGCGCAAAACCTTTGGTGAAGTTGTTGCCACTGACGAAGTCAACATAGTTGTTGAAGAGGGAGAGCTTACTACTCTCTTAGGACCATCCGGGTGTGGGAAAACAACACTTCTACGCTTAATAGCTGGATTCTACCAACCCGATCGAGGGAAGATATTCTTTGACAATCGAGATATCACAGGTCTACCACCTCATAAACGAAACACTGGTATGTGCTTCCAGAACTATGCTTTGTGGCCCCACATGTCTGTTTTCGACAATGTTGCATATGGACTGAAATTGAAACGAATTGAGGGAATGAGATACACTAAGAGCGCAGTTCAACATCGTGTTAATGAAACATTAGGTCTTGTACATATGGGCGACCTTGGACATAGACACATCCATCAACTATCTGGAGGGCAGCAACAACGAGTAGCGCTTGCTCGTGCTCTTGTTATTGAACCAGATGTACTTCTTCTAGATGAACCTCTTTCGAATCTTGATGCAAAACTCCGAATTGAAATGAGAGAGGAAATTATCCGAATACATAAAGAAATGACGATAACTACTGTATACGTTACACACGATCAGCATGAAGCACTCAGCATTTCAGATAGAGTAGCAGTCATGGATAAAGGATATGTTCAGCAATTCGATTCACCAAGAGAGATCTATGCAAACCCACAGACCATCTTCGTTGCGGACTTCATAGGACAGTGTACATTCATTGACGGAGTTATACAGTCGGTGGGTGACAATCTTACAGTTAGTATTCCAAACAATCAGGTTGTTGTCGGTCAGACAACAATTGATGACTACCCATTTGAAGTAAATGAAGCTGTGAAAGCAGCTATTCGACCAGAAGACCTACACTTACAACGTGAAAGCAAAACGGACAATGAGATTATAGGTATGGTCACCAGAACCATCTATATTGGAAATGCATTAGAAGTCTATTTTAAAGTAGGTGATATATCGGCCCAAGCTCTGCTTGATCCGGATGCAGCAATAAAGGAAGGGGATGAAATTCACCTCTTTGCCCCATCAGACGAAGTCATGATTCTCCCAATAGGTGGAGTTGATGCTCTTCGGAAGGTGCCTGGCCATCCTCTGGCTCTTGCTGCAGTACCATCTAGCTCTTCCTCGGATGCCTAATCTGAACAGCAACACCGCGATTGAATGTGGTCATTTCTTGCCCACTAATTAGAGCTTTTCCAGTGCCCAAAAGATTCTGCACCTCATCCAGTACTAAGACTTCTTCACCTGCTCTTAACTTCGAATCTGCGGTCTTGACGAATTTTGCCAGCGCTGATTTACCTGCGGCAACAAACTCCGAAACGTCCGAATCAATTGTGACTTTATAGGTATCCTCCAGTCCCGCACGTAGAAGCTCTTGTCCCCCTCTATATGTTGGGATGAGTAGTCCTGTAGTAGGTACGACTGTAAAGAGTATCTCCGCATTGCTCATACAATGTCTGATTTTTCCTGTACTTTTTGAAAGCACAATCTGCAAGTCTTCTATATCAGCGATTTCGCCTGCATTCTCTCCCCACTGATGTATCAGAAGCGCTTTGAATTTTCTTCTGGTCCAAGAAACTTCCTCATCCGCAGGTGGTAGACCTTCAATTGCCTCTGTTGCTGTGGAAACAGTTTCAATTGAGTAGTCATCCAGTAATTCTGTAACTGCAGAATCCACATTGACATCTCGCTTGAACCATAGTATTTTCTGATATTTCATTGATTCAAGGGCTTTTCTTGTTCTTTCAATAACAATCTCAAGAGTTTCAGAGTCAAGGTTCTCAGGAAAGAGACATTGCTGGGCAGGATGAACATGTTCTAGTTCCCAAGGTATAATGCCCATCGGAGTCACGAACAATAGTACAAGCTCATTTGCAGATCTTATCCTGACCTCCTTTATGATAACACTAGACGTATCAACGAAAGGTCTGAGACCGGGATCTGTAACAAGCAAAACTACATTCGTTTGTTTGTAGGGATATCTTGAGATAAAGCGGGAATGAAATCCTGTGATTTCAGGCCGCTTCGTTGTTTCAGGACCAGTATAGAATATCGATGCAGTTTTTCCCACAGGATCTTCGTTCTCTTGTTGTAGATATTCATTGGACATTACTCGTAATGCCTCATAGAGTGTGGGATGACCTCGGGCACGATAAGCCGCCAGTTCGTATAGTTTGCCTTCTGATATTGCTTGCCTCACGCGGCGCATCTCTGCTGAACTGACGTATAGGTTATGTTTCATGAGTTTGAGTTCACGATCTTCCTTTTTATCACTCTGAAGTTGATCAGCTGAAGATACACTACAGACTGGACATTCACATGGAAGTTCACTCAAGTCTTTTAGATGCACAGTCCCGGATGGTAGCAACATCCTTCCCGATTCAGCAAATTTTGCATAAGATGCGGAATCAAAGAAATCACATCCGAGCAACGCCGCCTGTGCAAAAAACATAGGATGTCCACATCCAAATAGATGGACTGGTCTATCTGGAGGAAGATGTTTCTTTGCGGCTAGCGTGATTCTAACAATGTCCGCATACCGATATTGTTCCATCAATGGTACAACCCCCCCTATTGGATATACATCAAAATCCATCTCTCCAAGTGCCTTTGCCGCTTTTTCTCGGAGGTCGGTGTAGATACCTCCTTGAACTGTACCTGCGAGAAACATCTCACCTCGTTTATCGATGGATACTTTAGCTCTTTCAAGAGATTTCTGGGTGTCCTCCTCAACCTTTGACCTTCCAACATTGGGATCTGAGAAGACATCAAGAATCGTACCAATGTCTGATCCAATATTCCGTTGAAACTCAACAATCTCCAACGGATCGATTTCTTTCTCAGGGAGGCTGTGGAAGTACATTTGAAAAGTTCCCGAATCGGTCATTATTGGACCATCAAAATCAAGCAGCGAATGAACCCCATCGGACAGTGCTTTGTCTTTGAATCTCTCATGTGAGCTAATGATATAGGAGTTAGTGATAATCATCTGAAATCCAAACTCATCAATAAAAGAACGGGGAGTTATGACTGATTTTCCTGGATGAACCACGGGCATAAGCAGGGGAGTCTTTACAGTGCCATGTTTTGTTGTAAATCTACCAATTCGTGCGAGTCCATCTTTTGCTCTTATCTCAAAATGTGTCATTCAAGTTCTATTCGGTTGACCGTGAAATTGGCCATGAATCTTTCCCTGTAGACCTTTGAGCAGCAATCAAATCGTTTAAGACAGAACCTGACGTGGATGCATCAATGGTCGAGGCTACAGCATTACTCGTGCAACGTAGGAGTCATCGAGACCCTAATCTCCTCAGTGAGTTTGAAGCCTTGGCAACTACTGCGGAGTACAATGTAGTAGGCACCTTCGACATAGTAAGTGCTCCCGCTGCTAAGTACGGAATACGGTCTGGAAAAGCAGAAGAAATTCAGACATGGATTGAGGTGAACGAGCCTGAGTTCGTGTTATTCTCTCCCGGACTCACTTCTGGCCAAGTTTTCAGGCTTATGGAGCTCTGGGAAACCGAGGTTCGCGACAGAACTCAAGTGATCCTAGAGATCTTTGACAAACATGCACGCACTCCTCAAGCCAGACTCCAGATAGAACAAGCTCGGCTGAGATATGAGCTTCCCTTCGAACGTCATCAGATTCGAATGCGTCTTCAAAAGGAACACACTGGAGACCGTCCCATTGCAGAACAGATTGGAGCTGGTGAAGACCTGCTCAACCTGCGAATCAAAGAAATCCGACGACGATTATCCACAATCAATGACAAGCTAAAGAAGATAGTTCAAGAGCAAGAGATCAAGAAGAAAAAGCGGATTCACGAGGGATTCATTGAGCTTACACTAGCTGGATACACAAACGCTGGCAAAAGCACACTTCATCAAGCTCTTACAGGCTCGGAGGTTGAGATTGCTGATGAGTTGTTTACAACACTCTCTACAAAAGCCAGTGAACTGGAGATGCCCGGACGACGTGTTGTACTCTCAGATTCTGTCGGTTTCATCAGCGACCTTCCAGGACCCCTTCTGCAGGCTTTTAACACAACCCTCATGGAGGTTTCAGATGCTGATGTCATCATTCTAGTCGTTGATGCATCTGACGCTGTGAATGAGATGCGAAGGAAGGTAGAATCTTGTCTTGAAACCTTCAACGATATTGGAGCAAATGGAATTCCAATGATAACAGCTCTAAACAAGATTGACTTGCTTGATGAAGATGAGATTGAAGAAAGAAGACTGGCTCTTCCTGAATCATGCACAACTGTCATTCCAATATCTGCACATAATGGCATAAATCTTGAAGTCTTGGTAGATACTGTGAAAGAGGAGTTACCCCGTCTTCATGAATATGAAATACTACTCCCATACGGGGATGAAGGGATGTCTACATTATCATGGTTGCATGAAGCTGGAGATATTGTGAGTGAGAAATATACTGATGAGAATATCGAGATTATTGCTAACCTTAGTCTTGATGTAGCTCAAATGTTAGCTAGAAATCTTCCAGAAAGTAGTTTACGTCGCAAAGACTCTCAATGAGATATGGGATTACTTGAACCAAAATCATAAAGTCAATCTTCCACCATTGATTAAGAGGTGGTTTGTGTTGAGGAGGACGCGGAGTGCTGTAACACTCTTCTGTATTGTCTTGATTATCTTCTTACAGTCAGATATTGCCAACTCGATAGACATTCCTGCTGACCTCCAACACGGACCTTATGTTGACACGGTCATCTACAAAGTATTCGAAGGTTATGAGGAGAGAGTCCTCGCTCTTCAATCTGGAGAAATCGACTTGGATACTAGCTTTAAACTTCAAAATCTCTCTGATCTACTTTCTCTGAATGAATATTCTGATATTGACATATTCGAATCTCCAAGAAATGGCCATGGACATATCGTAATCAATTGCGCTCGTTACCCTTTCAATATCAGTGGATTCAGACGTGCTTTTGCATTTGCATTTAACAAGACCAAGGTTCTGCATGATCTCTTGGATGGACATGGGTCACTACATGATTCGGTAGTTCCCTCTGTCAGTCGATGGTGTGCAGAAGACCTCTTTGATTATCACTACTATGATGCCGAGCCTGAGATAGGAAATGCAATCCTTGATGAGCTTGGATTCACAATAGATGAAACAACAGGATTCAGAAAAACACCCAATGGTGATGCTTTCTCAGTCACGGTTCTTTATCATAGTAAATACTTAATTGGTAGTGAAGTTGCAACAGTAGCTGTTGAAGCACTAAATTCACTTAATATTAATGCAGATCTAGATGATACCTTTTCTATTTTCGGGCTACCGATACCGCCTTATGACGATGACTTCGATATGGTTTTCTATGAAACAGATTACCATTATGATGATATAGAATGGTTAATCCAAAGTTATTGAAGTGGGTATGTCGATGCTGGTTACAATTTACCCCATTTCATCAATTATTCTTTTGACTCTTGGATTTATCAACTTGCTAACGGGAAAACATACGAAGAGATCTATGAAGCCTCGGTTAAGATGCAGAAAATTCTACACCACAATATTCCAGAACTGGTAGTGTATCAAAATAACGTCATGCAAGGCTATAGGACTGATCAATACGAGGGTCATGTTGAGGACCTTGAGAGATATATCTCCGGTCTGTGGACTTTGAGAAAAATTCGCCCCGTTAATAATTCATTCGGGGGAGTAGTTACAGTTTCTATGGATCAGGAGCCTGAAACATTCAACATCTTTACAATGAACTCTCCATATTCGAACATGATTCTGGAGAATCTATATTCATCGTTGTATTCACATGATCCCAACATGAATCCAATCCCAGATCTTGTTGAATCTATGATTGTTGAAACACATAACAATAACTCAAATGTTTCATTGAACCATACACGTTTCACCTTTGATATCATTCAGAACGCAACTTGGAGTGATGGCGAGCCTCTTACAGCTGAGGACATCGCTTTTACTTTTATCTATGTCAAAGAGAGTGGCGTATATGATAATCCTGCCGCAGCTGATCTTGGTGACCTTGTAGATGTATATACTCCCAACCCATACAGGGTAGTCATTGAGTTCAGCACAGAGTCCTACTGGCATTTTACCAATATTGCCTATGACTATATAATTCCTGAACATATCTTCAACATGACTGGTATTCCCTCCTACTCAGAATGGGCCGTTTGGAACCCTGGATTCAACCCAGAAGATCCGTTTGTCACTAGCGGTCCATTCTTGTTTACTGAAATGGAAGCTGGTGAGTTCTACGAGCTTTCAATTAATTCTGATTATCATTGGAATCCTAATATTATTCCTTCCTCTCCAACACCCACTAATAATGATACCACTCCTCCTCCCTTCCCACTACAAGAATTCATAGTTGTTTTCTCAGTATCAAGTATTGTGACAATTGTTATTGGGACACTAATCATCAAGAAAAGATTTGATGTGAATCTATTCTAGACAAAAGCAATTTAGGGGAACACGAGCAAGCCATGAATAGAATTACAGGGGATTTACGAACTGCTGGATACTCGTCTCAAACATTTGTTCGAAAGGGGTGATTTTGTTGTCACAGGAGAGATTGGAGCCCCTCATGGGGCAGACTCTACTCTTTTGATTGAGCGTGTTGAAATGGTGCAGAATTTTTGTGATGCTATCAACATCCCTGACAATGCTCGTGGTATTCCAACAATGAGTAGCACGATATGTGCTCAGTATGTACTCCAAGCTGGTGCAGAACCAATCTTGCACTTGACAACTAGAGATCGAAATCAGATATCTATTCAAAGTGAGCTCTATGGAGCATATGCTTTGGGGGTTCGCAATATCTTATTCATGGCCGGAGACCCTACTCGATTTGGTTCACATCCTCATGCAAAAGAGGTCTACGCATTAGATACAATAGAGGCACTTTCTTTGGCCAAACACCTTTCAAATGGTGTCGATTACGCGGGAGATGAGTTAGAAGGAACTCCTGAATTCTATCTCGGTGCAACACTAAATCCAAATGACGGTTCTATAGATGAAACCATACAGCGGACTCTAAAGAAACGAGATGCAGGAGCTCAATTCTTTCAGACCCAGGCTATATTCAACACTTCTCGCTTGGAGAAACTCTTGAACCATCTTGATTCCGACTTGAACATCCTTGCTGGAATCATTCCACTCAGAGACTCTGAGATGGCTGAGTTCATGAATGAATTCGTTCCTGGTATTCAAGTTCCTGATGAAATCAGTAAACGCCTTGATGATGCTGGTAGGGGGCTTGATGAAGAAATGAAGGCTGAAGCAATGAAAGCGGAAGGTATTCAAATCGCACTGGAAACGATTAAAGTAGTCCGTGAGATTGATGGTATTAATGGACTACATCTCATGGGTGTTGGATGGACTGAGAGTATAGTAGAACTGGTCAAAAGCGCTGGATTATACCCTCGGCCGGATGTAAAGAGGTGAAACAATGTTCGTCTTCAAGAAGGAACAACAGATGTTCGATTTCGGAGGTATTCCCATTGGTGGTCAACCAGGAGAGAATCCTACAGTACTGATAGGCGGACTCTTCTTCAAGGGTCAATCAATTATGGAAGACACACGTGAGGGAATTTTCGACAAGAAGACTGCGAGGAAGTGGATAGATTCCGCAGAAACAATGAGTGGGAAGACTGGTCATCCACTCATAATTCAAGCCTTCGGACGAACCCCAAAAGCAATGGAGGAACACCTCTCTTGGTTGGTTGACAATCATGAAGGACCTTTCATGTTCGAATCAACAAATGCTAAGGCTCGTACTCGTGCAATTGAGTACTGTGAAGAATCCGGTCTAACTAATCGTGCAATCTATAATTCAATCAATCTATCAATGAAGGACGACGAAAAAGACAAACTGATGCAGAGTTCACTGGACATGGCTGTAGTTCTCGGGTGGTCTCCACGAGCAACAACCCTTCTAGAAAGAATGGATACTATTCGTGATGTTTTGACCTTCTCGGAATCACTTGGAATTAAGAAGATCATTATTGATCCTGCCACAATGCCTGTAGGAGCTGGTTATGGATTGGAGTATAGAACAACAATTGCAGTTAAGTCAGAACTCGGCCTTCCGACCTGTCTTGCTCCTCACAATGTATCATCTGCATGGAGGTTCATACGACAGAGTGGACTCGATGATGAATCCACTCGAACCTCAACAATTGTTGCGGCTACAGTAGCCGCACAGCTTTTTGCCACAGATGCGATTATGTTCGGGTCCCTTGCTCATTCAAAGGAAGTGTTTGCATCAGTAGCATTAATTGCCAATGCAATGGCTTCAGCAGTTGCAGAAGCGAATAGTGCTCTAGATATTGATAGATCAATCTTCGATCCACCATCATTTGAGTAGGAGGGATAATATAGATTGAGTCCTGAACACGATTGGCCACCTGTACCAGGGGACTTCGAAGTCAAAGACCCCTCCCATTCAATCGCCATTTGTACACTGGGAAAGAAAATAGAGGTTGACGCAGAGTATGCAATAATCGGTACCTGCAAAACAGAGAACATCGGTATCGAACGAGTCATTATCAATATCATCTCTAATCCTAACATCAGATTTCTGATTCTTGCAGGTCCAGAGGTTCCCGGTCATTTAACAGGAAGGTCTCTCCGAGCACTCTATTACAACGGTGTCGATAGAGAAACGCGCAAGATAATTGATGCAGAGGGTGCAATCCCGTATATTGAGAATGTACCACTTGATGGAATCGATCAATTCCGTGAACAGGTTCAACTCATTGATATGATAAACAAAAATGATCCTGCAACAATCGCTGCGAAAGCAGCTGAACTTCAATTGAATGATCCTGGTGAGTATCCTAATGGAGCTCTGTGGATCGAATTCAAAGCTGCTGTAAAACCAACTCGTAAGCCATCGTTGAGTGGAAACGTGATTGTCTTGCCAGAATATGGAGTAACTCTCGATTCTTCGAGTTTTCTTGTCACAGCACAGCAGACACATGCTATAATTTCAGAAAATCCATCATCCATAGTGATTGAAGTTCAGGATGGGGAATCAGGAACTATTCTTTTTGTGAAGGAGGTATAGTATCATGTTTGTATTTGAGAAAGAGCAGATAATCCACAATATTGGCGGTGTCAAAATTGGCGGTAATCCTGGTGAAACCTCAACAGTCTTGGCTGGTACAATCTTTTATGGTGGTCACAAGATTGTTACTGATACCAAGAAAGGGCTCTTCGATAAGAATGCTGCAAAAGCTCTGATTCAGAAACAAGATGAAATGTCGCAGCTGACTGGGAATCCCTCCCTTGTTCAGATTTTTTCTGAAACCGAATTAGCAATGAAGAAGTACATCGATTTTGTTTCTGAATTGACAGACACACCATTTCTAATAGATTCCACAGAACCAATTGTACGAGTGGCTGGACTCATACATGCAGAGGAAGTGGGTCTCCTAGATCGTGCAATCTATAACTCCCTCAATGTTTCCGCCACGAAGGAAGAGATTGATGCCTTACGAAATATACAGCATGAATGCGCTATACTTCTGGCATTCAATCCTCAGGATCCGTCGATTGCTGGCCGAAGGAAAGTTTTGGAAGAAGGAGCACTTGATCTTGACAAAGGACTCCTTCCTTTAAGTAAGGAACTCGGAATTACTAAACCGTTGATTGATACTGCTGTTACTGCAATGGGTGCGGGAGCCGGTTCAGCTGCTGCTTTCACATTTGTATCAAAGACAGTCTACGGTCATCCAACAGGGTCTGGTGTGCACAATGCCCCCTCTTCGTGGTTATGGTTAAGAAAACACAAGAAAGTAAATCGGGAAGGCTTTCAGACTGCTGATGTTGCATCAAATCTGATGATCCAAATGATGGGAGCTGATTTTGTACTCTACGGACCAATAGGAAATGCTGAACTTGTGTTTCCCGTGATTGCTATGGGTGATGTGTTTGCTGCTGAGTCATCAAACCTTGAATTTGGTGTCGAACCTCCTGAAAACCATCCCTTCAAGAAACTACTCTGATATGGATGTGATTAATTGGCAAGAAAGGATCGAGTTGTAAAACCTCGTTCGATTGGTGTTTCATCTCTTCGAAAAGGTCCTTTCTATACAGTAGCTTCTGTTGAACTGGGAAATACAACCACAAAGTGTATACTTGTCACAACAAACCTGAAGACTGCCGAAATCTATGAGATTGAGAAGGAGGTTCGGATGACTAGGGATGTCCGTCCTCCCAGAAAAGATGAACCTGTTTTTAGCCAAACAGTATTTGGAGTTGACCTCACCAGAGAATCAGTATCAGAACTTGTTTCAGATATATTGACAACAACCATCAAGAAAGCACGTCTTGATATAGAACGAGATCTTCATTTTGTTGTTCGCTCAACTGGTGTTACTGCAAGTTTTGCCAGTCCATCTGAGGTAGGTACGATTGTTAAGGCTCTAGCTGATGGTTGCTTGAATGCTGGTATCACTCCTAGAAAAATGACCGCCTCCCTTACAACCAATAATCTACCTCCAGATTTACAAAAGTATACATGGCTCAAGAAAGTGTATTTTGATGGAGCTGTGACAAGTTCTCTCCCTCCTGCAAATACTGAGATTGTTGCCAATGAAATGGAAGGAGAGCTAGTGACTGCTGGATTGAAGGGTGCTGCCAAAAGCACAGACATTGACTTTCGGAACCCAGTCATGACTTTGGATTTTGGAACAACCCTGGCTGGTCGAGTCACCGATGATGGATTCCCTTATGCGAATACGATTGGATCATTTGCTGGTCTTGCAGGTGCCATTCCTGATGCTCTTGCACGCGGGTCTGGTTTAGTTGATGAGGTAACTGGTTGTGTA
Source organism: Candidatus Thorarchaeota archaeon (assembly GCA_016839345.1). The sequence continues at coordinate 191 of JAEOUL010000097.1, read as the reverse complement.
CTAGACATTCCAGCTTCGAAACGAGTTCAGCGATTAGAAATCGATAGTAGCTGGGAGGAGAAAGCTCATAGCATAATTCGAGTTTCAAAGGTTTCATCAACTGAGGATCGTTATGGAACAGTTCCTGTTAATGCAGAAGCTGCAGAAGAATCTGGAACTGTCTTGATAGGGGTAGATGCAGGAATCAATGG